>JABIQA010000210.1 GCA_018699155.1 Chromatiales bacterium
AACACCGATTAGATGAATAAGCGGCTGGGACCCAGAATAGGGTCAACCGAAAAGGCGATTATTTAGCTCGAGACTCCAGAACCTTTACGGCTGGGAGCTTCTTGCCTTCCAAAAACTCAAGGAATGCGCCCCCACCGGTTGAGATATACGACATTCTGTCACTCAGGCCATATTTCTCAAGCGCCGCCAAAGTGTCGCCGCCGCCAGCAATACTAAAAGCCTTGCTATTCGCAATAGCCTCGCCAAGCTTCTGCGTGCCGTTACCAAACTGATCTATCTCAAACACACCAAGTGGTCCGTTCCAAACAATAGTGCCGGCATTGGCAATAATCTCAGCATAGAGCGCCGAAGTTTTCGGACCTACGTCAAGAATCATTTCATCTGCCTTGGTCTCGGCCAACTCACGCGGGATAGCGTCGGCATCCGCACTAAATGCTGTAGCATTCACCACATCAAGTGGCAAAGGAATTTTTGACTCAACAGTCAGTTTCTTCGCTTGCGGCAACATAGTTTCTTCGTACAAAGATTTGCCGATAGGGTAACCCGCTGCTGCAATAAATGTATTGGCAATACCACCACCAACAATCATCGAATCGACATGCTTCGCAAGCTCTTCGAGAACGGTAAGCTTCGTCGATACCTTTGATCCACCGACAATAGCAACAACTGGGCGGGCGGGTTCATCCATTGCCTTGCCCAAAGCATCAAGCTCCGCGACCAGCAAGGGTCCGGCACACGCCACCGAAGCAAACTTTGCTACACCATGGGTACTTGCCTGAGCACGATGCGCGGTGCCAAAAGCATCCATCACAAACACATCACACAGCGCAGCTATACGCTTAGATAAAACCTCATCATCCGCGCTCTCGCCCGCATTAAAACGTACGTTCTCACACAACACAACTTCACCAGGAGCCACATCAACGCCATTCAGCCAGTCACTGACCAAGCGGACGTCCTGATTCAACAGTACGCTGAGATGACGGGCGATAGGGGCTAAAGAGAACTGCTCCTCGAACTGCCCTTCAGTCGGACGACCAAGGTGAGAGAGCAAAATTACAGCAGCGCCTGCTTCAAGCGCTGCTGTAATAGTCGGCAGTGTCGCCTTGATCCGGGCATCGCTGGTAACGCGACCGTCTTCAACCGGAACATTCAAATCCAATCGGATCATCGTCCGTTTTCCGGCGATATCCAACTCTGACATTTTCAACACTGACATACCTGCTGCTCTTCCTGCCTAAGCTAAACTAATGTTACTTGGCGTTGATGAGTGCCAACGTGGTATCAAGCATACGATTTGAGAAGCCCCACTCGTTGTCATACCAAGAACACACTTTAACCAGATTGCCGCCAAGCACTTTAGTCATAGTTGAATCGTAGGTTGAAGATGCTGGATTATGGTTGTAATCAATCGACACAAGCGGTGCATTGGTATAGCCCAGAACGCCTTTTAACGGGCCGTCACTTGCAGCTTTAAGAATTGAGTTAATTTCATCCACAGTGGTATCACGTGACGCAGTAAAGGTCAGATCAACAACTGACACATTGATGGTCGGCACGCGCATCGAGAAGCCATCCAACTTACCATCAAGCTCAGGCAAAACCATGCCGACTGCAGCCGCAGCACCGGTTTTGGTCGGAATCATCGACATAGTGGCTGAACGTGCACGACGCAGATCGGTGTGATACACGTCAGTCAGAACCTGGTCATTGGTGTAAGCATGAATCGTAGTCATGATGCCCTTCTCTATACCAATTGCTTCATGCAATGGTTTCACCAAAGGTGCGAGGCAATTAGTGGTGCAGGAAGCATTTGAAATAACGGTATCAGATGCTTTCAACAGCATATGGTTTACGCCGTAGACAATAGTGGCATCAACCGCATTACCCGCAGGTGCAGAAATAACGACTTTCTTGGCGCCGGCATCAATATGTGCCTGCGACTTTTCTTTGCTGGCAAAGAAGCCTGTGCACTCTAGCACTACGTCAACGCCAAGCTCACCCCAAGGCAAGTTGGCAGGGTTGCGTTCAGCAAATACCTTAATGCGGTCGCCATTGACTACCAACTCATCTCCCTCGACAGACACGTCAAAGCCAAACACGCCATGGGCGGTGTCATACTTAGTCAGATGTGCATTGGTATCGGCATTACCCAGATCATTAATGGCCACGATCTGAAGCTCGTTGGTACGATCACTCTCGTACAATGCACGCAGGACGTTTCTACCGATACGTCCGTAACCATTTATCGCGATTTTTACTGCCATTACTGCTTACTCCTAATTGTTCTTCCGCAAGGCAAGCTTCTGCCTTATAAATAATCTGCACGTGAACTTTTTTTCACGAAACCATTTGTATCAATTTGCTCTATAACAATTCTTTAACAACGGACTTGACGTTGTCCACGGTAAACCCGAACTTCTCAAACAGCTCGCCGGCCGGTGCTGATTCGCCAAAGCGGTCAAGGCCAATGACGCGTCCGGACATGCCAACATAGCGATACCAGCCATTGGTGACACCAGCCTCAACAGCAATCCGCTTATCAAGCGCTGCCGGCAACACCGACTCGCGGTAAACAGCGTCCTGAGCTTCAAAGACTTCAACACAGGGCATCGAAACGACACGAACGCTAATCCCATCAGCGGCTAATGCCGCAGCAGCGGCCACCGCAAGCTCGACTTCAGAACCGGTTGCAAGGATAAGAGCTTGTGCATCGTCCGCATCACACAATACGTAGCCTCCCCGACGAATATCGGCAAGCTGCTGGGCATTGCGTGCCTGCGGGGCCAAGCCCTGGCGCGACAAAATTAAACTTGTCGGACCATCACGACGCTCGATGGCATCCTGCCATGCCACCGCAGTTTCAGTGGTATCACACGGACGCCAAACCGCCATGTTTGGCATCAGGCGCAAGCTTGCTACGTGCTCAACCGGCTGATGCGTAGGACCATCCTCACCCAGACCAATAGAATCATGAGTAAACACAAGGATATTCTGCACCTTCATGAGCGCCGCCATGCGCAACGCATTGCGGGCGTAATCAGAGAAGGTCAGGAAGGTGCCACCGTAAGGAATAAAGCCACCGTGCAAAACCATCCCATTAAGCATTGCGGCCATACCGAACTCACGCACACCGAATGAAATGTAGTTGGCATCAGCATCATCGCCGGTAAGCCACTTGGAGCCGGAATGTTCGGTGAGGTTAGAACCGGTCAGATCAGCAGACCCACCGATCAACTCAGGCAGATGCGGGGCAAATGCATTCAAACTAATCAACGATGCTTTGCGGGTTGCATTCTTCGCATCGGATGTCGCAATTTTGGCAATCTCTTCCGCAACTGCTTCGGGCCACCCAGCCGGCAATTCACCGGACATACGTCGCTGCAGTTCTGCTGCTAATTCAGGGAACGCACTCTGATACGCCGCAAAACCATCGTTCCAAGCAGCTTCTGTCGCAGCACCGTTACTGCGTGCATCCCATGCGGCACCAATCTCGGTGGGTATTTCAAACGGTGCATAGGGCCAGGCCAGTGCTTCACGGGTAGCCGCAATTTCAGCCTCACCCAAGGGTGCACCATGAGTGGCTTCGGTGCCCTGCTTGTTCGGCGAACCGAAACCAATAATGGTTTTACAACAAATCAGACTTGGCTTATCAGATGCCAGAGCCTTATCAATAGCTGCCTGCAGCGCTTTAGGGTCGTGCCCATCGACATCCGGAACCACATGCCAACCATAAGCTTCGAAACGGGCAGGCGTGTCATCGGTAAACCAGCCGTCAACTTCACCATCAATTGAAATGCCGTTGTCGTCGTAAAAACAAATTAACTTGCCCAGCTTTAAGGTGCCGGCGAGTGAGCAGGCTTCATGCGAAATACCTTCCATCAAACAACCATCACCGAGGAATACCCAGGTGCGATGGTCAATGACATCGTGACCCGGACGATTAAACTGAGCCGCGAGAACCTTCTCGGCAACTGCCATACCAACAGCATTGGTCAGGCCCTGACCCAAGGGCCCGGTGGTGGTTTCAATACCAATCTCAGGCTCATATTCAGGATGACCTGCGGTGCGGGAGCCAAGCTGGCGGAAGTTTTTGATCTCATCCATTGTTAGCGGGTAGCCGCTCAGATGCGACAGCGCATACAACAACATTGACCCATGCCCATTGGAAAGCACAAAGCGATCCCGATTAATCCACAATGGATTCATAGGGTTATGGATCAGATAGTCATTCCAGAGCACCTCGGCGATATCAGCCATACCCATCGGAGCTCCGGGATGACCGGAATTTGCGGCCTGCACTGCGTCCATAGCAAGGGCGCGTATCGCGTTAGCAAGGTCTCTACGGGAAGGGTATACACCCTCGGTGTTGTTGCGGGTCTTTGAATTTACAGCCATTTTTTATCGTTTTTACAGTCAGGGGCCGGAGGGCCGGATAACGGGCGCGCATTGTCGCCTACCTGTGCTCGGCTGGCAATACAAGCAAGCCGCGAGCCAAACAGATTGGGCATTGATGAACACCAATCGCTGAATTATGCAGCCAAAGTGTCCACTGGATGCGCTCAAGTAAGCAAAGTCTGTTCCGGAGGCGCCCACATCACCACTAAAGTCACACTAACACCTCAAACTGCGCTTATAATCCTCGCCTGCTTAATTATCAGGAAACGAAATTAGCTATGGCAAACAACTACCAATTTACGTCCGAGTCCGTGTCTGAAGGTCATCCGGACAAAATGGCCGACCAGATATCCGATGCAGTAGTGGATGCAGTTATTGCGCATGATGCCGACGCCCGTGTGGCAGTAGAAACCGTGGTTAAAACGGGTTTCGTCATGCTGGCAGGCGAACTCACTACATCAGCCCCAACCGATTTCGAACGACTGGTTCGCGATGTAGTGCTCGATATTGGCTACAACAGCTCCGACATGGGCTTTGATGGCGAATCCTGCGCAGTTCTTAATGCCATTGGCGCGCAATCGCCGGATATCGCTCAAGGTGTTGATCGCGGTGACCCGCGTGAACAGGGTGCCGGCGATCAGGGCCTCATGTTCGGTTATGCCAGCAATGAAACCGATGTCTTAATGCCTGCCGCTATTTCATTGTCACATCAGCTGGTTAAACGCCAGGCCGATGTCCGTAAATCGGGCGAACTGCCGTGGTTGCGTCCGGATGCAAAGAGTCAGGTGACACTGAACTATGTTGATGGCAAACCGGTAGGTATCGATGCCGTGGTGCTTTCGACACAGCATAACCCTGAAATCAGTCAGGAAGCGCTGCGCGAAGCTGTAATGGATATCATTATTAAGCCAATCCTGCCTGCTGAATGGCTTAACGCAGACACCAAGTACCACATCAACCCAACCGGCAACTTCGTTATTGGTGGCCCGGTTGGTGACTGCGGTCTGACCGGACGAAAAATTATTGTCGACACCTATGGCGGCATGGCCCGTCATGGTGGCGGTGCGTTCTCAGGTAAAGACCCTTCTAAGGTTGATCGTTCAGCCGCCTATGCAGGCCGCTACGTCGCAAAAAACATTGTTGCCGCAGGTCTGGCAGAACGTTGCGAAGTGCAGCTTTCCTATGCCATTGGTGTTGTCCAACCAACATCAATCAGCGTCGAGACCTTCGGTACAGGCAACGTCGATCATGAAACCCTGACTAAGCTCATCCGTGAACACTTCGACCTGACACCTTATGGTATCCGCGAAATGCTTGACCTTCGCCGCCCCATTTATCGCGCCACAGCAGCTTACGGTCACTTTGGCCGTAAAGATGTCGAATTCTCATGGGAGAAAACCGACAAAGCTGAAGCACTTAAAGCCAGCGTTTAAACGCGGCTGTTACTAGGAGAATATTATGAGTACCGAAGCAGCTGTTGTGCTGGAAGATTACCTCGTCGCCGATATCACACTCGCCGACTTTGGTCGTAAAGAAATACGCATCGCCGAAACTGAAATGCCGGGACTGATGCAGATTCGCAAAGAATACGCTGACAAAAAACCGCTAGCCGGATCCCGCATCATGGGTTCTTTGCACATGACCATTCAAACCGCCGTGTTGATTGAAACATTGGTTGAACTGGGTGCGGAAGTTCGCTGGGTTTCCTGCAACATCTTCTCAACTCAGGATCACGCAGCAGCAGCGATTGCAGCTTCGGGCGTACCCGTATTTGCCTATAAAGGCGAGACTCTCGATGAGTATTGGGAATACACCCATCGCGCCATGGAATGGTCTGACGGTGGCGCGCCTAACCGTATTCTAGATGACGGTGGCGATGCTACTCTGCTGTTAATTTTGGGTGCCAAAGCCGAAATTGACCCGTCGATTCTCGACAACCCGGGCAGCGAAGAAGAAGTTGCGCTGTTTAAGTCAATGAAACACCATCTGGCAAATCATCCTGGCTGGTACACCACCCGTCGAGATGCGATTGGCGGCGTTACCGAAGAAACCACCACCGGTGTGCAGCGTTTGTATCAAATGCAGCAAGCCGGCGACCTGCCCTTCCCTGCCATCAACGTTAATGACTCAGTAACCAAATCAAAATTTGACAACCTTTACGGTTGCCGTGAGTCATTAGTCGATGGCATCAAGCGTGCTACTGACGTCATGATTGCCGGCAAGATTGCGATCGTTGCCGGCTATGGTGACGTGGGTAAGGGTTGTGCACAGTCATTGAAGGGTCTGGGCGCGACAGTATGGGTTACCGAAATCGATCCGATCTGCGCTTTGCAGGCCGCGATGGAAGGTTTCCGCATTGTGACTATGGAAGAAGCCGCACCGGTTGCGAATATTTTCGTTACCACCACCGGTAACTTTAATGTCATCACCCATGACCACATGGCTGCGATGAGAAATCAGGCTATCGTTTGCAACATCGGTCACTTCGACAACGAAATTGAAGTGGCTTCTTTGCAGAAGTACGAATGGGAAAATATTAAGCCACAGGTTGATCACATTATCTTCCCGGACGGTAAACGCATCATCCTGCTGGCCGAAGGTCGCTTGGTGAATCTGGGTTGCGGAACAGGTCATCCTAGCTTCGTGATGTCCAACTCGTTCACCAATCAGGTGATGGCACAGATCGAATTATGGGAGAGCCCGGATAACTACCAGAATGAAGTTTACGTGCTGCCCAAGCATCTCGATGAGAAGGTCGCACGTTTGCATCTGGAGCAATTGGGCGTTCATCTCACAGAGCTGACAGATGCTCAAGCGAAGTACATTGATGTTCCGACAGAGGGCCCTTACAAGCCTGCGCACTATCGCTATTAAGCCGATCATAACCAGCAAGCCCCAGAAAAAGCCCTCCACGGAGGGCTTTTTCTTGCCCTAAATACAGCATTTCCCCCAGTCGGCAGCGATAATCATGTGATGTAGGTCAGAGTTAAAAAAAGGCAAACCAACTATAGTTATGACACTCACTCGATCGTAAATTCCCATGGCTAAAGCACACTCGGCAGAATATGAACGAACAGGCAATAAAACTCGCTCAGATCACTGACCCGCATTTACATGCTAATAAAGACGCGCGCATGCGCGGCGTTAATACCTGCGACACGCTTCAGGCAGTATTGCAACGAATCAAAACGGGTTCACGCAGGCCCGACGCCATTGTTGCCACCGGCGACCTGGTGCAGGATAAAACTCGGGGTGGCTATCTCCGATTTGCTAAGATGCTAAAACCGCTGGGCGTGCCCGTTTATTGCCTGCCCGGCAACCATGATTCGCCGGATGTCATGCGAGATCAGTTAAACGAGGCTCCGTTTCAATTCTGCGGAACCGCTTCGATAGGCAACTGGCAATTACTAATGCTTAACAGTCATGCAGAAAACGATAATGGCGGTCAGTTCAATACAGAACAACTTGCAGCGATCGACAACGATCTCGCTGCTTGTCGAGATAAACATACCATCGTATTTCTGCATCATCACCCGATTCCAATGGGCAGCCGCTGGCTAGATGGCGTAGGTCTAAGGCAGAACCGAGAGTTTATGGAGATAGTCTCCGGTCATGCACATGTCCGGGCTATAGTCTGGGGACATGTGCATCAGGCATCGGACCATTTGCAGGGTAATATCCGGATGATAAGCACCCCATCGACCTGCTCGCAGTTCTTACCCAGCAGCGATGACTTTACTATGGACACAAGACCACCTGCTTATCGCTGGTTGCAACTGTATCCAGACGGCAGCATCGATACCGATATAGTATGGCTGGAAAGCTTCGAGCAGCTGTAACCTCGCAATAACGGAACCCACTGTGAATAAATCCCTGCGCCTGATATTGCTTAGCTTCTGGCTGACAACGCTTGCTGCAAATGCTACGGATGTGCCGGTTTGGGAACTCGAAGGAACCCATAACCGATTTTTGTTACTGGGTTCAATACACTTCCTCCGCGCCAGCGACTATCCGCTGCACCCAGCATTCGATAAGGCCTATGCAGCGGCAGATACACTGCTTATGGAACTCGACATGGACAACATGGATACAGTGAATTCCATAATGGTTATCGAGTCTTTAAGCAAAGACCCTCAGGGCCTAAAACTCAAAGAACAAATTGGCACTGCCCGCTATCAACAGGTCATAACCAGGGCTGAGATGTTAGACATAAACACGCTGCTACTCGATGACAAAGAAGCCTGGTATGCCGCAATAGTGGTGAGCCAGATCAGACTCATGCAAATGGGCTTTGACCCGTCCAGGGGTATTGAGACACGTTTCACTGCAATGGCTATGGCGGATGGCAAACCCATTGATGGTCTCGAAACATTAGCAGATCAGCTCGGTGTACTGGACCGCATGTCCATCGATACTCAAGCAGAATTCTTGCTTGAGTCACTCAACGACCAAGCCACTGCAGAAGCCGAAATGCAAAGCATGGTTACCGCTTGGAAATCGGGCGACAGCGAAGCGCTCGCACAAACGATGCTTGAGGGGATAGGTGACATTCCCGAGCTATACAGTGAGCTCA
The DNA here is from genome assembly GCA_018699155.1 of Chromatiales bacterium. Taxonomy (GTDB): domain Bacteria; phylum Pseudomonadota; class Gammaproteobacteria; order Steroidobacterales; genus JABIQA01. The sequence goes on from JABIQA010000210.1 coordinate 8,972, forward strand.
TAGTTAAGCGCAACATTAACTGGGCAAATCAAATTGAGCAGCTCGACAAAAGCAACAGAGGCAAAACCTACCTGGTCATTGTCGGCGGCATGCACTTGGTCGGACCCGATAGCGTCCAGCATCAACTGAAGTCTAAAGGCATCAGTTATCGCCAGCTAGCGGACTAAAAGGCTCGTCTGACTCAGACTTCTGACATATCAAAATCTTGCTTACCAGCTCCACAATCCGGGCAACGCCAGGATAAAGGCACATCGGCCCAAAGCGTACCAGGAGCCAGACCATGGTCCGGGTCGCCCTGTTCTTCACTGTAGACATAGCCACAAATCAGGCACATCCAAGTTTTCATGTTCAACTCCATTTATTCTTTTTAGGCATTTTACAGGCAACTCTACTGCGAGGTTTCCTGTCGAAGAGATCGCAGCAATGGCTGTAAAAACTCAAGTCTGCGCAGCGGTTCTGACATTTCCAGACAATACTGCTTTTCGTCCAGACTTATTGGCAATATTTCGGCAAAGCGATTGCCGACCCAAGATGCATCCTCATAACGCACATCAAACTCGTTATACAGGATACCTAAATCACTAATTATGACTTCCAGCAATTTAGCCATCGCGGCGTACTCGGCAGGCAAAGCCATTCCGATTTCCGCCGGCAATAAATCGATATCGCCGATATAAAGGCCGTCGGGCTCACGATGATGCGAACGAACAATTAATCGCGAACCACCACGCGCAGTTATACCAAGAATTCCGTCGCTGCCCTGATACCAGTCAGTAATAGTTGCCAGCGTGCCAATAGAATTGCCTAAGAAAGTGTCCCTGCCGGCATCGACATGCGAGCTTTCCGCATCCGGTGAAGCTAAAACCACGCCAAACTGTGTATTGTCTTTCATGCAGCGGGCGATCATGCCCAGATAACGCGGCTCAAAGATCCGCAGCGGCAGAGGTCCGTCCGGAAACAGGACGGTACGCAAAGGAAACAATGGTATAGAAAAGTCACTCACCCACAGCACCTACACAGAAAAGCATTTATCGGCGCAACTGCGCCTAACCGATACCTTGGTAGAACAGACAACAGCTTCTGCAGCCACTATGATGCGGCAACACGATAGCGTCAAATTTTGCCTTTAAATGAGGGCAGAACTCTACGCCGCAGATAGCGCCGATCGAAACTTTCCATAGATTCCATCAAAACTGCCATTGCTCATAATGACTATTGCATCGCCAGGCTTTGCAGCCTCCACCACCGAAGCCACAATTGCATCGGCTGATGACATCACTTTAACGCTATGGCTCGCATCCAGAACATCGGACAACGACCATGACATGCCATCCGGCTGCATGACCCAGCATTTATCTGCAGGCGCGATAGCTGCCGATAGCTGATCTGCATGAGCTCCCATTTTCATGGTGTTCGAGCGCGGCTCCAACACAGCCAGCACCCGCCCGGCGTTAAACTGTTTCATTCCCTCAAGACTGCGCTCAATGGCGGTAGGGTGATGAGCGAAGTCATCATACAAACGCACACCACCAAAATCGCCCAACAATTCCATCCGCCGTTTCACACCCCGAAATGTTGCCAGGCCATCAAGCGATGCCTGAAAACCCACACCAGCGGACGTTACTGCCAACAACGCTGCAAGTGCATTCTCAATATTAAACTCGCCAGGATGAGGCCAGTAACACTCGCCCCGCAGCTCACCGTCGCAATAAAATGCAAGCTGGTCTTCGGCACTGCGTTCTGCCGACCAACCGTCAACGCTGCGTCCGGCAACAAACCGCGTAACGGGCGTCCAACAACCCATCTCCAGAAGTTGATCGGTATAGGCATCATCCGCAAGTGCGATGCAATTGCCATTAGCTGGCAGCATTCGCAAAAGCTGATGGAATTGCCACAAAATTGCATCAATATCTTTATAAATATCGGCGTGATCGAACTCAATGTTATTTACGATCAGCGTGTTCGGACGGTAGTTAAGAAACTTGGCCTGCTTATTAAAAAAAGCAGTGTCATACTCGTCCGCCTCGATAACAAAGAATGGGTCAGAGCCCAGCCGAGCTGAAACATCAAAATTAGCCGGCACCCCGCCCACGAGGTAGCCCGGGTTATAGCCTGCGTGTTCGAGAATCCAACTCACCATGCTGGTGGTTGTGGTTTTTCCGTGGGTTCCCGACACCGCAATAACATGACGATCTTTTAGGACGCAGTCATACAACCACTGTGGAGCCGAACAAAACGGCAACTTACGGCTCAGTATTTCTTCAATAATCGGCATACCCCGACTCATGACATTGCCAATAACAATGAGGTCAGGCTTAAGGTCTAACTGTTCCACACCGAAACCCTCAATAATATCTATATCGAGCGCGCGCAACTGATCACTCATCGGCGGATAAACTTTCTGGTCAGACCCGGTGACGCGAAAGCCCGCCTGCCGTGCGATAGCAGCAATTCCGCCCATAAATGTGCCGCAAATACCCAATATGTGAATGTGCATAAGTTAGTGCCTATTTGGGTATAGCTTCGAGCAGCTCAAAGTTAATGAAGAAGTACAATAAGGCGATGGCAACGCCCTCGGCCAACGAACGTGATATCGCACGACTAAAGATATGTGCATTCACAATAACCGACCAAATTAAAATGGCTATCAACGCCATAAACGGCAGAATTAAAAGCTCGCTACCTTCCGGCACGCTGACATAGAAGTAAGTAATAGGCAGAGCCACAAGCGTTACAATACTGCCAGTACCAAAAAATGCAGTGAGGGTTTGCAGGTAACGCGACAGATTGCCGGTAATCCGCAACAGCACCCAAACAAAAGCACTAATTATCACTGCGTCAGCGACAATACTCAGGCCCGTAGCCACAGAGATGCCTCCCTGCCGCCACAATAGGGGCACCTGCAAAACCGCATAAATAACAACGGTTATCTGCAGCAACATAGTTGATACAGGAATATCTTCGGGCCCTAACTTACGACGGGCGATCAGCCAGAACAGTTCCAGCAGCTTTAGCATGTATCTCAGCCTCTAATAGCAATGGCAGATAAACTTTCACGCGATAATCGATGAACAGATAAATCGAATGCAACATCAGAATGCTCAACTATAACCAAGAATCAGCATTTCAGGAGATATTCCTCTACACTAAAAAACTATGCCAAGCATTCAATACACTCTTGTAGATACTCCAGCCGCGCTTGTCGATGCCTGTGACCAACTTCAAACTCAAAGCTCACTGTTCGCCGATACCGAGTTCATGCGGGTGAGAACCTACACGCCGCAACTTGCGTTGTTGCAATTTGCGGCGAAAGACAGCGTTTTATGTATTGACCCTGCAGCAGGGCTGGATTTGAGTCCGCTATGGGCAATTTTGATGGATCCGCAGCGCCTCAAGATACTGCATTCCGGCAAGCAGGACTACGAGGCCTTCTATTTTACGCTCGGTGACACCCCGAAAAACCTATTTGATACTCAGGTTGCAGCAGCGCTTTGTGGGCATCCAGCACAAATCGGCTACGCCGGCCTGGTTGAGGCGCGTTTCGGTGCAACTATTAGCAAATCGCAAACCCGCAGTGACTGGCTCAAACGCCCGCTGACCACAGCACAACTGAACTACGCAGCAGAAGACGTAGAATACCTTGAGCCCCTCTACGAGCAGCTGTGCTCCGAACTGACCGCAGCGGGTCGCCTTGAATGGGCCATCGAGGACAGTGAGGCGCTTACTGATGCCTCACTGTACCGACCTAGCCCGGAAACCGCCTGGCATCGAATCAAGAACCTACAGTTCGCAGCACCTGCAGAGCAGGCCAGAGTGCGTCAACTGGCAACCTGGCGCGAAGAACGTTCAGTTGCTCTCGATAAACCGCGCAGCTGGATTCTAAGTGATGCGGTACTCCGCGAGATTGCAGCACTTAATCCGGAGAATCTAAAAGATCTGGGCGCTGTGAATGAACTGCCGCCATCGACTCTCCGTAAAAATGGCGACAGGCTGCTTAAGGCAGTCAATGACGCGAACGAAGCGGTTCGAAACGGATCGCTCGCACCAACTCGACATGAACGTCCTGACCAAAAGCACAAAACATTACTAAAACAACTGGGCAAGGTCGTCAGCGCACGGGCAGAAGAACTCAAAGTTCCGGCTGAAATACTAGCCAGCAAAAAAGAACTCAACGCGATCATTCTCGGCGACCGACAACAACGCCCCCTGCTGGGCTGGCGCGCAAATGAAATCGGCCAGCAATTGCTGGCCGAACTCTGAATAACCTAACCCAACTTATGCGGACTTAAAGACCCACCGCAGCAGTTAGGCGCGCATAGACTTCGTCCATTTGGCCTTCACCGTCGATAGTCGCCAGTAGGCCGGCGTTACGATAGTACTTAATCAACGGCTCAGTCTGCTCTCGATATACATTCAAACGATTGCCGATGGTCTCTTCGTTGTCATCAGAACGCTGAATTAGCTCGCCACCCTCATTGGTGCAGGCATCAAGATCATTCTGAGTAGAGAAGTACACGTTAAGCAGTTTGCCGGTAAGCGAACAGGTGCGCCGACCCGTAATGCGCTTCATCAGAATATCCATATCGACATTCAATAACACCGCACGATCAAGCGGCTGCCCCAAATCAACGAGCAATGCAGCTAGAGCCTCCGCCTGAGTCAGGTTGCGCGGAAAACCATCGAGGATATAGCCATTATTGCAGTCCTCCTGAATGACACGTTCGGCGATCATGCCCAGAACGATGTCGTCAGAAACCAGATTACCGGAATCCATTGCGACTTTAGCGCGCTGCCCGAGAGCAGTGCCGCTGGCCACTGCGTGTCGCAGCAAATCACCGGTAGAAATCTGCACCAAACCCTGTTCAGCCATCAAACGCTGCGCCTGAGTGCCTTTGCCCGAGCCGGGCGCACCCAGAAATACGATTCTCATTGTGTTCCTTGTCCTTCTTTCTGCCGACGCTGCCAGCAAACAATATTCTGTCTGAATTTAGTCCTAAGCGCGTACGCTACCGCGAAGGAATCACAGGGTCAAACCCCATTGTGCTGACAGACACCCGCAGTTAAGGCACACTTTGATCCTGCCGACAAAAAGAGACTCTCATGAACAGTAAGAAGAATGCTTTTTACGCACAGTCAGGCGGTGTGACCGCCGTCATTAATGCCTCCGCCTGTGGCGTCATTGAAGCCGCGCGTGCACATAAAGACAAAATAGGCAAAGTCTATGCGGGTCGCAATGGCATTATCGGTGCGCTGACAGAAGACATGATTGACACCAGTCGTGAATCAGCAAAACAGATTAGTGCGCTGATGCACACGCCGGGCGGCGCCTTCGGATCTGCGCGCTTCAAGCTCAAAGGGCTTGATGAAAGCCGCACTGAATATGAAAGACTTATTGATGTCTTCAAAGCCCATAACATTGGCTACTTCTTTTATAACGGCGGCGGTGACTCAGCCGACACCTGTTACAAAGTATCGCAAATATCTAAAAAAATGGGTTTCCCGGTGCAAGCTATTCATGTACCCAAAACGGTCGACAATGACCTTCCCATTACTGACACCTGCCCGGGCTTTGGTTCAGTCGCAAAATACATTGCCGTGTCGACCAGCGAAGCAGCAATGGATGTTGCCTCTATGGCACGCACGTCAACCAAAGTATTTGTACTGGAAGTTATGGGGCGTCATGCAGGCTGGATTGCCGCGGCAGGTGGCCTCGCAGGCGCCACTCCCGACGATGCGCCGCATATTATTCTGCTTCCCGAAGTCCCATTTAACCAGCGCAAATTTTTGCAGCGGGTAAAGCAGTCGGTTGAGAAGAATGAGTATTGCGTAGTTGTTGTGAGTGAAGGAGCCCAATATAAGGATGGCCGTTTCCTGGCGGATGCCGGCACTACAGATGCCTTTGGTCACAAGCAGCTTGGCGGAGCCGCACAGATTATTGCGCAAATGGTGCGGAATGAACTGGGTTACAAGTACCACTATGCTGTGGCCGATTATTTGCAACGATCAGCCCGGCACATTGCATCAGCAACTGATCTTGCACAGGCCTATGCCGTTGGCAAGGCTGCGGTTGAAATGGCACTAGCTGGTAAGAATGCAGTCATGCCAGCGATTATCCGCACCGCTGATAAGCCCTACAAGTGGCGAATTGAAGCCGCGCCGCTGGCGCGCGTGGCTAACAAAGAAAAGATGATGCCGAAGAAGTTTATTTCATCTGATGGATTTGGCATCACCGCGGCATGCCGACGATACCTAGAGCCGCTCATTAAAGGCGAAGCCTATCCGCCCTATAAAAATGGGCTGCCAGTGTATGCCGATTTGAAAAAAATTCCAGTTAGAAAAAAACTTAAAATAGACTATAAGCTATAGCTTTAATTCCTGGTAGAACTCCGTTCGTCACTGCCCAGACTACTGGGTTCTTCAACATAGTTGCCCTGAATAAAGTTCACGCCGAGGTCACGCAGGCTGTCGAAGCTCGACTGATCCTCAACCTGCTCGGCAACTACTTTAAAGCCTACCGCTTTCGATAAACGCGTAATCGTGCCGACAACTTCCTGATTGACTGTGTTGGCGCCAAGGTTTCGGGTATATTCCCCATCGATCTTCACGTAATCGACATCTAAGCCCTGCAAACTAGATAGCGCACCAATGCCGCTGCCGAAGTCATCCAAACCGAAGGTGCAACCCATACCGTGCAGGACGCCAATAAAACGTTTGGCATTCTCGAGGTTACCGATCACGGCCGATTCAGTAATCTCAAAACAGATTCGTGAAGGATCTATCTGGCTGTGATCAAGGCAATCAATGACGTACTCAAGAAAGCCCTCATCCGTCATCGTCTGACCCGATAAATTGATGGAACAACTGCGTTCATCGGGCAGGCGAATACCGCCCTGACTGAGCGAAGCCAATGCCGCACCTACAACCCAGCGATCTACCGAGCCCATAAGGCGATATCGTTCTGCTGCTCGAATAAAGTTTGCCGGAGGAATAAGGCTGCCGTCATCATCTTTAAGCCGTAGGAAGATTTCTACCGCAGGGCCATTCGGAACACGACCGCCCATAGAAATAATTGGCTGAGTAAACAATTCAAAATGATCGTTTTTAAGCGCGGCCTGCAACTTCTGTAACCACTGAATTTCGCCTCGCTGCCGCGCTCCGGCCTCATCCTTTGCCGAATAAACATGGACGCGACCACGTCCATGTTCTTTGGCTAGATAACAAGCAGAATCAGCGGCAGATAACACATCCTCGACCGAGGTACTGTCAGGGCCGATTTCAACCAAGCCAACACTCACACCAATTGAAAAGATTTTATCCTGCCAGACAAAGCGATATGTCCGGACGGCTTCACACACATCATCAGCAATCTGCCGGGCCTTCTTCAACGGACAGCCCACCAACAACATACCAAATTCATCGCCGCCAAGACGCCCGACATAATCGGAGTCACGCACCTGCTCTTTTACTAATGATGAGATCTCCCGTAACAATAGATCACCGGCCTGATGCCCGCAGGTATCGTTCACCGTTTTGAAACGATCAAGATCTAGAAAACACAGCACATGACTACCGCTATCTTTACTCGATGCCTGCAGCGCGACGCTGACCTGACGTTCGAACTCACGGCGGTTAATGAGGCCTGTTAACCCGTCATGTGCCGCCTGATAGCTCATTCTTGCGGTTAGCCCACGCAACTCGCTAACGTCGCGAATCATAATGACCGAACCACTGACACTGCCATCAAGTGTGGCCACTGGCGATGCAGTTACTTCAACCGACAGCTCCTTGTCATCAAGTAATGACACCATCAATGCCCGACGCCCCAAACTGATTCGTTTGCGACTTACCAAACACTGGCTAACCGGGTCGCCAAGATCGCGGCGGTCAGTCTCGTCAACAAGCTTTACGATATCGGATAATCGCTTACCGACAGACTCCTGCGCCGAAGCGCCAGTAAGCTCCTGAGCGGCGGAGTTAAGATAATCAATAACGCCATTGGTGTCTGTTGTAATAACGCCGTCTGCAATCGACTCGAGCGTGACCTGAGCCTGATGCTTACTCCGCCCCAGGCTCGCCTCAACGCTTTTGCGATAGGTCACATCGCGCGCAATAGTAAGCACCGAAGGTTGTCCACGGTATGAAACAGCTACCGAACGTGACTCTGTGGAGCGACTGCCCTTATGGCCGTCAACCAACTGCAACTCCTCATTCATCACATCAGCATCGCCCTTCAATAATGCTGTCGTGTTGTTACGAAACCTTGTGCGATATGCAGGACGCACAAGATCAATCATCGGATGACCAGTGAGGTGCTTAGCATCGATACCTAAAAGCTCGGAGGCTGCAGTATTAGCAAAATGAATCTTGTCGCCATGAACCAAAACGACATCGGGCATCGCATTGGCTAAATCCTGAAATAATGTATCCCGCGCCAGGGCTTCCTGCTCGCGGTCGTTAATCGCATCAAACAACTGGTTAATAACTTTACCCAGTGCCGCCAGATCATCGCTGGCGCGTTCAACCGGCACACGCTTGCCGAAACTGGCATTGCTTGCGACCTCAACCACTTCATCATAGAAGCCGTTAAGCCTCTCACGCTCGCGCTTCTGCAGCTGCCGCAAAAACAGGCATAGACCTGCCAACACCAGACACAGGGATATAAGCGCAATATTAATGGGATCAATCACACTGCAGGGCCCGCAACT
>JABIQA010000151.1 GCA_018699155.1 Chromatiales bacterium
GGCTCCAGAGAGTTGGTTTTAATTTTCATAACTAACTTACGTAACTTCTTCGGCGGCACAAATAGTGGAATGGTGTTGTTATAGCTTTTGCTCATTTTTCGGCCGTCCAGCCCTAGCAAAGTTGCTGCATCCTCACCAACAACAGCTTCCGGTAAAACAAATCTCTCGCCATAAATATGATTAAATCGTTGTGCTATATCCCGCGCCATCTCAACATGCTGAATTTGATCTTTACCAACCGGCACCCTGTTAGCGCTAAACATAAGAATATCCGCTGCCATAAGCATCGGATAACTGAATAGCGCCATAGTAATACCCTTATCTGGGTCGCGATCGCCGGACTCTTCATTCGAAGCAACTGCAGCCTTATACGCATGCGCGCGGTTCATAAGGCCCTTCGCCGTCAATGAACTGATAATCCACATTAGCTCGGGAATTTCAGGAATATCTGACTGACGATAAAACACGGCTTTATCGGTATCCAGACCAAGAGCAAGCCAGGTAGCAGCAACTTCAAGACTGGACTGCCTCAGATGCTCAGGGTTTTGGTTTTTTACCAACGCATGGTAGTCCGCTAAAAAATAGAATGACCGGACATCCGCCGCTCTGCTTGCAACTATCGCAGGCCGTATTGCGCCAACGTAGTTCCCTAGATGCGGGGTTCCAGTAGTGGTGATGCCGGTAAGTACAGTTTTTGTCATTAGAGAGTCTTTAAAGAGTGAGCTGTATCAGTCCCATGATAAAGCATATTAGGTGAGGTATCTCCCAGCGCCAGAAGGTCTTCGCTCAAGCTAGAGCCTACGAGGCCGGTATTCAGAAATAGCAGCGTAAGCCGCCACTTGTCTCCGCTGTATTGGTATAGTCCGCGGATGGCATCTACCACACGAGCAAGCAGCGCACCGCCCAGTTATGCGGCCCATGTAAATACACTGGTAAGTCGTTATACCGAGGCAATGCATCACTGCGGCTATAAGGCAATACTGTTGGCAGCGGGCGAACAACTGCCAATGTTTCTCGACGACCAATACTATCCGCACAGGCCCAACCCGCATTTTCTGCAATGGTTACCGCTGTTTGATACACCTGATGCTTGGATCATCTGCCTAAAAGGACAACGCCCTCGCATCATCATTCTTAGCCCGGCCAGTTTCTGGCATGCTGATCCCGAATTGCCGGATGATTCTTATCTGCAGCACTTTGATGTGGAAGTTCACACCGATGCACGTATGGTTGATGCGGTGCTTTCTAAGTTGCCTAGAAAGACCGCCATAATTGATCCTGCAGACTCATCGAAATACGCCAATCAGGCGAAACTGCTTAATTTCCTGCATTTTCATCGGAGTATAAAAACCGACTACGAAATTGACTGCATTCGCAGGGCAACAGGCATAGCTGTTCCAGCACATAAAGCGGCGAAAGAGGTATTTTTGGAAGGCGGCAGCGGCTTCGATATTCACCTAGCCTTTCTAAAGGCTGCAGGTTGCAGTGAGCACGAGCTGCCTTACCCAGATATTATCGCTTGTAATGAGAATGCAGCAACACTGCATTACGAACGACGAACTCACGAGATTAATCCTGCGAGTTTGTTGATTGATGCCGGCACCTCAATGAACGGCTATGCCTCAGATATTACCCGCACCTATAGCAACAATGATGAGTTTGCCGCACTAATCACCTCAGTAGATGCACTTCAACTGGAGTTGTGCCGCAACATTCGGCCTGGCATATCTTTTGGCGATGCGCAGAATGACGCCCATCTGGGTATAGCCCGGATACTAAAAGAACATCAGTTAGTCGATATGGCGCCTGTGGCTATGATCGAGCAATCAATTACACCCGTATTCTTTCCACACGGTCTGGGGCATATGCTAGGCCTTCAGGTGCATGATATGGGCGGCCATATGGCCGATATAACAGGGAAACGTGCGACTCCTCCGAAAGCGCACCCAAAGCTACGCATGAGTCGAATGCTTGAGGCTGGAATGGTGCTAACAATAGAGCCGGGACTTTATTTTATTCCGACACTGCTTGATGAACTGCGCAAGAAACCTTCAAGCACTCGGGTCAACTGGGCTTTAGTAGAGACCTTCAGCAAATTTGGTGGCATACGGATCGAGGATAATCTGGTAATTACTAAATCCGGCGCTGAGAACCTTACCCGAGATGCATTTACTAAATACTCGCCAACCTAGATAACAACGAGCATAAAAAAAAGCCTCGCTGTGCGAGGCTTTTTTTATTTCTAACGCGACTATCGGGTTCTTATTCTGCTGCGCTCTCAACCAGTTCAGCTTCAACCGGCTGATCCATTAGCTGAATCAATGCCATAGGGGCAGAGTCACCTGGGCGATGCCCCATTTTCAGAATACGAAGATAACCACCGGGACGTGTTTTGAACCGTGGACCAAGCTCCCGAAACAATTTACCAACCGCTGATTTATCGCGAAGACGACTAAATGCCAACCGACGATTAGCGACGCTATCTTCCTTAGCAAGAGTAATCATAGGCTCAATAACGCGACGCAACTCTTTTGCTTTGGCCACCGTAGTGCGAATTGTTTCATGCATGATCAGCGATGTGGCCATGTTGCGATACATAGCCTTACGATGACTGCTATTACGACCTAACTGACGGCCTGATTTCTGATGTCGCATTGTATTTCCTAAACCTCAATGATGCTTCTTAAGCAGCTACTTCGTTCTGCGCGAGACTGGCTGGAGGCCAGTTCTCAACATGCATACCCAAAGCCAAACCATGGCTCGCAAGCACTTCCTTGATTTCAGTCAATGACTTCTTACCAAGATTAGGCGTACGGAGTAGCTCCACTTCGCTGCGCTGAATAAGATCACCAATGTAATTAATATTTTCTGCTTTAAGACAGTTAGCTGAGCGAACCGTAAGTTCAAGCTCGTCGACCGGACGTAACAGAATCGGATCAACCTTTTTCCCTTCTGCTTCTGCAGCGGCCTCATCCTGCCCCTGAAGATCGGCAAACACATCAAGCTGGTCTTTCAAAATACTTCCCGCACGACGGATAGCTTCATCAGGGTCAATAGTGCCATTAGTCTCAATGTCGATAATTAACTTATCAAGGTTGGTGCGCTGCTCAACGCGAGCGGCCTCAACGTTATAGGTAACCTTCCGCACAGGACTAAAAGAGGCATCCAGCTGAAGCTTGCCAATCTGGCCTGTAGGGGAATCAAAGGTAGCTGCCTGACTGGCTGGGCGATAACCACGGCCAGCCTCAATAGTCAGAACCATCTTGAGTTCGCCACCCTTGGTCAAATTAGCGATCACGAGATCAGGATTAACCACTTCAATATCATGATCCAACTGAATATCAGCTGCAGTTACAGGACCAGAGCCCTTCTTATGCAAAGTCAGTTCCGCGTGATCGCGTGAGTGCATAGTAATAGCAAGCGCCTTGAGGTTCAGAAGGATTTCAACAACGTCTTCCTGCACACCCTCGATGCTAGTGTATTCATGCAGAACACCCTCGATATCCACCTCAACAACAGCAGCACCCGGCATACTTGAGAGCAGTATACGGCGCAGCGCATTACCTAAGGTATGGCCGTAACCCCGCTCGAAAGGCTCAAGGCTAACTTTGGCATGACGGTTGTCGTCACTCTTTTGCTCGACCTTAACGGTACGTGGCTTTAACAAATCATTTGAATCTTGCATTCCTGCGGTCTCCTGCTTACTTACTTAGAGTAAAGCTCAACAACGAGATTTTCGTTGATATCGGGAAGTACATCTTCACGTTCAGGCACTGCCTTGAACACCCCAACGAGTTTCTTCTCGTCAACCTGAACCCACTCTGGAAAACCAACCTGACGGGCGATCTCTAGTGCGGTCTCAATACGACCCTGTTTCTGAGCTTTCTCACGAATAGAAATCGTGGCACCACCAGAAACCTGGAACGAGGCAATATTAACAACAATGCCATCAACCATAATCGCCTTGTGGCTGACCAGTTGACGTGCTTCAGCTCGTGTCGAGGCGAAACCCATACGATAAACTACGTTATCCAGGCGACCTTCAAGAAGCTTGATCAAGTTGCCACCTGTAGAGCCCTTGGTTCGCGCTGACTTTTTGTAATAGCTGCGGAACTGACGCTCTAAAACGCCATACATACGACGTAGTTTCTGCTTTTCGCGTAACTGCAAACCGTAGTCGGATAGCCGGCCGCGACGCTGTGTAGCGTTACCCCCGGGCAATACGTCGAGCTTGCACTTAGCTTCGAGCGGCTTGATACCGCTCTTTAAGAAAAGATCGGTACCTTCGCGACGCGAAAGCTTACATTTTGGTCCAAGATATCTAGCCATTATTCTGTACCTTACACACGCCGTTTCTTAGGCGGTCGACATCCGTTGTGAGGAATAGGAGTTACATCCTCAATATTAGTAATTTGATAGCCCGCCGAATTCAAAGCGCGAACTGCAGACTCACGACCTGGGCCGGGACCACGAACCTTAACTTCTAGGTTCTTCAAACCATATTCCTGCGCCGCAAGACCTGCCTTCTCGGCAGCAACCTGCGCCGCGAAGGGTGTGCTCTTACGTGAACCGCGGAAGCCACAGCCACCGGCAGTGGCCCAACTCAGAGCATTGCCCTGGCGATCTGTAATCGTGATGATCGTATTATTGAAAGATGCATGAATGTGGGCGATACCATCGACCACAGTCTTTTTTACCTTTCGTTTTGTCTTTTCAATTGCCATACCGTATTAATCCAGTGCTTATTTTCTGATTGCCCGACGCGGACCTTTGCGGGTGCGTGCGTTAGTGCGGGTACGTTGACCCCGCAGCGGCAACCCGCGGCGATGACGAATACCACGATAACAACCGAGGTCCATCAGGCGCTTAATTGCGAGAGAATTCTCACGTCGAAGATCACCTTCAACAATGAAACGTGCTACCTCGGTACGAATTTGCTCTACCTCAGCTTCACTCAAATCCTTAACCCGGACATTAAGAGCTACATTTACTGAAGCACATATCTGATCGGCACGAGTGCGTCCGATACCAAAAATATGCGTCAAGCCAATGTTAATGTGCTTGTTGAGGGGAATATTTATGCCAGCGATACGGGCCATTACTTAATCTCCGAATTAACCCTGGCGTTGTTTGTGACGTGGATCTGAACAAATCACGCGCACAACACCGTTTCTGCGAATAATTTTGCAGTTTCTGCACATACGTTTTACAGAAGCTCTAACTTTCATCTAAGTACTCCTAAGGTAGGCCCGAACTATCGAACCTGTCCTGTGCGGCCGTAGCCTTTCAAATTTGCTTTTTCAAGCATGCCCTCATACTGACCAGACATCATGTGGGCTTGCAATTGAGCCATAAAGTCCATAGTTACCACAACGATAATAAGCAATGACGTACCGCCGAAGTAGAATGGCACCTGCCAGTAAAGAATCATGAACTCAGGCAACAAGCACACTAAAGTGATGTACATGCCGCCCCAGAAGGTCAAACGGGTGAGCACTTTATCGATGTACTCAGCAGTTTGAACGCCTGGACGAATACCGGGAACAAATGCACCTGACTTTTTCAGGTTATCTGCAGTTTCACGCGAATTAAACACCAACGCTGTATAGAAAAAGCAGAAAAACATTATCAGAGACGCGTACATCAAGATGTAAATCGGCTGGCCTGGAGACAACTTCGCGGCCAAAGTTTGCAACCAACCCATACCTTGGCTAGTGCCAAACCAGCTGGCAATAGTTGCAGGAAACAAAATCAAACTTGAAGCAAAGATGGGCGGTATAACGCCAGCCATATTCAGCTTAAAGGGTAAATGGGTAGTCTGGCCAGCATACATCTTACGGCCCTGCTGACGCTTAGCGTAGTTAACCGTAATTCGACGCTGCCCACGCTCCACGTAGACCACACCGTAGGTTACCGCGACCACCAAAATAAACAAAATAATTGCTATCGCGCCTGACAACTCGCCTGTATTGACCAGTTCCAACGTTCCGCCAATGGCGGACGGCAGTCCGGCAATAATGCTCGACAAGATGATCATCGAGATGCCATTACCAATTCCACGCTCTGTAATCTGCTCGCCCAACCACATCAGGAACATAGTGCCGGTGACCAGAGTGACCGCGGCAGTAAACACAAAGGTAGGTCCGGGAGCCAGAACAACACCCTGATTCTGCAACGCTACTGCGGCACCAACCGACTGAAAAGAAGCCAAGAATACTGTGCCATAACGCGTGTACTGAGTGATCTTATGTCGACCAGCCTCGCCCTCTTTCTTGATTTGTGCAAGCGATGGCACAACAACACTGGCCATCTGCATAATAATAGATGCCGAAATGTACGGCATGATACCCAATGCAAGAATACTCAATCGCTGCAGCGCGCCGCCGGAGAACATATTGAACATGCTTAAGATGGTGCCCGACTGCTGCTCGAACATCTGAGCCAAAGCAACCGGATCAATGCCCGGCACGGGTATATAGGTACCGATACGATAAACAATCAATGCGCCAGCCAAAAACATCAGGCGCGCACGCAATTCGGAGAAGCGTGAAGCTTCGCCCAATGCTGCTGCCGGATTGACTGACTTATCTTTTGCCATCTAACTGAAAACGGATTTAACCGTTACTCCTCTATCGATCCGCCGGCAGCCTCAATAGCTGCCTTTGCACCCTTAGTTACAGAGATACCCTTAACTTTAACTGCCTTGTCGATTACACCAGACAGAAAAATCTTAACCTGAAGTGCACGAGGTGAAACGAACCCAGCCCGTTTCAACGCGTCAATATCAATAAGTTCGTCAGTAAGCTTGTTGATCTCGCTTAAGCGAACTTCCTGGCTAAACTCACTAGTGCGTGAAGCGAAACCCACTTTAGGTAACCGACGATGAATCGGAGTCTGACCGCCTTCAAAACCGACTTTATGATAGCCGCCAGAACGCGCCTTCTGGCCCTTATGGCCACTACCACAGGTTTTTCCCTGACCAGCAGAATGTCCGCGACCGACACGCTTGCCTATCTTTTTGCTGCCAGGATTAGGACTAATAGAATTCAGTTTCATTTACGCTTCCTCAACCCGCAGAAGGTACGAGACTTTGTTAATCATCCCGCGATTCTCTGGAGTATCCTGAACAACTACTGAGTGATTGATGCGCCGCAGTCCCAAGCCAGAGACACAGGCCTTATGGGACTTCAACCGACCAAACTTGCTTTTGATCAGAGTAACTTTAACTTTGTTATCAGATGCCATCGTATTAAACCTGGGTTAACTCTTGATCTCTTCAACTGTCTTGCCGCGACGAGCCGCTACCCGCTGGGGTGAGCGAGCATTATCAAGCGCCTTGATAGTTGCGCGAACAACGTTGATCGGGTTACGTGAACCAAAACTCTTGGCAAGCACGTTGCGAATACCTACGGCCTCAAAAACTGCGCGCATTGCGCCACCAGCGATAACGCCAGTACCTTCAGATGCAGGCTGCATATAGACCTTAGTCGCACCATGATTGCCAACCATTGCGTAATGCAACGTGTCGTCATTCAGTGCCATAGAAGTCATATTATTGCGAGCTGACTGCATTGCCTTCTGGATAGCCAAAGGCACCTCTCGGGCTTTGCCATAACCAAAACCGACCCGTCCATTGCCGTCGCCGACAACAGTAAGCGCAGTAAAACTAAAGATACGGCCACCTTTGACCACTTTAGATACACGGTTAATTGTTACGAGCTTCTCAATGAAGTCATCGCCTTTCTGCTGGAATTCAACCTTTGCCATCGATTAGTACCTATTAGAAATTCAGACCCTGCTCGCGAGCAGCATCAGCTAAAGCTTTAATACGTCCGTGGTAACGGAACCCTGAGCGATCAAATGCCACGCTCTCTACGCCGACCGACTTTGCTTTATCAGCAATAGCCTTGCCCACTGCAATGGCTGCATCTACATTGCCGGTGCCCTTCAGCGACTTACGAACGTCTTCCTGCAGAGTAGAGACCGCCGCAACAACGGTGGTCCCATCGCCCGCAATAACCTGAGCATAAATATGCCTAGGCGTACGATGAACGGTAAGCCGCGGCACACCAAGCTCGCGAATCTTGGCACGGGTGCGGCGAGCGCGACGGATTCTTGTTTGTTTCTTGTTCATAATCTTTCCAAAATGACCACGTTTCAGCGGCTATTTCTTTTTGGCTTCCTTAATCACAACATGCTCATCAGCATAGCGGACACCCTTGCCCTTATAAGGCTCAGGCGGACGGTAACGACGAATTTCTGCTGCAACCTGGCCGACCTTCTGCTTATCGACACCCCTCACGAAAATCTCCGTCTGGGATGGTGTTTCAACCTCGATCCCCTCAGGTACCGCGTAATCTACAGGATGGGAAAAGCCAAGAGTAAGATTAAGGCTTTTACCCTTCGCTTTAGCACGGTAACCAACACCAACCAACTCGAGCTTGCGTTCGAAGCCGGTAGAAACGCCTGTTACCATGTTATTAATGAGCGACCTAGCAGTCCCCGCCATGGCATACGCAAAACGCGATTCCACTTTGGCCACCATACTCAACTCACCACCCTCAACACCAACACCGATCTCCGGGGTTAGTTCAAAAGACAGTTCACCCTTAGGACCTTTTACGGTCACAACGCCAGATGCTTCCTTAATTTCAACGCCTTTAGGAATAACAACCGGCTGTTTAGCTACACGAGATAAAGCGATCATGATATTTTCTCCGCGACTGCCTTAAGCAACGACGCAGATTACCTCCCCACCTTGTCCTGCCTTACGTGCCGCACGGTCCGTCATCAAACCCATTGAGGTTGAGACAATTGCGATACCCAGGCCACCCATAACTTTCGGCAAATCTTCTTTGCCTTTATAGATACGGAGACCAGGGCGACTGACTTTATGAATCTCGTCAATAACCGGCTTGCCTTCAAAGTATTTCAGAGTAACGGTGAGCTCTTTCTTGCCAGGCGAAGTTTCTGCCACGGCGAAATCACCAATATAACCTTCCTCTTTCAATACCACTGCAATGCCTTCCTTCAATTTGGAAGACGGCATACGAACGGACTCCAAAGCAACTTTCTGGCCGTTGCGAATCCGTGTCAGCATGTCTGCGATTGGGTCTGTCATGCTCATCTTGAGTAATCCTCAGTAGTGCCAGTATTAACTGACTACCAACTTGCCTTGCCTAAACCAGGCATGTTTCCCTGCATGGTCTGCTCACGCAACTTATTGCGGCCCAGTCCAAATTTACGATAGTAGCCTTGTGGGCGACCGGTTATTGCACAACGGTTGGTCAGACGACTCTGACTAGCGTCACGCGGTTGTTTAGCGAGCTTAACGACCGCTTCACGGCGTTCTGCATCTGTACTCGTGTGGCTAGTAATAATTTTCTTAAGCTCTGCACGTTTTGCTGCATAGCGCTTTACTAGCTTTTCCCGTTTGACGTCACGCGCCAACATAGATTTCTTTGCCATTACCCGATCGCCTATTTCTTGAACGGAAAGTTAAAGGCATCCAACAACGCTCTGCCTTGCTCATCATTTTTTGCTGTGGTCGTGATACTTATATCCATACCGCGAATCGCATCAATTTTGTCGTAATCGATTTCCGGAAAAATAATCTGTTCCTGGATACCCATGTTGTAGTTGCCGCGACCATCAAATGACTTACCGTTTAAACCACGGAAATCACGAATACGCGGAACAGCTACGTTTACTAAGCGATCAAGGAACTCATACATCCGCTCACGGCGAAGAGTTACGCGACAACCAATCGGCTGACCATCGCGAATCTTAAACGCAGCAACCGACTTACGTGACAGAGTTGCCTGAGCCTTCTGGCCAGCAATCAACTCCATATCAGCTATGGCTTTATCGACTATCTTCTTGTCGGCAACAGCTTCGCCAACACCCATATTCAGGGTGATTTTTGTTATCCGCGGCACTTCAGAAACATTGCTCAAACCCAGCGTTTCTTTTAGCTGCGCTGCAACGGTGTCGCGATAGTAATCCTGTAACCTAGCCATAATACTGTCTCAGCCTGCTGTGTTTTTAGACGTCAACCGTCTCACCATTGGACTTAAAAACCCGAACTTTCTTGCCGTCTTCCAAAGCAGTAATGCCTATCCGATCACCTTTACTGGTGGCCGGATTAAACAGCATTACGTTAGAGCGGTGCAGCGGCAATTCCTGCTCGATGATGCCACCCTGGACGCCCGCATTCGGGTTGCCCTTGGTGTGCTTCTTAGCCACATTCACGTTTTCAACCAAAATGCGTTCTTCATCAATCACACGAACAACGGTGCCTCGGCGACCTCTGTCCTTACCTGCAATCACGATGACTTCATCGCCTTTTTTAATCTTGTTCATATCTCTAATTTCCCGATCAGATCTCTGAAACTCAGAGAACCTCCGGAGCCAGTGAAATAATTTTCATAAAGCTGCCGGTGCGAAGTTCGCGAGTCACCGGGCCAAAAATGCGAGTGCCTATTGGCTCAAGACGAGCATTGAGCAAAACTGCTGCATTACCATCAAAACGAATGAGCGAACCATCAGCACGACGCACACCCTTGCGGGTACGAACTACAACTGCGTTATAAACCTCGCCCTTCTTAACGCGGCCACGAGGAATCGCATCCTTAATACTGACCTTAATCACATCACCGATGCCGGCATAACGACGCTTAGAGCCGCCAAGGACTTTGATACACATCACACGACGTGCACCACTGTTGTCCGCTGCATTGAGCATTGATTGCATTTGAATCATGAGTAACTTCCAGTAATGCCCAGGGCTCAGCCTGCGGCCCGTTCAACAATTTCAACCAACCGCCACGACTTACGCTTCGAGTACGGTCGGCACTCTGTGATAGCAACGATATCGCCAAGATTGCACTCATTCGCTTCATCATGAGCAAGCAACTTGGTGGTACGACGTAGATACTTCCCATACAGTGGATGCTTTACCTTGCGCTCAATAGTGACCGAAATGGTTTTATCCATGCCGGTGCTAACCACTTTTGCGGTAATGGTACGAAGCTTTCCTGCTGATTCTGTTTTCTCAGTCATCATGCGGTCTCTTTCTTCTGTGCTGCGATTTCCTGAGCACGCAGCACTGTCTTAACACGAGCAATGTTCTTGCGAACCTTGCGCATCTGATCGGGACGAGCACTTTGACCAGTGGCCATTTGCATACGGAGGTTGAACTGCTCCTTACGGAGGACAATCAACTCATCCAACAGCTCGTCTTTCTTCTTGTCTTTCAATTCAGCAGCAATCATGAGAGCACCTGCCGGCTAACAAAGGTTGTCGCTATTGGAAGCTTAGCTGCTGCCAGGCGGAAAGCCTCGCGAGCAACTTCTTCTTCCACACCTTCCATTTCATAAAGCATACGACCGGGCTGAATCTGCGCTACCCAGTACTCAACATTGCCCTTGCCTTTACCCTGCCGTACTTCCAAAGGCTTTTTGGTGATTGGCTTATCTGGAAAAATTCGAATCCAAATCTTGCCGCCACGCTTAATGGATCGGGTCATCGCTCTACGAGCGGCCTCAATCTGGCGCGCCGTAATACGACCACGCCCGGTTGCTTTCAATCCAAACTCACCAAAGGAGACTGAACTACCGCGAATGGCAAGCCCACGGTTACGCCCCTTCATCTGCTTTCTAAATTTTGTTCTCTTCGGCTGGAGCATCTTACTTAGTCCTTATTGATCTTTAGCGTGCGCGCTGTTTTTCAGCGGTTTCTGGCGCTGCAGCTGTCACTGAATAATGTTCCAACCGCTCACCCTTAAAGATCCAAACCTTCACACCGATAATGCCGTAGGTTGTTAAAGCCTCAGCAAACCCATAATCAATGTCAGCACGCAATGTATGCAAAGGCACACGACCTTCCCTATACCACTCTGAACGGGCAATCTCTGCACCATTCAGGCGACCACCTACTTTAACTTTGATACCGCCGGCGCCAAGGCGCATTGCGTTAGTAACAGAGCGTTTCATTGCGCGACGGAACATCACCCGACGCTCCAACTGCTGCGCAATCCCTTCAGCCACCAGCTGAGCATCAAGTTCAGGCTTACGGATCTCACTAATGTTAATTCGCACATCAACAACCGGAGTACCCGTCAATTCAGATAAGGCAGCACGAAGCTTCTCAATATCCTCTCCCTTTTTGCCAATAACGACACCAGGGCGGGCGGTGTGAATAGTCACGTTAATCTTGTTCACCGGACGCTCAATCTGAATCTTGGCAACAGAAGCCTCTTTCAGCTTCTCCTTCAGATACTCGCGAATCTGAAAATCCGAATGAACAAATTGCGCATAGGTCCGGCTATTTGCGTACCAGCGTGAGGTCCAGTCTTTAGTAATACCCAGACGGATACCAATTGGATGTACTTTCTGACCCATTCCGAATCCTTACTCGTCAGCTACTTGAACAGTAATATGACTGTTACGTTTGATAATACGGGTGCCGCGACCTTTCGCACGCGCGCGGAATCGGCGCAAACCCGGACCTTCGTCAACATAAATGCTGGCGATCTTCAATTCATCAATATCAGCACCATGATTGTGCTCAGCGTTCGCAATAGCAGACTCAAGAACCTGTTTAACTATTGCCGCACTTTTGTTTGGCATAAACGCCAAATCCTGCAACGCCCTCGCAACCGGTTTGCCACGAACCATGTCTGCCGCTAGGCGACACTTCTGCGCAGAGATACCTGCGTAACGTAATTTTGCTGAAACTCGCATGTTACTCGCTCTCTATTTTGCCTTACGGTCGGCAACGTGGCCTTTATAAGTTCTGGTTCCAGAAAACTCGCCCAGCTTGTGACCCACCATATCCTCAGAGACCAGCACTGGAATGTGATCGCGGCCGTTATGCACCGCAAGAGTCAAACCGATCATCTCTGGAATAATCATCGACCGTCGTGACCAAGTTTTAATCGGACGCCGATTGTTAGCCTCAGCTGCTGCTCTAACCTTCTTCAGCAACGAGTTATCGATAAATGGACCTTTCTTAATTGATCTTGGCACGTCTACACTCTCCGCCTAACTGGCCGATTACTTCTTGTTACGACGGCGGACAATCATGCCATCGGTACGTTTATTGTTACGGGTCTTCTTGCCCTTGGTAGGTGTACCCCAAGGAGACACCGGATGACGACCGCCCGAAGTACGACCTTCACCACCACCATGCGGGTGATCTACCGGATTCATCGCGACACCACGAACCGTCGGACGAACACCACGCCAACGCTTAGCGCCAGCCTTACCGAGCTTCCGAAGGTTGTGCTCACCATGGCCAACCTCGCCGACAGTCGCACGACAATCAACGTGAATCTTCCGCATTTCACCGGAACGAAGCCGCAATGTAGCGTACGCGCCCTCGCGAGCAGCAATCTGAGCAGTTCCGCCGGCAGATCTAACCAACTGGGCGCCCTTACCAGGCTTCAATTCAACACAATGGACCAAGGTACCAACCGGGATATTGCGCAACGGCAATGCGTTACCAGCCTTGATAGGAGCTTCCGCACCCGACTCAACTACATCGCCCTGCTGCACACCCTTGGGAGCAATAATGTAGCGACGCTCACCATCAAGATAAAGAACCAGCGCCAGATGAGCACTGCGATTAGGGTCGTACTCAATGCGCTCTACACGACCGA
>JABIQA010000153.1 GCA_018699155.1 Chromatiales bacterium
TCGTCTTCTGCTCTCTTTCCGCCGGCGGTGGGCTGATCAGTTTGAGGCATTATCACTTCCTACTGTCTACCGGACTAATAAAGGTATACCGCGCCGGCTCCCGGAGCATCAGCATTCTGGTTGGCATCATCTGATGGGTCATCACTATCAGGATCAGCGCCTATGCCGCCGCTGGCAACCGGTTCTATAGGCGCTGAAACAGCCAGCGTTGTCCCGAAACCATTGAGACTCACGGCAGCGCCGAATTCAAATTCAGAATCAGGAATGGTATTCGTAGCTTTGATATAACGAGAACGACGCCATTCCATATCAACCGGGCTTTGCAAAAACAAATAAACCGCACCAGTATCGTTCGCATTGTTATCCTCGAGGCCAAGAACACCCCTAGCGCTGCCATCCTCACCCGGAGCGCCAATCGCAATCATGCCAGCGTATGCGTCGCTGTCCAGCGCACTCAAATCAACCAAAGCCGCCAAAGAGACTATCGCCACTGACGAACCAAATAAATCACCGGCCTCACCGTTAGCCGGCTGCCCGTCGAGCAAACTGTTTGCATCGAAAGTGGTAATAGCCGAGTCCCACTCACCACTAGCGCGGGTATACAAGTGCGCGGCACCTTGACCAAGTGCTGCATTTGGAGCGCCCACTAAAAGATCATCACCGAATACGCTAAAATCGAGTGCCTTACCGAATAGCATATTGTCTTCGTTAACTGGCGGTTTTAAGTAAGCCTGATAGAACCAATCAAAATAGGTGGCATCGTCAACGATAAAAGAGTCACGACTGTAAACATACACGGCGCCAACGGAGTCATTTAAAAATGAATAGGTTATAGATTCGCTGACGTTGAAAACGCCTGCATTACTCCCGTTCTCATAGGGCGCGGCAATAGCCAGCGTATTGCCTTCATCACTAAGCACAACTGTGCTACCAAATTTGTCGCCCTCGGTAACAACCGGAGATTTAATGACGGCTTGCAACTCCCAAACAGGGCCACCCTGATCGTCTACACCCGTGCGAACAAGCACATAAACTGCACCGGATCCGTCAACCGTGGTGCTCATGTCCGGCACTTCATCGTCATTAAAAATGCCGCTATCGCCAATATTGTTGTTCGGCGCACCAATAGCAAGAGTATTGCCGTCAGCATTAAACGACAAAGCTGCGCCAAACTCAGCACCCGCAATAATGACCTCAGGCTTAATGTAATTAATCAAAAACCACTGACTGTTGATCTTCTCATAGATAAATACAGCGCCTGAATCAACCGAAGAATTATCGGCAAAAGAAGCAGCAAGATCTGTGCATTGATCCTCATCAATTGCGGCGCAACCGCCGTCTTCACGTGGAGCGCCAACGGCCAGGTAAATGCCATTGCCACTAATAGCCACCGCGTGCCCGAACCAGTCGCCGGCACCTCCTTCATTCTGTGCAGCCACGGCAGCAGCGGCAGGATCGACCGCGTCAGCTGAAGTACTAAGGTCCGGAGCCTTCAGATAATTCAACTGCACCCACTGGCCAAAGCTATTGATGGCATAAGCGTAAACAGCACCCGATTCAGGCGCAGGCTCATAGCCTTCGTCGGTACGATTATCAATGGGCTGCCCCGCTAATGAACCGTCACCAAGTATAGTGCCCGTTGAGCTTGAATCCTCAAGCGGCGCGCCGACAACAAGCATTGCACCGACATCGTCTATGCCAATTGAAACGCCAAAATTATCGGCCTTGCCGACAGCCGCATTCGAGGCCTTAAAGTAGCCGGTGGCGTCAAGGTTGTAGTCTTCAAAGATTGTAAAGGTATCGCTTCTGGCACAGGCATTGAGATTGCACCCCTCCAGATAAAACTGCCGTTCATCTTCCCAAGGATATAAATGCACTGAAGCGGAAATATTCACTCGCTCGGCATACGAGGGCAAATTTTGATAAAGCTCAAAGTCCCCCGGGCCCTCTGCCCCATCGGCATCGCGATACAAATTGTATTCGCCGGCAATAACACTATCCCAACTGAGCGCTATACGGTTGGTGCGTACACTGACGTCAATACTCGACGGCGGCGGTACTGGTTTCTCGCTGCCGCCACAGGCAACAAGCAAAAGTGCAGACAGTCCTATCCCAAGGACCTTAACAATTCGAGCCATGAATTACTCCAGAAGTACCGGCGGCAAAGTGCCAATCACTTCAGATAGACAATACATAAATTATGTAGGTTCAATAATTATATCAGCTAAAGTATGGCCGCCGGTTTTCCCTAACAGGGCATCCGCCTATCTTTACCCATCAATTGGAGCGCAAACAACCGGCCGAATACACGAGTCGAAACCACAAGTGTGCATTTAATCCATCACATCAACAATAAAAAGCCATGCTAAAACAATGACCAACAGCAACCCTCTACACATTGGTCAAAACTAAAAGCGCGGCAGCAATGAGCCGCTTTGGGCCCTGTAATTTTCATACCCTGGCTGCGCGCCATATTTTTCAGCGTGAAGTTGATCGGCGCGCTGCGCTTCCGAAATCATCAATATAATGATATACAGCGGCGCAACGATCAGAGCCAGCATATTCGGCAAGTTATTAACAGCAGCAAGACCCGCAATGATTAACCCCAAGTGCAGCAATATCTCGCCGGTGTAGTTCGGATGTCGCCACCGCGAAAATAGGCCTCCGGTGACCAGAGCATCTGGCTGCTCCGCTTTGACGGCCTGCTTCTGCGCGTCTGCTAATGCCTCAATTAGTGTGCCGGCAAACATCACCGCGATTCCCAACACGATGACTGGCGTCAATACACCTTTTGCGGCAACAAAATATAAAGCCATTAAATGAAAAGTATGCAATAGGGTGCACTGAATCCATATCGCTATTTTTATTGGCAACGGCATTGCTGCACTGCTCTCGTTAATAATTTTTACCTTGCCCGCGTATGACTCACTGTGCATGCGCTGCCAGGTAAACCAAAACAACCGAAGGCCATAGGCAATGCCAACACCTGCCATTAATGCAGCCACCACGCTCGGCATAGCCCACCAGATTAATGCGGAACTCAGCACAACACAGATGGCATAGCTGTAATTAAAGACATAAACAAAATTAACAAAAACGAGCAGGCAGCTGAGCGAGGCGACGGCGAACATACCCCAGTTCAGCGGTGTCCAGACTTCACCGATCACCCGCCAAATAAGCAGGCCGAGCATTACCAGACAAAATACCGAAAATACCTGACGAATTAATTTATGCACAACTGAAGCCTCCTCAACAAGCGGCCGCAACGCGGGGACCAAAACAACAGCTCATCATCTTGAAGGATTTGCTGCTTGCATACCATCACAATGTGTCCATTAAGTGCTGCCGATGATTCTCTAACCAGGGCAGGTCAGCTATGCTTGTCTCATGGATACACAGACAACAATTAACGCTATTCTCGATGAAACCCGTTGCATTGCCGTTATCGGGGCCTCGGACAAACCTCATCGAGCTGTCTATGGCGTCATGCAAATGCTGCAAAGCCACGGTTACCGTTGTCTTCCGGTAAACCCCCGGTTAGCAGGCCAGACCCTGCTTGGCGAGACGGTGTACGCCAGACTTGCCGATATTCCGGAACCCGTCGATACGGTCGACATGTTTATCAACTCCGAAGCAGCGGGAAAATTGACCGACGAAGCTATTGCCATTGGTGCTAAATCAATCTGGATGCAGCTGGATGTGATCAATGAACCTGCGGCGGAGCGTGCGCGTGCCGCAGGTCTTAAAGTGGTTATGGATCGCTGCCCTGCTATCGAGCTCCGCAAGCGCAACTAGGTGGCATCGACTCAGCATGCAATACATTGAACCTCTGTTTCGCCCGCCATCGGAAGCCCGCTCACTCATACTGCAGGTAAGCAACGGTTGCTCATGGAATAACTGCACATTTTGTGAGATGTACACGCAGCCACAAAAACGATTCTCCATAAAACCCCAATCTGCCATCGATGCAGAACTCGCCCTCATTGCGGCTCAGGGCACTCCCGTAAGGCGGCTGTTTCTCGCCGACGGCGATGCGATGACCTTATCCACTCGCCGGCTGAGGGCTATCCTTGAATCCATCCGCAAATATTTACCTGACGTGCAGCGGGTTTCTTCCTACTGCCTGCCGCGGAACACCAAGAACAAAACCGCAGCAGAATTGAGTGAATTGCGCGAACTCGGGCTCAGTTTGTTTTATGTCGGCTGTGAATCGGGCGACAACCTTATACTTGAGCGGGTAAACAAAGGTGAGACCTTTGACAGCTCGCTGGCAGCGCTTGAAACAATTAAATCTGCCGGCGCTAAAAGTTCGGTGATGATATTAAATGGCATGGGTGGACGTCGGTACAGCGAACAACATGCGATTAATTCGGCCAGATTAATGAATGCCGCGCAACCGGATTACCTGTCGACACTGGTGCTGAGCTTTCCCGATGGTATGAAGCGGTATCAGGATGGTTTTAAAGATGAGTTTGAGCCGTTAAGCCAACATGAGTTATTTGTTGAAATGCACACACTCCTCAATACGTTGGAATTAGAACAAACGATCTTCCGCAGCGACCATGCGTCTAACTACTTGAGCCTGAAGGGCACGCTCGGCAAAGACAAAGACAAATTAATGAATCTCGTTAACACCGCCATCAACAACCCCGAGCAACTGACGCTCCGCGAAGAGTGGCAGCGTGGACTCTAGCTTTAATCGAGACAGCGGCGGTTAAGCCACTCCAGCAAATCTCCGGCTACCTTTAGCTCGACCCCCGCCAGACCGTGGTCAACATCTTCGTACCAAATCTCATCAACACTCGGTGCGTTCGCCGCCGATTCTTTCAGCTGGGCAAAGCGTTCAGCATCGTTGTAATTATCGGTCGTACCTGACAACAACAACAAGGGCACATCGGCTGCAGCAATGTGTTCACTGTTGCAGCTGTCCGCATCAGGCCCCCACCATGACAACCAACTCGCCGCACGTTGTGTCCACCTGAATCGTCCACGCGACAGGCTCGGCAGTGGCTGACGGACATCAACATCCACAAGATAAGTTTCGCCATCACCATCGGCGACCGCGGTCTCAGCGGCGGCAACAGCCTCATCGTATGGTTCGCCAGCAGCTGCGCGGAACCACTCCGGGCAATCTGCAGTAGGCATGAGATGAGCGATTCCAACAACATTTGGATGCTGTCTTATCGACTGATAGCGCCCCACACTTAAGCTGCCCATGCTCGCGCCCGCCAACACCACACGTTTAATACCTCGAGCTATCAGATAGTCAATCCAACCGTCGAAATCCTGCAATTCATCATCCAGCAGTGCCGTTTCATGCCCCGACCAGCCGCTGCGATGACTCTCCATCGCTAGCACATTCACTTCCTGCGCGAGTACCGGCGCCATCTTTAAAAACAAACTGCTCGTCGGCGAACTGGTGAGTCCGTGCATGAGCAACACAGCAACGTCTGAATCGATGTTTGCCGGCGACCACATAAGCCCATATAAACTGCGGTCTTCAGTATCAATATTAACCAACTCAAGACAGGTGTTATCAACCGGGTCGCCATTCAGGTGCCACACACCTTCACCCAGCAAGTCCGACAACTGTTCCCGCGCGCCATAATGTCGGCCAACACGGTGAGCGTCATTACTATCCTCCCGCAAGAACTCGGGCAACTCGCTCTCAAGCTCCGCAAAAATTAATGTCGGTACCACCGTTTTTTTCCAGGCATCACTAAGTCGGGTTAAAGACTGCGGAGCCCACCAGGCCAGGAATGCTCCGGCCTGCATAGTGACTAAAGGACCAGCATCTGTCAGGCAATCTATACGGTAATCCATGCCCACACCCTGTCGGGCGGCCACTGCAGCCTCCCGCAATTTCGCAGCATAGGCCTTTGCCCCAATCGAAGCAGCCAACCAATCGGGCAAATCATCAACCGGGTCAACCAGACAAATCCCTTTTACGCGAGGGTCACGACCCTCCGCCGCATAAGACGCAGCAGACCAGCAGCCCGTCTCCTCACCAATCAAGTAAACGTCGGTAAAGCCATTCGTTGCCAGATAGTCGATGGCCAAACGGACATCATGCCGGTCGTGCTCGGGGAGAGACATTAACTGCCCCTCACCCCCACGCCGCCGAAGGCTCAAGCTCAGAAATGCAAACCCCCTATCAGCAAGCTGCGGGCCAAACGTCTGGGCAAAATCATCATGCGGATAACCACCCCAGGAATGAAGAAATACGAATACTGGCCGCGGCTGACCTATACTGTGACCGTCCGGCAACCATAAGAGTGAATGCGGCA
>JABIQA010000154.1 GCA_018699155.1 Chromatiales bacterium
CGCAACTGCTGATGGCAGCGCGGAGCGTTACCAGGTTCAGCAGCGTATTTATGTCGACTCAGTAGGAACATCCAGGTTCTCTTAGTTATCCTTAAGTTATAGCGCCCTTCAAACTGGGCGATTCATCGTCATTCAGGTCGGGCATACCTCTTCTAATCTGCAGTACAATTTTTGCATAACGTTCCTGAAGCCACTGCACAATTTTGCCGCACCCGCAAAAACAACTGCGACCCAAGAGCGCTTCGTTGCGACCCAACAACGGGGCGGATTGAGTTGGGCAAGAATAGCCTATGAAAGCTACACCCAATGCGGTTATTAACCATAATACGCAGTACGGATAGCCAGTATTTTCGACTTTCGCAGAATGTTGTGCCCATTGGCAAAAACGGTATTTGGGAGCGGCCCTTGCTGAACATGCACAGATTATGGAAAATCAAACCAAGGTTGTCGCAACTACCGCCCGCTCTTCCGCTTCAATTTAGACAATTTAAGCGGGGCAGCAGCTGACAAAAAGCCGGCTAAAATTAATGAATAATTTGAATGATTCAGCCGCTTACGTTGAAATGGAAAGATAAATATAAATGCGGCAGCCTAGGCTCCGTCTACCCGAAATACTCTGAAGGAATACCTATGCAGGAAATAAGCCCGAAAGATGCCGCAACACACTTAGCCGATGGCTCCGCCGTTATTCTCGATGTGCGTGAGCACACTGAACTCGAAGAAGCCGCCGTTGCCGGCGTTGTGCATATTCCAATGGGCGAAATGCCGGAGCGGCTGGGCGAACTGGATCCGGCCGATAACATTATTGTGATGTGCAAGTTGGGCAGTCGCAGCGCCATGATCTGCGATTTCCTAACATCGCAAGGCTTTAGCACGGTAAGCAACCTGTCCGGCGGTATCTATGCATGGGCCAGCGATGTCGACCCCAGCGTCATTAAATAGCCCGTTCACTGTCCGCAGCGCTAAATTCTTTGTTACAAGATGTTACCGGATGCCTCTGGATATTCGCCGCTAACCGGCGGATAGTCCCCTGCATAGACACTATAATCTCATAATTCGGTATCATTAGCAGACAGGCCCTCGGCAAACCAACAACGGCTCGCAGCTTTACGGCCTCTAAACCTATGAAAGCCGGTAAAGCCCGGAACAGCCACACAGGAATTTCGCATGACCCTTAGTCCACGTTCGTTCAAAACGGCAACACTGGCAGCACTGATTATTGCGGGTGGCATTGCTAACCCTGCGTATGTCCAGGCCGAGTCATTACTCGATATCTACAACAAAGCAGTTAACAGTGATCCATCCATTCGTGAGGCTCAGGCGAATATGTATGCCACGATGGAGTCGAAGCCTCAAGCCCGAGCCGACTTATTGCCACAACTGGATTTTTCTGGTCAGTGGCAAACCAGAAAACAAGATGGTACCAATGTTGTGCCTATTCTTGGCACGCCCACTGACCAATCATCAAAATCTGATGAAAACGCAACCAACTGGAGTTTCAACCTCACCCAAACACTGTTTCGCTGGGATCAATTTGCCCGCATGGGGCGCGCTGATAAAGAAGTCTCACAGGCGCAACTCGACTATGGCTTCGCGCAGCAGGAACTTATGGTTCGGGTGACAGAGGCCTATTTTAATGTTTTGGCTGCGCGCGACACACTCGTGTCAGAACAAGCGGCAAAAGAAGCCATCGAGCGCCAACTTGAGCAAGCGAATCGTCGCTATGAAGTCGGGCTTATCGCCATTACTGATGTTCAGGAAGCTCGGGCCGGTTTCGATGAAGCCATCGCCGGAGAAATTGTTGCTAAACGTGATCTTGCAAACTCTCGAGAAGCCTTGCGGGAAATTACCGGCGAGTACAATGAAGTGCTTGCAAAGCCAGCGAAGGAAATCCCTCTGGTGGTTCCTGAGCCTGCCATTAAGGACGAATGGGTAAAAACGGCGCAAGAACAAAACCTCGCCGTGCTTTCAGCCAAGATAGGCGCTGACATCACCCGCGACGATATTTCTATCTCGCGCGGAGGGTACATGCCAACGCTTGACCTCAGCGGGTCCTATGGCAACTTTGAAAATGACACGACGAGCACTCAGGAAGTCCCACTTTTGGGGGACACCATCTCGACGCTGAATAACGATCAAAGCAACAAATCAATTGGCATTCAGCTCAACATTCCTTTGTTTGCCGGCCTAGGCACTACGTCTGCGGTCAAAGAATCCGTGTACCGTCACCGCGCCGCTAAGGAAAACTTTGAGAAGGTAGTGCGGCAAACCGAACGTGAAACACGAGATGCCTACTACGGTGTTGAATCTGAAATTTCACGGGTAAAGGCCTTGCGTCAGTCACGCAAATCAAGCGAGGTTGCACTTGAGGCAACCGAAGCCGGTTATGAGGTGGGTACCCGCACAACAGTTGATGTGCTTGATGCCCGGCGCTCTCTGTTTTTGGCGCAAACAAACTATGCCCGCAGTCGTTACGACTACATTGTAAACGTCATCAAACTAAAGCAGGCCGCAGGCACGCTCAACCCTGACGACCTAGCAATGGTCAATAGCTGGCTGCAACGCGAATCTGAAGTGCTGGATATCAACCCGGCCTCCAGTGACAGCGATACAGAATAGGCGCTTAACCAGCAAGACATAAAAAAACCCCGTATAACGGGGCTTTTTTATGTCTTGCTGGTGGCCTGGTTAATAAAAGCCATCAAGCGCTCCAACGCGCCGCGATTGCGCTCAACCGCTTTCAGTGCATTCTTGCCCAAGTCCTGCCGGCTGGAAGACCTGGCAAACAGTTCATGAAGGCCATGGCTTAA
>JABIQA010000039.1 GCA_018699155.1 Chromatiales bacterium
ATCTCAGGCAGGGGTTTTATGAGACAAACAAAAGGTTCAAAAAGTCAGCTTTTTTCGGTATTGCTGTTGAATCTGTTTTTGCTGACAGCATGTAACATAGGGTCAGATTCGGATGATGCTATTGCTCCTGATTCTGAGCCTTTGAGCTCTGGTTTTCAGAGCCTGAATTCGGGTGACTCGCAGCGTAACTTTTATCTGCTTTTGCCCGATGATTATGCCAGGAGCATTGCTGTTCAGGCACAACCGGGTGCCGCGGATAATAATCCGACAAGCACGACGTCCTCTTGGCCACTGTTAATCGCGTTTCATGGCACTGGTGGCAGCTACCAGAGTTGGGTGGGTGACAATGCCAATGATCTTGCTGAGGTTGTGGGTGATGAAGCTATCATGGTTTTTCCCGATGCGTTGCCTGATGGCGCCGGAGTCAGGCAATGGAGCTTCCTTACCGACGATGCACCTGATCTGATTTTTTTTGAAGACCTGCTAGCGCACCTAGAAGACCGTGGCCTGGATTATGACCCTGCCAAAGTATTTGTTACCGGCCACAGCAGCGGTGGTGGTTTTGTTCATGATCTGGGTTGCCGTTATGGCGACATTATCCGTGGGATAGCACCCAGTGCAGGTGCTCGTCTTTCAGGCGCGTGTGTGGGTGGTGTGGGCGTGCTGATGTCGCAAGGCATTAATGATCTTCTTGTGCCTGTGCAGGTGGCACGAGGCACTCGTGATTTCTGGACAAAGTACAATGCTCTGGATGCAAATCTAAGTATTGCTGGCGTGGTGCCACCCTGCATAGATCACTCTCTGTTGGCGCCGGGTGCTTATGATTATCCGGTTGTCTGGTGTGAGCATACAGAAGGCACAAAGAATGATTTTTCCGGACACGCGTGGGGAAGTTTCACCAGTGAGGCGCTCTGGCAGTTCTTTTCGACTTTATCAGATCTTGAGCCGGCATCGATTGAGCCTCTGGGGGGCGGCAATGCTGCGGTGGTCGGTGATGCGGATACCACACTGACGTTCGCACTTGCTTTTCCCGATGAAATGGATGTGCCGTTTGTCGGTGCTATCACTATGTATCCGGCTGACTATATTAATAATCCAACCTGCGCGATACCTTCCGTTATTCTGAACTTCAAAGACTGGGTGCCGGGTGTTGTTGTGCCGGGAAGCACAGTTACTTATATCGATGTACCTTTGGACTTCGAAGCCACACCGTTCAATGTTCCTGTAAGCTTTCCGTCTGAGTGGACTCTGCAGATGGTGATTTATGTTGAGGGCGGCGGTAATCTTCTGCCGGCTATTGGCAAAGACTTAAGAGCGGTAACGACAATTAGTTTTCAGGATAAAAACACGCCGATAACCTTACCAAACCCTTTGCAGGTAGAGGTTGTGCAGGTGGACGTTTGCGCTCCTTAGCCAACGCTACTTTCAGAGCAATAAAAAAGCCGGCTATTGCCGGCTTTTTTATTGCTCTGATCTTTGCAAGATCTGAGTCAGATTGTATTGCGATTAGTTTTTAGCCTGATCAACAATCTTGTTGGCTGCAATCCAGGGCATCATTTCACGCAGTTGGGCACCGGTATTTTCAATCGGATGCGCTGCATTTGCTGCGCGGGCTTTTTCCATTAGCGGATAGCCACTTGCACCTTCCTGAACAAAGCGTTTGGCATAGTCGCCGTTTTGTATATTCTTCAATGCCTGACGCATGGCCGCACGTGATTCATCATTGATGATCTGCGGGCCGGTAACGTATTCACCGAACTCGGCATTGTTAGAGATGGAATAGTTCATGTTGGCAATGCCGCCTTCATACATCAGATCGACAATCAGCTTCAGTTCATGGAGGCATTCGAAATAAGCCATTTCTGCGGGGTAGCCTGCTTCTGTGAGCGTTTCAAAACCTGCCTTCACAAGCTCAACGGCGCCACCACAAAGCACCGCTTGCTCACCGAACAGGTCAGTTTCACATTCATCTTTAAAGGTGGTGTGAATGATGCCGGTGCGACCGCCGCCAATACCGGAGGCGTACGCCAGAGCAGTTGCCAGCGCATTGCCGGAGGCGTCCTGTGCCACAGCAACCAAATCAGGGATACCGCGACCTGCTGCAAACTCAGAGCGCACGGTGTGACCTGGTGCTTTAGGGGCAATCATAATGACGTCAAGATCGGCACGTGGCTCTACTTCTTTAAAGTGCACTGCAAAGCCATGGGCAAAAGCCAGCGTTGCACCTTGCTTGATATTGGGCTCAATCTCGTCAAGGTACAGCCTCTTCTGGAACTCGTCAGGTGTCAGAATCATAACCACGTCAGCCTGAGCAACAGCGCTAGCGACGTCGCTAACCTTTAGGCCATGCGCCTTGGCTTTGGCAACAGATGAAGAGCCAGAGCGCAGGCCGACGGTAACGTCCACGCCTGAATCGTGCAGGTTGCATGCGTGCGCATGGCCCTGTGAGCCGTAGCCAATAACCGCAACTTTCTTGTTTTTAATAATCGAGATATCACAATCGTTGTCGTAGTAAACCTGCATGTTAATAATCCTTAGTGATCAGTAGGGTTGTGGTCAGCCACAAATGCCTTTGAGGCTACCGCATAAAACCGGAAGAAGACTATACGGCCGAAACCTTATTGCGTAAATAGCAATATACAAGAAATAGTTTTGCGTTTAATGCAATAATGAGCAGATGGACCATCGCCAGCTGCAACAATTCGTGACCCTGACAGAAACCCTGCACTTTGGTCGCGCCAGTGAGTTAAGTCATCTAAGCGTCTCAGCGTTCAGCAGGGGTATCCGGCAGCTGGAAGAGAATTTGGGTGTGCTGTTGTTTCTGCGTGATAACCGTTCGGTCAAGCTCACCCACGAGGGTGAATTGTTTCTGGTCTATGCTCGAGAGGCCCTGGGAGATTGGGAGACTATTCGCAGCACTTTGCTTGAAGAAGCCGAGGACCTGCATGGTGAAGTGAGCATTTATTGTTCGGTGACTGCGAGCTATAGCTTTTTATTCGACCTGCTGAGCGAGTTTCGCACTAACTTTCCGCGGGTAGAGATCAAACTTCATACTGGGGATCCGGAGCATGCGCTAAGTCGTGTCCAAAGTGGGGCTGAAGATATTGCGATTGGCGCCCGCCCTGAGCGCCTTCCTACCGGAGTGGCATTTAAGTCGATTGCGGAATCCCCGTTGGTGTTTATTACATCGGTGAGCGTCGATTTCTCTAGCTTGTCACAGCAAAAAACGACAGCGAAAAAATGGCAGGGCGTGCCGATGATACTTTCGGAGAGCGGCTTGTCACGGCGTCGTGTGGAAAGCTGGTTTCGTAAGCTGGGGATCGAGCCCTCTATCTACGCGCAGGTCACCGGCAATGAGGCTATTGTTAGCATGGTGAGTCTGGGCTTCGGCGTGGGTGTTGTGCCACAGATCGTGTTGGACAACAGCCCGCTGGCTGATAAGGTGCGGATTCTGGAGGTTGGGCCAAAGCTAAAGCCTTATGAGGTTGGCTTGTTTGCCCGTCAGCGGCAGCTCAAAGGGCCGCTGCTCAAAGCGTTTTGGCA
The DNA here is from genome assembly GCA_018699155.1 of Chromatiales bacterium. Classification (GTDB taxonomy): domain Bacteria; phylum Pseudomonadota; class Gammaproteobacteria; order Steroidobacterales; genus JABIQA01. The sequence goes on from JABIQA010000039.1 coordinate 3,544, forward strand.
CGGGGTGGCATAGGCAGTACCGATTGTTGTAGGATTTCACGCATAAGGCACTGTTGCCGATTTAATGGGGAATACTATGACGACTCAAGAGACACAAATACCGCATGGCGTGCTGGGTGATATTCAGGCCAATAGTGGTACGGCAATCTGGTCAGGCGCGCTCCTCATTTTTATGGGTTTGCTCGCAATAGCAGCGCCTGCCATTGCCGGCGAGGCGATAACAATTCTGGTGGGTGTTGCACTTATTGCCGGTGGTTTAGGGCAGTCCTATATGGCCCTCCGTGTTGGTTTATTCGCTAAGGGATTGATTGCTTTTGTACTCGGAGTGCTCACCGCTGTGGTCGGTGCGTGGTTAATGCTACAGCCGGTAGCCGGTCTTGCGGCATTAACTCTGGTGCTTGCAGGGTTCTTTATTGCCGCTGGCGTGTTGGAATTTATCGCGGCTTTCGCTTTAAGACCGGGTCACGGTTGGGGTTGGATGTTTGGCAGCGCAGTACTGTCTTTTGTACTGGGCATATTGATCTGGCAGCAATTTCCTGTGTCGGGAACCTGGGCTCTAGGCACCTTGTTTGGGCTGAGATTGTTAATGAGTGGATGGATGCTGTTGTTTCTCGGCCTCAATGGCCGGAAGCTTGCTACCGGTTTGTAGCTCGCATGAGGCTTTCGGGGCGGGGTTTTTTCCTGGGGGTTTTGATTTGCGCGCTTTCTGCTGTCGCGCAAGCCCAGGTGAACAGCGATGCTTACCGCGACTACTTTCTGGTCGGTCAGTTCGGCGAGGTCTGCACCATGTGCGAGGTGGTGGTGCTGTGTGAAGAGGGCAGTATCTCGCCAACCTACGCGGGTATTCCAGCCGAGGGTGATTTCACGCTTTACTATATTCAGACTCGCACGTTCTGGTCTCAGGTATCGACTATTTGGGAATGGTTCATTGCTAATTTCCGCACGGATGCCCTTGCTGCGCGGGGCCATACCCGCCCTGTGTGGGTTTATGAAATTAGTGATGCTGGTTGGTCTGGCCCCGAAGTGATTGCCGGCCGTTTGATTCTTGAACCGGGTTTTATTGAGCTGGGGGACAAGAGTATCGACCGCGTAAAGGCAGAGTGGCAGCAGGATGATGCGGTGCTGGGTTATTGTCAGCGCATGCCATTGTGGGAATCCATTGATGCGATTAACGACAAAATAGGTGAGGGCGAAGCATGAGCTCAATACCCATGCCTAATGTCTGGTGCCGTTCATGGATTCGTGAGCATAAGCTTAAGACCTTCGGCATTATTCTGCATATTCTGCTGCGTACTTTGTTCGGATTGTTCTGGTTGGCGGCCGGTATTAATAAAATCAATAAGGGCTGGTTAACCACAGATATTCTAAAAGAGATTTTTCTGGATCGTCTTAATGAAATGCCTCCGGACGCTTTTGCCGTGCTGTATTTGCAGACCTTCGCAATACCTCTGTATATGCCGGTATCCTGGGTGGTGACTGTTGGCGAACTGTATGCAGCAGTTGGCTTGTTGCTCGGTTTGACGACTCGCTGGGCAGCCGGCATGAGCTTGTTTATTCTTTTTAATTTGGCAATCGGCGGCTACTACGACGCATCCTTGTTGCCATTTTTTATATTGAACCTCGTGTTTATTTGGTGGCAATCGGGCCTTTGGGTCGGTGTAGATCGTCCACTGGCACGTCGTTATCCGGATAGTATCTGGCTGAAGTAGTCTTTGGATTGACTGCGTCATGAGGCATGCCTAGCCTGTTGTCAAAGGAGAATGACATGGACTATAAACACATCAGTTTGCAACCGATTTCGGGCTCGCTCGGTGCTATCGTGAGCGGCATTGATTTGCGTGAACCATTATCTAGTGGGGCCTACGCTGAGATCAAACACGCATTATTGGCAAACCTTGTTATCTTCTTTCGTGATCAGGAGATCACACCCGATCAGCAAGTTGCGTTCGCTCGGAAATTTGGTGACTTGCATATTCATCCGTTTATTCCTTCGCTGCCGGGGCATGACGAAATTCTTCAGTTGAAGGCAGAGTCAGGTGATAACCCCTACCTGCGGTTGTCCAACTCTTGGCACCCTGATCTTAGCTATACATTAGATCCGCCGTTAGGCGCCATTCTTCGTGGCGTGACAATACCGAGTCGTGGCGGCGATACCATGTGGGTAAACCTGTACAAGGCTTACGACACGCTCTCAGATAAGATGAAGGTGATTATTGCTGACCTGGTGGCCTACCACGACCTCACTAAGACTTATCGCCCGGAAGACCTGCGCACGAAGGCCGGCGCAGAGCGTTATGCGTCGGCCTATCAGAACAATCCCCCTGCGGAGCAGCCTTTGGTTCAGGTGCACCCTGAAACCGGCAAGAAGCTGCTTTATCTTAGTGAGTTAACTACCACTAGTATTAAGGGATTGCATCCGCGCGAGAGTGATGCGATTCTGAAGATGTTGTTTGAGCACCTCGACTGGAAAGAGCTGCATTGCAGGTTTTTTTGGGAGACTAATTCTATTGCGATGTGGGACAACCGTTGCACCTGCCATTACGCGGTACGCGATTACGATGAGCCACGTGAGATGCATCGCGTAACAATGATTGGTAAAGCTTTTAATTAGGCTCGGGCTGCGGGCTATTAAACTGCTGAGCCACTGCGATCGGAAGGTCTAAATTTTTTCTGCGACAATTCCTGCGTGATCCCTGCCCGTTCCCCACTTTGTAGCGCTGCTCAGAAAGCGCGCTTCCAGTGTCTTAAACCCACTCGATTCACAAACCCGTTTTAGAATATCGGGGTCCATAGGGTTAATAAATGTCGGATGTTTGGATGCATCAGTGCCGGGCGAGAGGAAGTCGGCGTAGTTATTGAAGTAAGCGGGCCAGTCTTCCCCTGCGGCCTTACGCTGCTCGTAGTCAGCAGATTGTGCTGCCCATGGGCCGGTGTAGGGTGAATCAGCAATTAAGAACAGACGGCCGCCGGGTGTTAACCAATCGTGCATTTTTCGGACACTGGCTTCCACATCATTGCCATTAAGAAAGTGCAGGACCCGGGAAGCGACGATGGCACCAAAGCACTGTTTTGGAAAATCTATGCGGGGGAGGGCGCCAGCAACACAGCGAAACCTCGACCTTGCATCGGCCGGAATGCGCTGACACAGAATGTCGAGATGTTTGGGTTCCATATCGCTGGCACAGACGCGCGCGCCCTGATCCAGAGCGGCGAGGGTTGCGATACCGTACGCACAGCCGATATCAAGCACTTCTGTGCTAATGCTCCCCGCATAAGCCACAAAGCTCTGTGAGACCTCATCGAGTGATTCAGTCATCCAGCCGGTATTGTTGAGCGTTGGAATGAGCCCTTTTACCGGCGAGGCGGGAAGCAGCTTATCCGTTTTATTATTGCGCATTAGTGTGTGCCTGACCTTTTGCGTATTGCGGTTTATCGCCGCCGTTTAGCTCAGTTCGGCAGCAGGCAAGCGCACTGTGACGCATAGGCCACCGCCATCACGATTCTCCGCAGTGACGCTGCCGTAATGATGTTCAACCACACGTTTTACAATGGCGAGCCCAAGCCCGGTAGACGGCTGGCTGTTCTGGCCGGCATTCAGCTTAACGTAGGGCTCAAACACCCGTTGCAACTGTTCGGCATCAATGCCCGGCCCATTGTCGTTAACGGTTACAGTGATTTGTGGTTGTCCGGCAGCGTCACTTTCCCGCCGTGCCTGAATGCTCACACGACTGCCAGCGGGCGCAAAGCGTATGGCATTGCGGAGAATGTTTTCAAAGCCACGGCCAATGAGCTCCGGATCGCCGATAATGGTTAAATCAGGCTCCGTATCGAGCTGCAGTTCGCAGCCGGCGTTGCTTGCCTCGATCTGTTCGGTCGCTACGATATTTTGAAGCTGTCGGTTAACTCGCAGTAGCTGCTGTTTAACCGTTACGTGATTATCGAGACTTGAGTAACGCAGCATTTCACCAATGACGCGATTCATCCTGGCGATTTCCAGTTCGATCTGTCCGCGCTCGCTGACGGGTGATTCGTTGCGTTCAGCAGCCAGCTCGATAGCTGCTTGCAAGCGGGCTAGCGGCGAACGCAATTCATGAGACATTTCCTGAAACAGGCTTTCCCGGCCCTCGATGAGTTGCTGTAGACGACCCGCCATCCGGTTAAAATCCGCAGCCAAAGCACCGAGTTCATCATTTCTGCTGGATATGCTTTCTGGTACTCGTACGCCGACATCACCGGAAGCCAGTTCGCGGACGGCCATCTGCAGTTCGCTCACGGGCCGGCTGATTGTGCGGGCGATAAGCCATGCGACACTGACGATTACCATTATTGCAACCAGCAGCAGTCCGATGACTGTCGCGTTACTGCCCCACAGTGAAACCCCTTTGGGAATAACGAGAAAAGCATAGCTGGTGCCATCCACGCTAACTATTCGAGGCGCCAGGCGCACCGGCTGGAAATTGTCATTTTCGGGCGTGCTGCCAATGACATAGTCGCGGATAAAGTTTGCGTATTGCGCCGGTATAGTTTTTCCTAGCAGGTCTGTGCTGTTGCTGTTAAGGATGTAGACGCTGACGTTGTTCGGCACGTTGGCTTCCTCGCGCATCCAGTCGATAAGTCCTGGCTCGCCCCGTTCGCGAAGCACCTCGGCAGCCTGATGAGCTAGCGTGCTGTGTCGTGTTTCGACATAGCCTTGCAGTTCCCAGGTTGCAATCGCGCCAAAGCTTAATGCGCCAACAACGACAAATACTGCCAGTGCACCACCAATATATAAAGCAGTGCGAACATAGAAACGTGAGTACCTAAACTGCACTAGCAGTCACCTGCCAGCGTTTCGCTATCCAATACATAGCCGTGGCCGCGCAGGCTCCGAATACATTCCTTTTCAATGCCCGCTGCCGCCAGTTTCTTGCGCAGCTTGCTCACCAGTGTATCGATACTGCGGTCATAAGCCTCGATGGGTCGATTCAGTGCTAATTCGGTTAGCCTCGCACGCGAAAGAACCTCATCGGGATGCCGCAGTAGATGTTCAAGCACATGCATTTCGGCAGCAGTGAGGCTAACTGCGGCATTGTTAACGGTAAGTTGGCAGCGCACCACGCTGAGATTAATGGGTCCCAATTCGAGGTCTGTTGTTGTCGGCTCAGCATTGCGCCCGGCACGTTTTAATATGCCTTTGATCCGCATAGCCAGCTCTAAAGGACTGAAGGGTTTGCTCAGATAGTCATCCGCACCTTCTTTTAATCCATGGATACGGTCCGGTTCGTCACCGCGGGCGGTAAGCATGATCACTGGCGTATCTCCGGTTTCACGAAGACGCTTTAGTACATCAAAGCCGTTTATGCCGGGCAGCATGACATCGAGAATAATCAGATCAGGTTGCAGTGTTTGTATTATGCTGACGCCATCCTCACCACTCGCAGCAGTGCTGACAGTAAAGCCCTGCAATTCGAGAAACGCAGACAGCATGCCCGACAGTTCGGTATCGTCGTCGATGAGCAGCAGCTTGCCAGTTGTGTCAGTCATTGTGCGTTCCATGGTCCAGCAAGCTTAGCTGATTCTTCGGCAGATTAACCTGATGCAGCAGCACCATAAGAAGCCGCGTGGTCGAAAGCCGTTTGTTGTGGTGCCTCAACCGCAGCTATTCATGGCTCTATAATCTCAATCTATACAAATTTTAGCCTGCCCGCGTAAATTTTAAAGCGTTAACCGTCTGTTGACACACAAGAAATGGCAAGTCGCATAGACTAAAACCCTGATGATTGGAGAATGCCATTATCGAACTTCAAAGGAGTGAGCACGATGAGTAACGACGGAGTTTCTGCAAGTGACAAAGGCGGCCTGATGGGCATGCTTTATCGTCCGCCATGGGTAGGCTTATTGGCGTTTCTTATTGTTTTTATCGTGCAGGCGCTTGGCCATACCGTAATGATTGTTATGGAAGATGTCTGGCCGGGTGAAGAGTATATATACGAATCTGCATTTGCGATGGGTTTGTTTGGTGCGTGGTTGTTATTCGTTGGCATGCGCAGCGAAAACGAAGTGAAGGCCACCTGGCTGGGCTTTTGGGCAGGCACGTTCCTTTGGACGGGCTGGGTAGAGTTCGCGTTTGTCTGGGCAGGTAATTTCCTTGCGGTTCCCGACTTGATGGATCCGAACCTTCCGGGAGAAATTGCGACTAAAGCCGAGTACTTGGTGATGATGTCATCAGTTGGCGTGCTTGGCGCTACCTTGGTGTATTTCCTGTTGAACCCCGAGACCAAGTGCAACATGTTTCTTTGGTTTCAGCGCAACATGGGCCTTAAAACAGGCAAGCCCACCAAAGGGTTTAAGCGTAACTTTGCAGCAATCACCGCACTGGAAACAATTTACGTTATTTGGTTCTTTTATTTGGTCTTGTTGTTTTTGTATAACGAGGATATTGCCGGTGAAAAGTCGCCTGCGGCGTATACATTTTTCTTCTTGAATACAATTTGGGCTGTGTATCTGTTTCAGCGTTTAATGAAGTTCTGGAAGGTAACCACCGCCATCCGCTACGGTATACCGACGGCGATTATTGCCTGGAACACCGTTGAACTGATGGGGCGTTGGAATCTTTTTGTTTCGATCTGGGAAAAGCCACAGGATTACGCACTGGAGATGTCACTGTTTACCGTGGCAGTGATTATCGCTGCGGTGCTGGCCGTGAAGACGCCATCCGGGCAGAAAGCCAGGTTGTCACGCGAGGAGTTGGCGGGCAAGTAAGGCAGCCGAACACTGGCAGACTTGCCCTGTATGGTGCCGGGTTGTTCTAATAGAGCCGCACAGAAGCAATTGCTTCTGTGCGGCTTTTTTATTAAAGGTGGTGGAGATGTTTGTGTCGACAGAAAGTAAGATCCTTTTTGTTTTGGGCTGCGTATTTCTGGCAACTGCCGGCGCGTTTGCCGCATTCGGGTTTCACGGTCCGGTTGATGTTCTGCCGCTGTCGAAGCGGGCTTCATGGGCTTGGGCAGTAGAAATGCAGTATTACCATGGCGCGGGGCTTCTGTTTGTCGGGTTACTTATGCACCTGCTCGGAGTTTCATGGTTGTTGCGTATTGCCGCTGGTTTGATGGTTGTTGGAATGCTTATGTTCTCCGGGCTAATTTATGCGGGTTCGCTGGGCGCGCCTGAGCCGCTAGGAGAGGCAGTACCTAGTGGGGGATTTATGTTGATGGTTTCCTGGCTCGTCCTGGCGGCAGCTATTGTTATACGTCGCAACTGAGACAATTGCATCAGACCTTTGGCTAAGTTCGAGGGTGCGTAATCTCGCAACCGCAGGCCTCGGTGAACCCCGAATGGATAGGAGGTATTGAGGTGCTATACAATCGACTCTTGGATAGACGTGGGTACCTAAAATGAAAAAACTATTTCTAGTGCTGGCGTCATCCATGGGTCAGGCTATGAGAGTTTATTGTGGGTCGGAGACTGCAGGTTCAATTAATGTATACGCCCCGTCGATCACTGCGCTCAAAAATACTTTTAGTAAGGGGAGCGCAGTCGGATTCTAAAAGTGGCTCGCCATCCTGTGGGCTATGTGCACCGCAGTGCAAGTAATAATCGTTCACGGTTTAATCAGGGGTAAACAGCTCGCATGAACCTAAAAGTGCCAAATATTGTTGCTGTTGCTGCAGGTTTTTTGCTTGCTGCCTTCTTTTTGCTGGTCTTTGCCTTAGGGGTGGCCGTGCAGCGTTACCAGCTGCCGGGCTACGGCTTGCTTAATGAGGTCGAAACCGCGCTCAGAGTATCGGTTGATAAGACGATAGGTGAGCTTCCATGGTATTACCAGCAAAGCGAGCGTACCGAGATCATCGAAAAGTACGATGAGCGGGAAGATTCGTCCGGTCTGAATTTAGTTACTGCGGTCGGGCCGGACAGCAGCCTGATTCTGAAAGTTATGGATATGGGCGGTGTAACCATCCATGAGTGGGCTGTTGACTGGTTTGATTTATGGTCTGATGCAGAGCATCTGGATGATGCCGAACTTCCTAAGTCTCGTCCGGGCACCCACATTCATGGCGCTGCTATTCTGCCGCAGGGAGACGTAGTCTTTAACTTTGAGAAGCTCGGGATGGTCAGGTTATCCCGCTGTGGAGAAGTCCAGTGGCGGCTGCCCTATCGAACACACCATTCCATTTTTATTGATGAAGAAGGCTTTATCTGGACAGCGGGGCAGAGTGAGGATGTTGGAGCGCGTGATGCTTATCCCATGCATCTTCCTCCTGTACGTGAACCGATGGTAGTGAAAGTTTCGCCAGAAGGTGAAATTGTTCAGAAGATATCTGTATTTGATTTGTTGGCTGAAAACGATCAGTTGGCGCTGTTGTATATGCGTGCATCCAGTATATACAACACGATCACCGATGATACTTTGCATCTAAATGATGTCGAGGTTTTTCCATCAACAATGGAGGAGGGTGTTTTCAAGCATGGAGACATCATGTTGTCGCTGCGGAATATTCATACTGTCTTGGTTTTCGATCCTGAGACGCTGAACATACGATTTATTAAAGTCGGTGGTTTTGTGCGACAGCACGACCCGGACTTCATCGATGGCAATACCATTACTGTGTTCGACAATAACAACATCGCTCGACGCGGCGATGGCCAGCAAAGCCGCATTATTGAGATTGATGCGCGCAGTGGCAACAGCAAGTTAGTTTATACCGGTAGTGAGGGGCAACCGTTTTATACCCACATAATGGGTAAACATCAGTGGCTCGACAACGGCAACTTGTTGCTTAGCGATGCTGTCAGTGGTCGTGGTTTCGAGGTTGATACTGACGGACAGATACGTTGGGAATATATTAATCTGGTAGACGATGGCCTGGTTGGTATTGTTGAAGAGGTTACCCGGTTGCCGGAAGAGTTTGCAGAGGTTTTTGCAGAGCCTTGTCCTGCCCTTTAGCTGCATTTAGTGTGGCGTGAGTGCAGGATGTGTACAGCCCAAAAGGGCAAAACCACGCCGACTCGTAACGCATTGAAAAAATGGTGGGCCCGGGAGGACTCGAACCTCCGACCAAGGGATTATGAGTCCCCTGCTCTAACCAACTGAGCTACAGGCCC
>JABIQA010000119.1 GCA_018699155.1 Chromatiales bacterium
AGCCTTTCTTCGCGGGCGCCTCTTTGAAAGGGCCCCGATTAATTTAGTTTGTGGCAATCGCGACCAGGAATACAAAAACTCAATACTGCCGATCAACATAACAAGGTATGCGCCCAGTTCCATCAACTCTTCAGCAGCAATCTTCGCTGCACGAACGTAGTGCTCATCCATTACCACAGACCATAGCTGGTTACTGACGACGATTTGCGTAAACGGCACCAGCATCAGTAACCCCCCGAATACCATCCCCAGTCCAGCCGATGGCCAGGAACGGCGCCAGCCATTTAGAAACCGATTGCGATTACGTACTAAGTAAACTCCGGAAATAGCCAGTAGCACCGCGCATAAAACCTGCCAGAAGTTGTCAATGACATAGGTATCGAAGACGTAATCAAGCTCACGGATCAGGAACAAGGCAAACAATGCTGCCCAAGCAATTGCCATAGGGCGGCGTAAACGATCACGGCTGGCAATCCAGATAAACAGTCCAATACAAATTATTAAGCAAGCATGCTGAAGCTGTTCGATCGCCGAGAATTCACTAGTCGCCGCTCGCTGAACATCAATGTCCAGTGATAAACCACCTGGAACAATATAGGACACCAGCATCACGCCATAGGCGGTTGCGGCCACCAATAGGCCGTATATCAAATAACGTAAAAATGCTTTTCTCATGACATATGCCACCTGGTTTAACGAGCAACAAAGCCTTGGCTACAAAGTCGATATTTGTATCAGGATCTGTCGGGCAATATCCTTTGCCTGCGAGGCAGAAAGGACATCGTACTCTTCAGCCTTACCGAGCACCTCGGTTGCGTTGTACTCGTAACGGTTTGTCAGCGTTATTGTCGCAGACTCAAGAACCTGCTTGCCATTAACCGCAACGGAGAAAATGACCGAATAGTAAGCCTCATACTCAAGCGGGATATTGCGCGAAGATACCGCAGTAACATTCTGCCCCGAGTTATCGGCTGCCACCTTAATTATCGCTGTAGCCGACGAAGGGCCTTTCGCCAGAATCACTCCGCGTTGTCGCAAAGCCTTGCTAAGGCTTTGGTAGAAGGGGGTATACCGGTCACTTGCCTGAATATAAGTCGACGAAAATGCCGGCGGCAACGACACGCTACCTTGCAACTGGAAGCCACAAGCGGTCAATAACGACACACCGGCCAATAACATTAAACGCAATTTTGACATATTAAATAACAACATTAACTAACTTGCCCGGAACCACAATTACTTTGCGTAACTCACTGTCCCCAATAAATCGCTGCACGTTTTCATCAGCCAATGCTGCAGCCTTTAAAGCGTCTTTATTGGCATCAGCAGGCACCTCGATACGACTGCGAAGCTTACCGTTTACCTGCACAACTACCTGCACGACATCGGCCACCATGGCCTTCGGGTCCACTTCAGGCCACCGCTCGTTCGCAATTGATGCATCATGGCCCAACACCTTCCATAACTGATGGCAGATATGCGGCACAATCGGCGACAACATTAAGACAGCTTTCTCCAGCGCTTCCTGAACCAACAATCGATCTACAGCATCATTCACTGGGTACTTATTCAGTGAGTTCATGAGCTCCATCACTGCCGCAATTGCGGTATTAAATGTATAGCGCCGACCAATGTCATCGCTGACCTTCGTTACCGTTGTATGCACGATGCGCCGGAGGTCCTTTTGCGCAGGATTCAAAGCCTCATGTTGAAAACTGCCGGCTGGCAAACCAGCAGCAATATGCTCATGGGTTCTAGTCCATAAGCGCCGCAAAAACCTGAAGGCCCCCTGGACACCATCATCGGACCATTCCAGAGACTGCTCCGGCGGTGCAGCAAACATAACAAACAGACGCACGGTATCTGCACCATACTCATTAATTAGCTGCTCAGGGTCTACAGTATTGCCTTTTGACTTTGACATTTTAGCGCCGTCTTTTAGCACCATGCCCTGAGTCAACAATCGGGTAAATGGTTCATCGCAACTCACCAAGCCTTCATCACGCATAACCTTGTGATAGAAACGGGCGTAGAGCAGATGCAGAATGGCGTGCTCAATACCACCAATATACAAATCAACAGGAAGCCAATATTTGGCGCGCTCATCAAGCATGGCATCTGCATTATCTGGACAGCAATAACGAGCGTAATACCAGGAAGACTCCATGAAGGTATCAAAAGTGTCGGTTTCCCGTATTGCTGGCGCTCCGGTTATGGGATCGACAGTTTCGAAGAACTCCGGAAGCCGCGCCAATGGCGAGCCACTGCCATCAAGCTCAACATTCTCGGGCAGCTGAACTGGCAAGTCAGCATCAGGCACTGCGAACTGATGGTCGCCGTTATTTATTACCGGAATTGGCGCACCCCAATAACGTTGACGGGATATCAACCAATCGCGCAAGCGATAGTTCGTATGGCGCTCACCACAATTGGCGGCCTCAAGATCTGTAGCAATGGCATTAAACGCATCTGCGGACGTTAAGCCGTCGTACTTACCTGAGTTTACCAGCACGCCTTTTTTAACAAATGCAGCATCTGCTACATCGCACTCCGAAGAATCCCCTGCAGCAATAACCTGCTTAATTGGCAAGTCGTACTTAGTGGCAAATTCATAGTCACGTTGATCATGGGCTGGAACAACCATAACCGCACCAGTGCCATAGCTAATCAACACAAAGTTAGCTACCCAAATTGGTATCGACTCACCTGTAACCGGGTGAATCGCATTAATGCCGAGAGGCTTTCCGAGCTTATCCATAGTCTCGACAACAGCTTCGGAAACTGCGTTTCGCTGGCAATCGGTAAGAAATTCTTGCAGCTCGGCGTTAGTCGCCGCGGCAGCAACGGCTAACGGGTGCTCGGCGGCAACTGCCATGCAGCTAACACCCATTAAAGTATCAGGGCGAGTGGTATAAATACGCAGCAGTTCATCACTTCCCGCGACACCAAATGCCACCTCAACGCCTTCGGAGCGACCAATCCAATTGCGCTGCATCACCTTAACTGACTCCGGCCAATCAAGGTCGTCAAGCTCAGTCAGGAGCTCTTCGGCATAGTCAGTAATTCGGAAGAACCACTGCGGAATCTCGCGGCGCTCGACAGTAGCGCCTGAGCGCCATCCCTTACCATCGATAACCTGCTCGTTGGCAAGTACCGTCTGATCGACCGGGTCCCAATTCACTACTGCCTTTTTTTTGTACGCTAAATTCTTAGCGTGCATACGACCGAACAACCATTGCTCCCAG
>JABIQA010000060.1 GCA_018699155.1 Chromatiales bacterium
CAACTGGCCTGCTGTGTCGGTCACATTAAGACCGATAAGATCACGCCAATAATACTCGCCTGCAATTAAATCTGTAAGCATATTGCGGGCCACAAAAATCTCTGCACCCGCTATAGCTTCAGCAGCATTCCGATCATCAACGGTCTCGACCCTTGCAACCAGGCCCTTACCGTGAATGCGCGACTCAAACACATCAATTTCCCACTCATCTGAACCCAACTTCAAAGTCCATGGTAGATAACTGACAATGTTCTCAATCGGACTGGTAAAAGAATGCACCTTTACCCAGCCCTTAATTCCAAAAGCACCGGTTATTTTACCAACCAGCACTTGCTCTTCAGAACTTGCAATGCTCAACGGAATAGCAATCGCAAAAACTAAATTTAAGCAGCTGCTTGCTTACGAAACTTCTTAACCAGGTCCGCAACGGTATCGGTAGGCTGTCCGCCCTTAGCCAACCAGTAATCAACACGCTCGATGTCGATACGGAGAGATTCTTCACCACCGGTTGCACGGGGGTTAAAGAAACCAAGTCTTTCTAGGTAACGTCCATCGCGGCGATTCCGTTTGTCGGTCGCTACAATGTGATAAAAGGGTCGCTTCTTGGCGCCGCCCCGTGACAAACGGATGCTAACCACTGTGTATTTCTCCTGAGATTTGCGGGTCGGCAGCTGCCCGCGCAACGTCATTAGTCTGCCTGAGTGTATGTAAGCGCGGAATTTTACTGGAAAAAACCACCCGGTGAAACCCTGTAACGAAGAAAATCGGGCCGTTAGGGGCAAAAACTGGCAATTGATGCCTTAACCGAAGCCCATTAGGCGATTATCCAGGTCGAAACCCGCCGCCAAGGCCTCCGAGACCTCTCATCATGTTAGCCATGCCGCCCTTTGCGGCCTTCTTCATCATCTTCTGCATCTGCAAATGCTGTTTCAGCAACCTATTCACATCGGGAACCGCCTGCCCGGCTCCGCCTGCAATCCTTCGTTTGCGCGAACCATCAATGTTTTTGGGGAACCTACGCTCGTCCGGGGTCATTGAATTAATTAGCGCTACCTGACGCCTAAGCAGTTTGTCATCCATCCCCTGAGCCATGGCTTTCGGGTCGACGTTTCCTGGCAACGGCATTTTCTCAAGCAGACCAGCCAGACCGCCCATATCCATCATTTGCGAAAGCTGGTCCTTAAGGTCATTCAAATCGAAGCTCTTGCCCGCCTTGACCTTCTTTGCCAACTTTGCGGCTTTTTCATGATCTATTTTCTGCTCAACCTGTTCGACCAGGCCGAGCACATCACCCATACCCAATATCCGACCCGCCATGCGCTCAGCATCAAACATTTCCAATGCCGCCGTTTTCTCGCCGGTACCGATAAACTTAATAGGCTTACCAGTTACAGACTTCACAGACAATGCAGCACCACCGCGAGCATCACCATCGACTTTAGTAATAATGACGCCGGTTATTGGCAATGCTTGGCCAAACGCATCCGCTACCTGCACAGCATCCTGGCCAGCCATACTGTCGATGACGAAAAGCGTTTCAATCGGATTGCTAATGCCATGAACTTCAGTAAGTTCGTCCAATAACTCCTGGTCCAAACGGGTACGACCGGCGGTGTCAAGAATAAGCACATCGCTCTGACGCACACGTGCCTCAGCAATCGCACGGGCAGCGATAGATGCGGGTTGCTCGCCATCATTAAATGGCATGAAGTCTGCGCCAACCGCTTCGGCCAGAGTTTCCAACTGCTGCATAGCCGCAGGCCGTCGCGTATCGAGACTGACCAGCATGGTTTTCTTTTTCTGATTTTCTTTCAAATACACCGCGAGCTTCGCGGCGGTAGTGGTTTTACCCGCACCCTGCAGACCGGCCAGAAGAATGACAGCCGGAGGCTGCTGCCGCAGGTTCAAAGTGGCATCATCAGCGCCCAGAGTGGTCACCAGTTCGGCCTTCAGTATCTTAGTAAAGACCTGCCCCGGGTTCAGACTTCCTGAAACCTCAGTACCCAGAGCGCGGACACGGACCTTCGCGATCAAGCTTTTAACCACAGGCAAGGCCACGTCAGCCTCAAGTAAGGCCTGGCGCACATCCCGAATAACCACGCGGATATTGTCTTCGGTCAGTCGACCGCGACCGCGAATTTTATTGGTAGCATCTCTGAGTCTGGAACTAAGTGTGGCAAACATGCGTAATCCTGATATTCCTTATTTGCTATGCCGTAATGCGGCATTAGCAGTGAAAAAACCACCTTAGGGATTGCGGGGGCAGCTGGCTCTGGGGCGTTATTGTAACCGCATTTTATTGCTGAAGACTGCCATTCACAGCCTGATAGCAGCTGAAATGTCAGTGCGTTCAACACGGATTGCTTGACAGAAACCCCACGGCAACCGAGGATTTCAACTTAACTCTCTATTACAGGAGCTGCACTCTCTTGAGTGACGACGTCCCAATAGGCGCTTTAATAGGTCTGCTGTTCATTTTGCTGCTTTTATCTGCGTTTTTTTCCGGAACTGAAACGGCTCTGATGAGCCTGAACAGATACCGATTGCGACATAAGGCCCGCAACGGCCATCGCGGTGCCCGTTTGGCAGAAAAACTTCTGGCCCGGCCAGACCGTCTTATCGGCCTGATTTTGTTCGGCAACAATCTGGTCAACTTTTCTGCTGCCGCATTGGTATCGGTAGTTAGCCTAAGACTTGGCGGCACCCCAGCGGTTGCAATAGGCACATTTATCTTTACCGTAATCGTGCTTATTTTTGCTGAAGTTATGCCAAAAACTTGGGCAGCATTGTATCCGGAGACGCTGGCTTTCCCGGCTAGCTATCTTTACTACCCACTGATGAAAGTTGCCTATCCGATCGTCTGGTTAATTAACCTCGTCGCAAATAGCTTGCTGAGCATCTTTGGCGTTACTTCGAAAGGCGGCGCAGATCAAAAACTCAGTATTGAAGAACTGCGAACTCTGGTGGAAGAGTCACGATCCATTTTGCCGCAAAAGCGCCAGAAAATGCTTATGGGTATTCTCGAGCTCGAGAAATACACCGTAGATGACATTATGGTACCGCAAAAAGACATCATTGCTGTCGACCTTAGCGGCGCTTGGGAGAATGTCCTGAAACAAATTCGCGGCAGTCACTTTACGCGCCTGCCGGTTTATCGAGACAGTCTTGATAATAATGTACTTGGGATATTGCACATGAAGCGTCTGGTGCAGTCAGGTTCGATTGATAAATTGCACCCGGAAGATATTGAGGGCCTGCTGGATCAACCCTACTTCGTGCCTGAAGGCACTCCGCTGAACAGTCAACTGGTGCAATTTCAACGCACACATCAGCGCACGGCATTGGTGGTTGATGAGTATGGCGACATCCAGGGCCTAGTAACTCTGGAAGACCTACTGGAAGAAATCGTGGGTGAGTTCACCAGTGAGCCGGTCACGACTGAATCGGAAGTAACACCCGATGCCACAGGCAAGGGTTACATCGTTGATGCCAGTGCCAATATTCGAGAAATCAACCGGATGATGAATTGGAAAATACCCACAGATGGGCCAAAAACCATTAATGGACTCATCCTTGAGCAGCTGGAAAAAATCCCTGAAACCGGAACCGGACTCATGCTGGATGCCTACCCCATCGAGATTCTTGAGACCTCCGAGAGCGCGATCAAAACCGTGCGGGTTATTCCGGAAACCTAAGGCGAGAAGGTCGTTATAGGGTCGTGGCTAATGCCAAGCCAAACTAACCCAAACCCAATGCGTCAATAGCGCCGCGAAGATAATCTACACCGCTAAGTTTCATTCCTGGAATTGGCTTCTTAGGCATGTTTGCACGCGGTATGACTGCGTGGGTAAAACCTCGTTTTGCCGCCTCATTCAAGCGCTCCTCACCGTAGGACACCGGGCGAATTTCTCCTGCCAGCCCCACTTCACCAAACACTAAAGTCGTGCGCGGTACAGGCAAGTTACGGATACTCGATACGATAGCCGTTAGTGCTGCCAGATCAGCAGAAGTCTCGGCAATTTTTACGCCACCGACCACGTTAATAAACACGTCCTGATCATAGGCAGCGATACCGCCATGCCTACTCAAGGTTGCCAGCATCATCGACAAACGATTCTGATCCATACCCACAGCAAGGCGTCGCGCGCTACCTGAGCCTGAGTGATCAGCCAGCGCCTGAACCTCGATAAGCAATGGACGACTGCCCTCAAATGCGGCAGTCACAACACTGCCGGGAATGGCATCAGGATGTTGTGAAAGAAAAATTGCTGAGGGGTTTTTCACCTCGCGCATGCCGTTCTCAGTCATCGCGAATACGCCAAGCTCATTGGCCGCGCCAAATCGATTTTTCACTGCACGCAAAATACGGAAGCGACTTCCCGATTCACTTTCAAAATACAGCACCACATCAACCATATGCTCAAGCACACGCGGGCCAGCGATATGCCCGTCTTTAGTAACATGCCCAACCAGAATAATTGTCATCCCACTGGTCTTGGCTAGCCTTACTAACTGCCCGGCACACTCACGCAACTGCGCCACCGAACCTGGTGCTGAAGGTAAAGCCTCGCTGAAAATAGTCTGAATAGAATCGACAATGACGCATTTAGCAGAGCCAGCGGATGCTGCTGCGGCCAGTCGTTCGACACAGGTTTCTGCCAGCACAACCAGACCCGCTGGGTTCACTTCAAGCCGCTTGGCGCGCAAGGCTATCTGCTGCAGCGATTCTTCGCCGGTG
>JABIQA010000043.1 GCA_018699155.1 Chromatiales bacterium
AACGGCTAAGTACTATTCGACGGACGAGTTTTTGGAGATGACCAAATTCTGTTTTCTCGGTGCGCAAGAAACGCCGGCGCGCTGGTGTGTTGTAAAACAGATCGCGAACTTCAATGGTTGTGCCCTCAGGATGTGGAGCTGGCGCCGGCTCGAGCACCTCGCTGCCACTTACAGAAACACTGTAGCCCGACTCACCTGCCGCAGTGGCGCTGATAAGACGCATTCGAGAAACCGATGCGATACTGGGCAGGGCTTCACCACGAAACCCGAGTGAGGCGACCTGCTCTAAATCTTCAAGGCTTGATATTTTACTGGTGGCATGGCGCGACAATGCCAACGCGACTTCAGACTCAGGAATACCGCAACCATTATCGCGAATCCGGATTAACTTGATACCGCCCTGCTCAATATCAATCTCCACCCGACCAGCACCAGCGTCGAGACTGTTCTCGAGCAACTCTTTAACAACAGAAGCGGGCCGCTCAACCACTTCGCCAGCCGCGATTTGGTTAATTAGATGAGATGGGAGTTGACGAATAGGCATCTCGCCATTTTTTCAGAACGGCGGACAAAAGTCAGGTAAGAATCAGTAATAAGCTAAAAATGAACCGATCAGGTGCGTTGGCGCGACGGAATCTGAATGACTTGGCCAACCTTAATACGGTCATCGCGCAAGCTGTTAGCGCTGCGAATGTTTGTTACCGAGACATTGTGCCGATTGGCAATTTCACTCAGCGTATCGCCACTGCGCACCACATACTGCGCACCACTAGCAGATTCCCTGCTGAGGCGGGCAACTTTAGTACCCACAGGAGGGTTGTTGTAAAAATAATCACGCACGCCATTGAAAATGGCTCTGGCTATTTTCTCCTGATGCCGACCACTCCCCAGGTTCTTTTCTTCCTTCGGGTTCGAGATATACGCAGTCTCAATCAGAATCGATGGTATATCTGGTGACTTCAGGACCAAAAAGCGGGCTTGCTGAACCGAATCTTTGCGAACCTTCCCAACCGAGCCCAATTCCTGAATCACTTCGGACCCGACGTCAAAACTGGCACCTATAGCCGCATTCTGCGACAGGTCCAGCAATACCGACGCGAGAGTTTCATTCTTATCACTGAGTTTAACGTTACCAATTAGGTCCGCGGCATTCTCACGATCGGCCAAATGCCGGGCATGCTCATCCGTGGCACCACGCTCAGATAACACGTAAACCGTTGAACCATGCACGCGTTGGTCTTTAAATGCATCGGCATGGATAGAGATGAATAAATCTGCATTGTGTTTGTGCGCCTTTTCAATCCGGCCACGCAAACTAATGAATCGATCATCATCACGAATCAACACCGCACGCATGCCCGACTCTTCATTCACAATACGCGCCATTCGCTTAGCTATTGCAAGCACCACATCCTTTTCAAGCAAACCTTTTTTGCCGCGAGCACCCGGGTCTTTGCCGCCATGACCTGCGTCAATTGCGACAATCACGTCTCGCTCCTGACGAGCAATCGGATTCACGCTCTTAACCACCAGCACCGTACGTCGTGCGGTCGATACGCCAGCAGGTGTTAAATCGACCACCAGCCTAGGGCCAGAACTGCCATTGGAATCCAGAACAAAACTACTTGCTGTGACGGCCGAACTCACATCGAGCACCAGCCGTGTAGTGCCATCTTGGCTTTTTGAAACTCGAAAATTCTGCACCGGCCCCTGAACCGCAGGAAAACGACGGGCCTTTGCAGTTAATTTGGTATCAAACAGATCGATAACCACACGATGCGGACTAGACAGAGTAAACACCTTATGCCGGGCGTACTGATCCAGGTCGAGGACAACGCGGGTATTGTTTTGATTGTCGGCAAGACGAACGCCCTGCACACTGACCTCAGCAAATGCCGAGCTGGCCAGCAGAAACCCTGCACACAAAAAAAGGCTCGCCAGCAAATTACGCGAACCGCACTTCAAATGCCATTTGATGTGATGATGCTGGACCATAGTCACGCAATCCGTGGAATCGACGTTAAGACGCATCAGTATACGACTTTTACGCAGATTGAAAACATATTTTCTATACATATTAGTACTATAGGAAGAATACCTAGTTTCTACTAGATAGTTAGGTGCTGGGCAGGCCGGATAAACCACTGATAAATATAAAAAATAAAACCCAGCGGGGGAAAGAGCAATTGCTTATTTAACGGCTTACCGCTGTGATTTAGTGAGCCTAGAAGCGCCTCAACACCGCAGAGCCTAGGCCAGACATTGCCGAGATATTTAGCTGGCGGGCCACTCCATCCAAGCTGAGCTGCAAGGACAAATCCGGACGACCCAGCTCCCGACTCGCCCGCTCAGGCCATTCAATCAGAAACACGGCATTGGCAGGCAGATCATCTAAAGCCAGAAACTCCAGTTC
>JABIQA010000089.1 GCA_018699155.1 Chromatiales bacterium
ATGCGCGTAATGCTTTTTGCCGTGTTTTCCATTTTGATCATGCGGCATGTGGTGCCGTAGTTCTGGTGAGTCTTGCCAACCGCCAACCTTCCCGAAGCGCTGCTTGCCGGGTTCTCCCAGCTGCTCATGCTTCCATCCGGCTGGTTGTTCAGCAGGTCATCCATTGTGTTTGTGAGAATCGTAGTGTCTTTTTTGGTCATATGGGCAACTGCCGATTCGCGTGCAAACCAACTTGCATTAGCCAGAGCCGAGACTGAGAAGCTCAGCAGGCTCAGAGTCAGCAACAGTCTTGCCGATAGTGAATTATGTGAATTGATCATTGCGATGGCGCCCATCTGAATCAGTTCTTTTAAGGATAACCCAGCCGCCAGTAATAAATCGACAGCTAATGCTGATAGCGTCACTCATGAAGTGATTGTTGTACCAGTTGCACCTTAGGGGGTTTGCCGCAGATGCAGGTGGCTATACTTCGTGCGCATCTTCGGGGATTTGATCGAGGGCTTGCTGCCCGCATGAGCTGTCTAATGGAGTGCACCAAACTGCCGGCAGATGCCAGATATAGACATCTGCCGGGGCTCTAAATACGGCTAAAGAGTTTTTCGTGCGAGCTCGGCACCGGCGCCGAGCGCATTCACTTTGGCTAAAGCAATGTCGTAGGAGATTGGTGTCATGCCGCAGTTGGAGCAGGGCAGAATTCGCTCTTTATCGGCGTATTTCATGGCTTCTTTAATGGTTGCAACAATCTCTTCCTGCGTTTCCACTTTGTCCGGTGTTACTGCCACGCAACCTATCATCAGTTCTTTGTCTTTCAAATGTTTGATTAGCGAAATGGGCACATGTGAACTTGCGCACTCCAGCGAGACCTGATCGATATTGCTTTTATTCATTGCTGGGAAGATGGCGTCATATTGAAGCCATTCGTCGCCAAGCGTGTTTTTCCAATCGATATTTTCCTGAATGCCGTAGCCGTAACATACGTGCACAGCGGTTTTCACACCAAGCCCCTCAATAGCACGGTCGAGGGTATCGCAACCCCAGGCAACGACATCATCAGTGAATGCATTAAAAGCGGGCTCATCAAACTGGATGATATCCACGCCTGCGGCAACCAGTTCTTTGGCTTCTTCGTTCAGAATCTCAGCAAAAGCCATTGCCATGTCAGCACGGTTTCCATAGTGGGCATCGGCGATCGTGTCACAGATTGTCATTGGGCCGGGTAACGTGAACTTTATCGGGTGCTTGGTGATTGAGCGGATATACTTTACATCTTCGAGATGAATGGGTTTAGGGCGTGTCAGCTTGCCGGTAACGGTTGGCACTTCGAGGTTGTAGCGGTTATCACGAATGCCCATAAGAGTTTTTACGTTCTGATCGATACCCTCGATGCCTTCCAGAAATGTATGCACAAAGTGAGTGCGGTAGACCTCGCCATCGGTAACGGTATTAATGCCGGCATCTTCCTGGTGTTTGATCCATTCGCGTGCG
Organism: Chromatiales bacterium; assembly: GCA_018699155.1. Taxonomy (GTDB): domain Bacteria; phylum Pseudomonadota; class Gammaproteobacteria; order Steroidobacterales; genus JABIQA01. The sequence goes on from JABIQA010000089.1 coordinate 1,486, forward strand.
GCGCGATTTTGCCCTTCACGCAGTTCGGCACCCTGAAGCTTCCAGCCGCCTTTCAGTTTTTCGGGTTCAGCGAGCCAGTCGGGGCGCGGCAGACTGCCGGCTATAGTTGCGTCAAACATAGGAGTGTCCTTGAATGGTTGGTTCAGTTGCCGCCTGTTATAACGGTCTATTATATTCGGTTGGCCAAGAGTAGCAGCTTAAGGAACCACAGGCTGCTGCCACAGAGTCCTTGTACCACCCAATGGAAGGTTGATGATTTGGCATTATCGAAGCTTTGTCGCGCTTTTCCGGCGCGCTTTTCTGACGGCAGTGGTAATATTGCGCTCCCCCGGGTTACACCCTAATTTTTTTATATAGATTGCAAAGTTTATGGCTATTCAATGCGGAATTGTTGGCTTGCCCAACGTCGGTAAATCCACGCTGTTTAATGCGCTAACCTCAGCCGGCATCGCCGCTGAGAACTATCCGTTTTGTACCATCGACCCAAATGTGGGCATCGTTGAAGTGCCTGATGCCCGTGTTGACAAATTGTTTGCCATTGCCGGCTCACAAAAAGTCATTCCGGCGACTGTTGAGTTTGTTGATATTGCGGGTCTCGTTGAGGGCGCATCCAAGGGTGAAGGCCTGGGCAATAAGTTTCTTGCTAACATTCGTGAGACTCATGCTATTGCCCATGTTGTGCGGTGTTTTGAAAATGATGACATCACACATGTAGGTGGTGGTATTGATCCTTTGCGCGATATCGAGGTTATTAACACCGAGTTGAACTTGGCAGATCTCGATTCCGTTGAAAAAGCATTGTTCCGCGCAGAGAAAGCGGCGCGCGCAGGTGGCAAAGAAAATATTGCTAAGCGGGATGTGATACTGCGCTTGCGTGATCACCTTAACGAGATGAATCCCGCGCGATCTTTGGATGCAACGAAAGAAGACTGGGCTCAGTTGAGCGAGCTGCACTTACTGACGTCAAAACCGACGATGTATATCGCGAATGTCGATGAAGCCGGTATTGGCGGCAATGATTTTGTAGAGCGGGTTAAAGAGCATGCAAAAAAAGAATCTGCTCAGGTCGTTGTTGTATGTGCAGCCATGGAATCTGAAATTGCTATGCTGGACGATGAAGACAAAATAGCATTTCTCGAAGACCTTGGCGTAGATGAGCCTGGCTTGAACCGGGTGATCCGGGCAGGTTATGAATTGCTTGGGTTGCAAACATTTTTCACTGTGGGGCCGAAAGAGTTGCGTGCCTGGACGACCAAGGTGGGCGCTACCGCACCGGATGCGGCAGGCGAGATTCATACCGACTTTAAGCGTGGCTTTATTCGTGCCGAAGTTATCGCGTATGACGACTTCATTGCCGGTAACGGCGAGGCGGGTGCTAAAGACGCAGGTCGACTGCGTGTAGAAGGCAAAGAGTACATCTGTGCCGAGGGCGATATCATGCATTTCCGGTTTAATGTCTAACCCGAAAAAAGCTTAAACAATGGGGATTCGCCGTTTGCCATGGCGGAAATCAACGGAAATGGCCTAAACCGATTGACAGCAGGGGGCAGCCTGAGGACAATCCCCACCCCCGATACGGTTTAAATAATTTCGGCGGGGTTTTGCCGCGACAACTCCGGTACAAACTGAGGGGGCAAAATAAGGTGATGTAGCTCAGCTGGTTAGAGCACGGCACTCATAATGCCGGGGTCGGTGGTTCAAGTCCACCCATCACCACCAAACAAAAAGAGCCCCTTGCGAGGGGCTTTTTTTATGTTTGAAGCGTGCTTATCTATGGTTGTTGGTTTTTTGGGGAGGGTTAGGCATGCATGTGAAGAAGCTGATTGCGAAGAACAATGATGGTGAGTTCCCGTATCGTGAAGTACGCAGCATGATTGATTGTCGCTGGGTTATCGAAGCACATGGCACAGAGATGATGCCAGTTTTGGGTTGCGCGCAATGCGGGCAATTTTGATGAAGACAGTATGATTGAAATTCTTGATGGGCGGGTAGGTTATATCGGGTCGGTTCAGCTATAAGCCTGCGCTATCTAAATAGATAATAAAACAGGCCCCGGATTCGTTTGAATCCGCGGCCTGGATACAGGATTCGGAGCTCCTGCGAAGGCTTGCCCTTCGGCCGGCCTTTCAGTTGAGCACGAGGATTCGAATGCTCAACCTTGGTGCCTGTTTAGAAGTTGTAAGAAGCACGTATGCCCACAATGCGGGGGATGGCCAGAATAGCGAAGACCGCATCATCACGAGGTCCGCCATTGGCATAGTTGCCATCCACAAAGTCATTGCCGTTCTGCCCCCAGCTGGCTTTATCGTTATCCAGCAGGTTGGTGGCGAACAGCATGGCGCTCCAGCGGTCGGTCTGTAAGCCCAGCTGCCCGTCCACATTCCAGAACGCACTCACATAAGGTGTGTTGATCTGGTCCGAGAGAGCACGTTTGCTGTTGTACTGACCGTTGGCGTTCAGGAACCATTCCAGGTCACCCGACAGCGGCGCGGTCACGTTGAACAGCAGCGTTAACGCGTTCTTCGGAATACCCGCTATCGGGGCACCCTTACAATTGCCTTCGGCATTACCACAGATTGCCTGATCTTTAGGCGTTGGTCCGTTGGTGTTGGTGCCCTGGCGAATATCCGTGTAGTTGAACTCGGTGAACTCGGCATTGGTGTAGGCATAGCCTAAGCCCAGAGTCATGATGTCAATCGGCGTCCACGTCATGTCCACTTCCAGGCCACTGGTTTCAGCCTCGGCGGCATTAACAATGCCTGAAGCCGGAATGCCGGAGATGGGACTGAGGTTGGTGACGCCAACCTGACGATCTTTATACTGGTTATAGAAGATCGCTGCATTGGCCCGCAGATTGCCGTCGAGCCACTGGGTTTTAACACCGAGTTCTGTGGTGTACAGAGTTTCGGGGTCAAGCCGGGCATCCTGTGGCACACCGAACTGCGCGGTACCGAAACCACCGGGCTTGGTGCTCTTGGCAATCGACCAGTAGGTCATGGCATCTTCATTGAACTGATACTCAATCGCCAGCCGCGGGTTCAGGCTGCGGGTGGTGACGGTGTCGCTGGCTGGCAGCGCTACCGTGCCGTTCAATGTGGGATCAAAGCCAAAAAATGACTGGTCAACATTCGAGATGGCCGTATTGGTGGTCACTTTAACCCGGTCAACCACATAGCGTGCCTCGAGAGTGGTGCTCCACTTTTCGGACAGGTCATAGCTGACGAGACCATAGAGTGAATAGCTCTGGGTCTCGCGTTTTGTGGTTTTCGCCGGATTGGTGGCAAATGCCAATGAATCCTGAAAACTGCAGGTAAACTGACCAAAGCCGGGAGGCTGGACAAAGCCGTTTGCTGGATCGAGGCAAACTGGAAAACCGCCCGCCGTAATAGTTGGGAGAATAGGGTCATTGAGCCAGTTAGCCGAGCTGTCGGTGCTCTCCACATCTTCGAAAAAGCCCGTTGCACCGATCAGCCAGGTGCCTTTTTCCCAGTTGTTCGACTGGAAGGAGAAATCCTGCGTGAACGCACCGGTGTCGATTTCATCCTTATAGTCGTTTTGTACCGAGAGAGCTATAGGATTCGGCTGAGGGTCAAAAGGTGGCGCAAATGCGGGATAAAAGGTTCCTAAGCCATTTTGAAAATCCACATCTTCATTGACGCTGGCTTTGTTGTTCAGGTAGCTGGTCTGTGAGACGAAGGTGCCGCCGCCGATATCCCAATTCAGCTTCACATCGGCAATCCAGGTTTTATCTTCGCTGCCGGCGAATTCACCGTCCGCGTTGCGGAACGAAGGCGACAGGTTGATCTGGCTTTCTTTAATGCTCCCTACGGTGCCTAGCCACTGGCCATAGTTTTGTGTGCCAAAAGCGTTGAACTGAGGGGCTGTTGCACCCGTATTTACACCATTTAGGTAAAAGGTGTTGGCATCTGCCACTTTGGCAATCGCGCGCGGATCGCTTTCTGTTTTCGTATAGGTCAGCGAGGCGGTAATGTCCAAGGTGTCGCTCAGCGTAAAGAGACCGGCAAAGCGGCCGCCATTGCTTGTCGAGCCACCCAGGTCTTGGCCGTTGACCGGATTGTTGTAATAGCCATCGGTGTTATAGCTGGCCAAATTCACGCGATACGCGAACCAATCGTTGACGGGTCCCGACAAAGAGACCTTGCCGTTATAGGTGCCATAGTCAGCAACATCGCCGGCAATACTGCCTTCAAACTTTTCGGTATTTGGTGCTTTAGAGATGTAGCTGATGGCGCCGCCAAATGCGTTACGACCATAGAGTGCCGCTTGCGGTCCTTTGATAACCTCGATGCGTTCCAGATCGAACAGGTTGATATTGAGCAGTGATGAACCGCCACCTACGGTGATGGTTTCTCCGGTCAGGTCAAGACCGTCAATGAGCGTTGCGACGCCGGTACGGCCGCGGGTACTGTTGACGCCGCGGATACTAATGCGGGTGTCCTGGGAGGAAAAGCTTTGATCAAACTGCACGCCAGGCACGAGTTTGACGACGTCAGCAGTGCTGATAACACCTTGTTTTTGTATGAACTCGGCACCGAATACGGTTACCGCAACAGGGATTTCCTGTAAGTTCTCTTCAACACGACGTGTCGTTACTACAATCTCTTCTAGGCCTTCGGACCAGCCGGCCTGTGGTGACAGGGCTAGCGGCACTCCTATTAGCATTGCCGGCATAACGGATGCCATTATGCTGCGTGTTGCTTTGGTGTTAAAGATCATGAGATGTCCTCAGCTAAAAATGAAGGTTTAATAAGAAATACTATTTAGTTGTTTGTTAATGCGGCGTCTCCTGCCGCAATCTTGGCGCTGTCGGTGCGATACATTAGGGTAGTTCCGGCAATGAAAAATCCGAGAACACACAGCATGGTGATGCTGTATTCGTAAGGCTTGACCCAGATTTCCTGGTACAGGCCATAGCGAGCGAAGGCCTCAATGGGCAGCCAGCTAATAGCCCCGGTAGGAATCGCATAGCGAAAGGCCGCACCTAAACCTCGAATCTTCATCAATTTTGGGGTTAGGTAGATGGCCCAGGCAACAAAGGCAATGGTAATAACCAGCGCTGTTATCGAGTCGTATTTGATTCCACGGGGGTCATTAATAAAGATGGCAAACAGGTAAATCGTCCATATTAGGAATACAATTTCGATTGCTGCCGTGCGCGCATGTTGGCGTTTGAAGCCGGGTGTTATCTTGCCGGGTTTCAGCTTAAAGTTGCGGTGAAACCACATAAACATGCGGCAGCGGGTGTCTTTATTGGCTCCAAAGAAGATCAGCATGCCCACAGCGATGAGTGTCGTGGCCTGTATCATCAGAAGTTCGGGTGAAAGAATCAAAAATTCGCCATCGTAAATGCCTTCAATACCCAGGAAGTGCGCCGTATAGCGCCAGGTCCACTCAAACCAGCCGCACCAGATGAGGTTGCCACCCAGGTAGCCAAGTATCGTGGCTTGGTTTTCAGGGCGCTTCATGCCCACCCAGACCAATGCAAAGCCTGTAAAGCCAAGCGCAATAGAAAATAGGCTGTCCCCTAAGCCCATGGCGTTGGTGGAGTGCTGCAAGACGATGAGCGAATGACCCAGGGCCATGCCCGCCCAAACGATTAATAGGCTGAATAGGCCAGCAATTGGTTCCTCGCCTAATCGTTTTAATAAAGTATCGATAAAATGCTCTTAAGTTTATAAAGATTTATTGTCTATCGGACGGTCCGCTCGCAAAAGCTGGAATTCACGAATACAATAAGAAATTCATGAGTTGGGACTCAGGAAGCGCGAATTGGAAGGTTGGTCATTGATCAAATGTGTTGGTTTTTAGGGTGGGAATTGCCATATGGCTGTTTACAGTGCTGCTGGAGCAAAGCCAAAATCAAAAAATACAGGTCATGCTTGGTTTACGAGTGAAAATTTGACGCTATGTGCTTTTTATCTGGGTGTTCCTTTGCTGGTTGGCCTCTATGGCGGCCTGAATAATTGGCAGTTATTAAAAGAAGCGGGTTATTTTTCAGGACTGCTCTTTTATATGATGCATGCATTGCCGCCGTGGATGGTGACCTGCGTGACGTCCATGCTAACGATGTATTTTCTTCGGAGTCTTAAGCCCCCGCCCTGGGTCATCATGGTGATGGGTTCTGTAGCGGCTGCATTTATCGTGTCGCCGAGTCTGAATTGGCTTACGGCGCACGTTGAAAACGTCTCGTCTATAAGTTATTTGAATGATCAAATTGCACCGATGTTCTCATTGAGTTTTTGGCGCTACATGCTTAGTGCCACGGTGGTGTGGTTGCTGGTGAACTATCTGTTTGATCAGTTTCTTGGTCTGCCACGGTATCGCTACACAATACCCCGCGGCTATGATGACCAAAATACCGCATCTGCTCAGGAACAAGAAGTCACAGTTGATGGCGATACATTGCCTAGGTTTCTCGCCCGAGTGCCAGTGCAGATTAGTGTTGATGATGTGTTGGCGATAAAAGCTGATCAACACTACATACAGATATATACAATTGATCGCGAATACATGCTGTTGTATCGCTTTAGCGATGCTATTAGTGAGATGAGCCCGGATGCGGGATTGCAGGTGCACCGTTCATTTTGGGTTGCAAATAGTGGTATCGAAAGCATTAAGCCTCGAGCGAAAGGATTTACCATTAAGCTCAGAAATGGCACTGATATTCCTGTCAGTATCCCCTACCATGCCATAGTAAAAGAGCTTGCCAGAACCAAACAGTTTTTGGTGCGAAGCTAAGTCCTTATTAGAGTGGGATCTTGGTCTCAAGAGCGTCTCGCAAAGATGTTTCATATAGCCGCTTTTATTTGGAAGGGGTATCGTGCGCTATGACCTGCGCGAATCAATTAGCTCTCGTGCATAAGGTATCAGGTCACACGTGTGGAGTTCGCTGTTGCCGCGACTAAAAAATGCCTGTGCCTTTTGAGCTAAACCGTGTTCTGAATGAACGAGATGCTTCAGGCTGCTTGTTGTTTGCGCAGTCGCTCGGCAATAAGCAGCAGCAATGGCAGAGCAATCATCCAGCTTATTCCGGTGACTAGAACAAATTCGAGCTTGTCGCCGGCATAGCTAGCCGTGCCGAGCTTAACGCCAAGCATGTAGCCGAGCGGACCGATTACTGCGCCAATAGCTGCAGCCATTAAATAGCGCCCCTGCAGCCAGCGCAGTGCGCCATTCATAATTAATGCCAGGTTTGCCCATAGCACCATAATCCAGAACGGCGCGATCGATGCAGATGGCCAGGATTCCTGGTAAACCAGAACCCCCGTATGAATATTAATTGTGTCCACCAGCGTGCCGAGCAATATCGCTATGCCGGCAAGAATGAAATCAGCTTTGGCATGTGCAGATGTTTTGGCATGCCAGATAAGAAAGCCAATGAGACCGATAGCGCCAAGCCACGGGAAACCGATTGATACACCAGCCAGGCTCATTCCATAAACAATTTTGAACAATATTAAGTTTGTTGCAGATTTCATTTCATGGTTCTGGGTTTTGTTGCTGCTTATTGTTCATCTTTACTTGGCTCGGAGGCCGGCTTTTTTGACTTGCTTTTTAAATCACTGAGTAAAATTGCAATGAAGCATCCTGCTGCAACTATTACTGCAATTACAGATACTAATACATCCATTTCATTCTCCAGTTTGTCCTGCTCAACAATATCTTCGATTATTGTCATCTAGTATTCGCCAAGCCGGATGAGCGGATGCAATTTAGCTGTAACATCTTGTAACGAAGTGTGATCTCTTGCAAACCATTGTTCTATAAGATATTGAGGTCAAGCCTTTAGGCAATGAGTGGCTTCCATGGCAAGTGTGGACATGGCTTAAAGAGATCGGCATTAACCCCGCCATACGCCAAATGGTGGCTGGCAGTATTTTATAGCGCAGCCTGAAAGTTGAAGTTTCCAAGTTTTAAGTTTCCGGCCCCACCTTTACTGATTTTGTTGCTGCATTCGTTGCAATATTGTTGCAGTGGCGGTGTTGATTTCGGTGCCGTCAACGTAATTACTTCGCACCGAATCCAAATACGCAATCGCGGCCTGTGGCTGTCCGGTAGCTTCGAGTGCAAGCGCAAAGGTAATGGCATAGCGTACTTCTTGTTTGGCCATCTCGGCTGCATTTTTGAAGTAAGGCAAAGCAGCGGAAACTTGCCCCTGTCGCACTAAGCTGAGTCCGAGCATTTGCTGCAGCATTGGCTGCTGCGGGAGGCGGTCTATGCCTTGCAGTAGTAGACTCTGGGCATAGGTTTCGCGTTGCTGGAGGCGGTACAGGTCAGATAGGTTAATGTATGCCGGCACAAAGTCGGGATTAATGCGTAGCCCGGTTTTATAGGCGTCTTCGGCTTTGCCAAAACGCTGTAATTCGCGATACAGGTTGCCCAAGTTTACATGTGACTCAACCCGCTCCGGATTTGCCATTTGCACAGCTATATATTCTTCAACAACCCGTTTTCTTTGCTGCCTGATTGCATTGCTCAGAGTGTCGTTCCCCAAGCTAAGAACAATGGGTAACGCCTCGATTCGAACGGCTCTAACCGGATCTGTTAATAGCGGAGGAGCCAAACGCAATTGGCTTGCCGGGTCGGCATAGTTGAGACCGCGGGTAGCGCCCCAGCGTAACATTGAGTCATCGGAATTGAGCTGTTCTTCAAGCAGCTCCAGCGCATTAGGGTCTAGTGTGAACAAGCCATTTGAAAATGCCGTGGCTTTGATAATGGCGGGGGTGTCTTCATCCATGCTGATTTGGAGAATGGCCTCAGGTCGGGGTATACCGCTGCTATCCAGTGCGGCGGCAAATGTTTCGCTCCAATGAGGGGTGGTGGCATCAGGTCCTTTACCTACTGAGCTTAGTATGCCGGTTGCCCACGCCGAGGTTTTATTGGTATGACAATTCTGGCAGGCATCCGGCGTACCGTAGGTCTCGCTGAGCCAGGGTCGTGGAATGCGGAAACTGTGATCATGTCGTGCATCGATCTGCATGTAGTTGGTGCTTGGCATGTGGCATTCAACGCAGTTTGCACCGGCTGAATCAGTCTCATGCAGCTGATGCTCTTTGGTCGCAAAGCTAGCTGCAGCATGGCATTGAAGGCAAACTTGCGGGCCCGGGGCGTGGAGCTTAAGGCTGTGTGGATCGTGGCAGTCGCTGCAGGTAACGCCTTGTTCATGCATCTTGCTCTGTAAGAAAGAACCGTACACATACACTTCGTCGAGCATCTGTCCGTCAGAAAAATACAGTCCGGGATCAATAAGTGATGGCAGGTGATCATTCAGAAAATCTGCATCATGGGCCGGTCCGGGAACTATTTTTGCGCGGCGCGAATGACAGCTGGCACAGACGGTTATTTCAGTGCTTGAGTTGCTGGCTTGGCTGCGGGTGCTATTGCCGGTTGATGGATTAAGCTCCCAACTGATGCCAGCGCGCTCATTGAATGCCCGCTTAAGACCTTTGTCGGGGGCTGCGCTTTCGTCGCTATTGTGTGCCCAGGTGAGATGTTCTTTGCCGGGTCCATGACAGGCCTCACAGGCAACGTTCATTTCTTCCCATTGGGTATTAAAGGTGTCGGTGGCTACGTCATACTGTTTGATGAGTCCGGTTGAGTGGCAGTCGGCACACATGGTGTCCCAGTTTTGCGATTGGCGTGTCCAATGCAGAACATCATTGTGGTCTATCGGTTCGTCACCGTAGAGGTGGAACCAGCGCTGACCACCGTCCGCCTCAGTGCGACTATCCCAAGCCACGCTCAGCGCCTGAACCCTGCCATTGGGCAGTTGCACCAGATATTGCTGCAAAGGGTAAGTGCCGAACGTGTGCAGCAATTCGAACGCCTGAATGCTGCCATCCGGTCCCGCAGTCCGCACTTTGTAGACATCATTTTCTATATAGAACTCAGTGCTGACACCCTGATGCTCAAACCGACTGTTGTTGAAGTCGCCTTTGACGGTTTGTGGCGACATCGTCTGCATTGCTTGATCGTGATGCGATTGTTGCCAGCTATCATACTCGGCCGCATGACAATCCTTGCAGGTGGCACTGCCTATGTAGTTGGTTGTTGCGGCAGTGCTTACAGCTTGTGTGCCGGAATTATCGCAGCCACCGAGCAAGGCGCTGAGCAGCAGGATTACAACTAGTGACCGGGCAGGGGTTATCATGATCATATTCAGCATGATGGGCGCAAGGCTGTCAATGCATGGGCAATCCCTGGGCTTTATTATCAAAGCTCTGGGTTTGGGACTTACGGCAGTATAATTTAGGACGAAAAATGCAAATACATTCGACTCAACAGTGTTTTGGTGGAGAGCTTTCATACTGCAGCCATGGATCGCTAATTACCGGATGTGAGATGCGGTTTAGTATTTTTCTGCCGCCGCAGGTCAGCGCCGGGAAGCGTCCATTGCTCTGGTGGCTATCAGGTCTTACATGCACTGAAGATAACTTCACCGCAAAAGCCGGTGCGTATCGGGTGGCTGCAGAGCTTGGACTGATTATTGTTGCTCCGGACACAAGCCCGCGTGGCGAAAACGTCCCTGATGACGATGCTTATGACCTAGGGCAGGGCGCGGGATTCTATCTGGACGCAACGGCCAGTCCGTGGTCGGAACACTTTCGTATGTACAGCTATGTTATCGAGGAGCTGCCGCAGGTTATTGCAGCCGAGTTTCCTGCAGATATGTCAGCACAGGGTGTTTCCG
>JABIQA010000144.1 GCA_018699155.1 Chromatiales bacterium
TACCTGTGTGGTATCTCAGCACAGACCTCGGAAATAACGGGCTTTGGCTAGCATTTACCTGCTTCATGGCGGCACGGGGCATAGGCATGCATCTCTACGCCAAACGGATACTCGGAGTGACTGAGCTTAGGTGAGGACGGCTACCGCCTTGATCTGAGCAAAGACACTATCACCGACACTCAAATTCAGTCGTTTCAATGAACTCATGCTGATGCAACTCAACAATATTGTTTCGCCCATGACCAATCGCAAAATTATCTGCCCGCATGTGCTGTGTGAAATAGCATCGATGCGTGTCGGCAAAATATTAATAATGCTGCTGTCATCTGCTTTACTCAGTGCAACACTTACGTCACGCGCAGCGATCTGCAGCCTTAGCTTCTCGCCAACAATTAACCGGTCATGCTTTATGAGCAATTCGCCACCCGGCGCAGTAACTCGAGCAAGACCGCCAACGGCATCCGTCTCAGCAATCTGCGCGTCAATGACAACTAAAGCCTGATCACCACCAACAAGCCCGGTGCAGTTTGCAGGGTCAGTCAAAATATTCGCTATGGGGCCATTGGCAACTATCTGCCCTGCTTCCATTAACAATAAATGATCGGCAATTCGTGTTACTTCAGAAATAGCATGGCTAACATAAAGCCCCGGCACCTGAAGCTCACGATGTACCCGCTCAAGGTATGGCAATAACTCGGCTTTGCGTTGCTCATCAAGCGCTGACAGTGGCTCATCAAATAACAACAGCTCTGGGGCAGATGCTAGCGCTCGAGCAATAGCAACCCGCTGCTGCTCACCACCTGACAATGTCGCCGGCAACCTTTCCAACAAAGACTCAAGACCAAGCAAACTTATGGCTGCATCAAGTGCAAAGCTCTGCTCTGTTGAACTTCGGAAACGTAAGCCGAAACACAGATTGTCATTTACTGTGAGGTGAGGAAACAAATTAGGCTGCTGAAATACAAAGCCCACGCGGCGTTGATGCGCGAGACTGATATGTGACGCATCCTGCCAACAGGCCGAACCTACATGAACACTACCTTGCGCCATAGGCTCCAGGCCTGCGATAGCCCGGAGCAAAGTGGTTTTGCCACTGCCCGAGTAACCCAACACCCCGGTAATGCCAGAAGCCGGAATCTCGAACAGGGCATTTAGTGCGAAGCCCGGACGTGATAGCTGCAGATCGACCCGGATGCTGCTCACCCGCTTACCACCCGTGCACGACGGTTCAGTCCGTAAACCAATGCCAGAAGCCCAAAAGAAAGCGCCAACAGCAGCAGAGCCAGCTCATGCGCAGCTGCATAATCCAAACCCTCTACACGCTCGTAAATTGCTATTGATGCCACCCGGGTTTCGCCAGGGATATTGCCACCAATCATTAGCACTACGCCAAACTCGCCCATCGTATGGGCAAACCCCAAAACCGTTGCCGTCAGGAAGCCGGGACGGGCCATTGGCAATACCACACTAAAGAATGCCTGCAAGGGCGTTGCGCCCAAGGTTGCTGCGGCCTCCAATGGCGGAGTGCCTACCGCCACAAAGGCATCGCGCAACGGTTGCACCACAAAGGGCAAAGAGTAAATAACCGAGCCAATCACCAGGCCCGTGAACGTAAATGCCAATGTTGGCAAACCCACAAGGCCGCCGGAGCCGAAAGCAAGCAACAAATAAAAGCCCAGCACTGTGGGCGGAAGAACCAGCGGGAGCGCCACTGCAGCATCTACAAGGAAACGGTAGCGCCAATGACTGCGAGCTAACCACCATGCCAGTGGGGTGCCCAGCACCAACAACACCAGTGTACTGACTAGGGCCAGTTTGAGCGTTAATAAAATGGCATTAAAATCTGTAAGCATCATGGCAAATGATACCCGTAGCTGGTAATCACTGCCCTGCCTGATTCACCCGAGACAAACCGGGCAAAATCTCGGGCAACCGGGGAGTCCCGAAGAATTACCGCCTGCTGGATGATGGGTTCATGCATCGAATCAGGAATCAGCCAAACATAAGCAAATGAAAGCTCAGGCATAGATAAATACGATGCTGCCACAAGACCGAAACGGGCGTTGCGACTCGCAACAAATTGCAGGGCCTGACTCGCATTCTCACCGACAACCAACCGCGGTTGAAGCTGCTCCCACAAACCTGCCTGCTGCAAAGTCTGCTGAGCGGCACGCCCATATGGCGCAAGCATTGGGTTGGCTATTGCAATGCGCCCTGCCCGTTGAGTGAGAACCCCAAGCTCAGCCCCTGCGTCATTCTCGGGCTCCATGGATACCAGCGCTAAACGACCAATCGCATAGGTAAATCTTGTCCCGGGAATAATCAATTCCTGCTGTTCAAGCAAATAAACTTTATTACTATCCGCCGAGAAAAACATATCGAATGGGGCGCCATTCTGAAGTTGGGCATAATGCTTGCCACTCGATCCTATGCTGAGCTTAATGGTGTTTTCGCTCTGCTGCTCATAGGCCGAAACAATCTGCTGCATCGGGAGAAAAAAGTTGCTGGCAACGGCAACTCGCAACTCTGCTGCATCTGCTTGCCCAACGCAGAGCAAAAGCATATAAAATAAAACATGATAAGCAGGAAACGGCATCAGCGAATCGTACTCTGCAGAGCAATGAGTTTCATCCCTTGCTCAATCAACAAAAAATTCAGGCAAAAAAAAGCGGAGCCATCAGGCTCCGCTTTCCATTAACTAATGCTTCGCAAAAGTTCTTATAAAGGCTTAATGTTCTCAGCCTGAGGACCTTTCTGGCCCGCAGTTACTGTGAATTCAACCTTCTGACCTTCAACCAAAGATTTAAAGCCATCGCCACCAATCGCACTGAAGTGAGCAAACACATCAGGGCCTGATTCTTGTTCGATGAAGCCGTAGCCTTTAGCGTCGTTAAACCATTTAACGGTACCGGTAGTAGTAGACATATTTTCTATCCTGTTTAAACAAAGTAATTTGCCCCAAATGAGGCATCGTGCTGGAAGTACAGATTACTTATGGATAACAGAACGAGTGGCTAAGCCGGATCGAAATGGTGCATAAAAATCAGTTCGCACTTTCAAGCTGCGCAAATTATATAAAGGAAGCGGCTACAGTCAAACTTAATGGCACTATCTGCAGCCTGGACAGGGTTGGGCTTGCTCCAACTATTCCGCTCTGCGGCAAGACCCGCTCGCTGGAATGGTCACTGTAATAACGCCCACCATTAATGTGAATAAGCCCGCCAGCATGGACATCTGTAGGCATATAGCGACTCAGGCTGCTCGATAACAAAGGCCTATTAGCCCCATCGAAAACGATTAAAAGCCAGGAGCTGGAGCAAAATCTGTTATCGAGGGAATCTTCCTCAATACCACTTGCAAGGGCTCGCTTGCGCGGAAAAATGGCTTAACCTGCTGAACCGCTAATTTGCGGAGCAACAATCCATGGGCAGGAAAACTCTTTCCGACCAGACTATCTCAGCGCAATCCGGCGCGCGCCCATAGGTGCCGATTGCACCATTAAATGCTGCCTTATCCCATGTTAGCCAGCGGCCATCCAAATCGATGGCATTGATTAAATGAGTTCCAGCGACAACATCGGCAGCAAACAACATCAGCGCGCAGCACAGACGGGCAAAAGTATTTATGGGCTCCGCGTAAAATATTAATTTTCTGAGTGTCACGCAGGAAGATGGCTGCAAAGACAATAAAAAAACCCCGAGGATGCTAGTCACACGAGGTTTTAATATTGGGCAGTGGATTGCTAAGCTAACCCGTCGCAGTCCCCTGAGTAATGCCCGGAGCAGGCAAAGTACTGCCGCCTTCCAAATAGGCATCAATCGATCGCGCAGCTCCGCGACCCTCATTAATACCCCAAACCACCAGAGACTGGCCGCGACGACAGTCGCCCGCGACAAATACGCCGGCAACACTGGTGCTAAAATCGCCATGAACTGCTGCATAGTTGCTGCGCTGATCACGCTCTATATCAAGTGCATCAGCCACCGGGCTCTCAGGGCCTAAAAAGCCCATAGCCAACAACACGAGATCACATTCATGGCGCTGTTCAGAGCCAGGAATCTCACTCATCTGCATGCGGCCGCTATCGTCCTTCCTCCACTCAACACGAATGGTATGCAGCGCCTTAACGTTGCCCTTGCCATCATCTTCGAAACGTTTTGACAGGATAGTGTAAGAACGCGGATCGATACCAAACTTAGCGATAGACTCTTCATGGCCATAGTCGGTGCGCTGAATAAGCGGCCATAAAGGCCAGGGGTTGCTATCGGCGCGCCCTTCCGGCGCTTGAGACATTAACTCCAGGTTCATCATGCCGGCACAACCATGGCGTAACGATGTAGCAATACAGTCAGTGCCGGTATCTCCGCCACCAATCACAATAACCTTCTTGCCTGCAGCGCTAATATAGGCACCGTCTTGCAGTTCGCTATCGAGCAGACTCTTCGTATTCTTAGTCAAAAACTCCATGGCGAAATGAACGCCATTTAACTCGCGGCCCTCAATAGGCAGGTCACGCGGAACAGTTGCACCCGTAGCCAACAACACTGCATCATTGCTCTTCTGCAGCTCTATGACATCCAGATCAACACCCACTTCCACACCCGTCACAAACTCAACACCCGCTGTAGCCAGCAGATCAACGCGGCGCTGAACTACGCTCTTGTCGAGCTTCATATTGGGAATGCCGTACATCAGTAAGCCACCAATACGATCAGCCCGCTCATAGACGGTAACCTGATGACCGGCCTTATTCAGCTGGTCAGCTGCAGCCATGCCGGCTGGACCGGAACCAACAATCGCTACCGATTTACCTGTGCGTTCGGCTGGTTGAGCCGCCGATACCCAGCCCTCTTCAAAACCACGATCGATGATCGCATTTTCGATATTCTTAATCGTAACAGCGGGGTCGTTAATGCCCAGCACACAGGAGCCCTCACATGGCGCCGGACAAACACGGCCGGTGAACTCCGGGAAGTTATTGGTCTTATGCAGCCGCTCGAGCGCTTCCTCCCAACGACCTTTGTAAACCAGATCGTTCCACTCAGGAATAAGGTTATCGATAGGACAGCCGCTGTCAGACATGCAAAACGGAACGCCGCAATCCATGCAGCGAGCACCCTGGCGTTGCAAATGACTGTCTTCGGCGGGGGTATAAACCTCGCCATAGTCTTTCAATCGATCGTTCGCATCGCGCCAAGGCACCTTCTTGCGCGGATACTCCATAAATCCGGTTGGCTTACCCATTGGCACCCTCCTTCGATGAAAACGCATTGCTTTGGTCTTCGTGAATTGTTGATTCCATTTCTTCGTCGTGTCGTTTGCGTTCCTGCAAGACTCGCTTGTAATCAGTTGGCATAACCTTCACGAACTGACTCAGAATTTCTGGCCAACCATCAAGTACCTTGCCGGCAACTGCAGAGCCTGTGTGTTTTTGGTGCAATTCAAGAAGCTCGCGCAACTCAGCAATATCATCTTCATCGTCAACCGTATCCAGCTCAACCATGCCCATGTTGCACTTCGCGGCGAAGTCACCTGCATGATCCCAGATATACGCCACACCACCGGACATACCAGCGGCAAAGTTAATACCGGTTGACCCAAGCACAACCGCCACGCCACCTGTCATGTATTCGCAACCGTGATCACCAACACCCTCAACGACGGTCTTGGCACCACTATTGCGAACGCAGAACCGCTCAGCAGCTTTGCCCCGGAAGAAAGCACGTCCGCCAGTAGCGCCATACAAGGCCACGTTACCGATCAGTACATTATCTTCGGCGACAAATGAACTTTGTTTAGGCGGATAGATAACGACACGTCCGCCGGACAATCCTTTGCCGACATAATCGTTACTGTCACCTTCCAATTCCAGAGTAATGCCGCGAGCAAGGAAAGCACCAAAGCTCTGGCCGGCAGAACCCGTGAAGCGGATATGAATTGTATCGACCGGCAAGCCTTTTTCACCCCAACGGTTCACCACCGTATTCGTTAGCATGGTGCCAACAGTACGGTTGGTGTTCACGATGGGCACTTCAAAGTTAACTCTTGTACCGTTTTCAATGGCCTCTTTTGCCATCAAAATTAAACGTTTATCGAGGGCTAGCTCAAGGCCATGATCCTGGGAAATAGTCTGCCGGATTTGCGTATTCGGGTGCAGCTTTTGAGCCGGCGCAAGAATCGGCGAAAGATCCAAGCCATCAGACTTCCAATGGTTGATTGCATCCCTAGCCTCCAATAGATCAACACGACCAATCAGGTCATTCAGCCGACGGATACCCAGCCCGGCCATAATTTCACGGGCTTCTTCAGCAACCATGAACAGGTAGTTCACGACATGTTCAGGCTCTCCGGCAAACTTCTTACGCAGCACCTTATCCTGAGTCGCAATACCTACCGGACAGGTGTTCAAGTGACACTTACGCATCATGATGCAGCCGAGAGCAATCAACGGCGCTGTCGAGAAACCCATCTCTTCAGCTCCGAGCGCCGCAGCAATAACCACGTCACGACCCGTCTTCAAGCCGCCGTCCGTTTGCAGGGTTACGCGACTGCGCAGATCGTTGAGAACCAGC
Organism: Chromatiales bacterium; assembly: GCA_018699155.1. Classification (GTDB taxonomy): domain Bacteria; phylum Pseudomonadota; class Gammaproteobacteria; order Steroidobacterales; genus JABIQA01. Next base: position 6,573 of record JABIQA010000144.1, read on the forward strand.
GTCTGATGCGTTTCCGCCAGGCCCAGCTCCCATGGCAAACCCGCATGCTTAACAGAGGTTAGCGGTGATGCGCCTGTACCACCGGTATCACCCGAAATCAGAATGTGATCTGAATGAGCCTTAGCTACACCAGCAGCAATTGTGCCCACACCAACCTCAGAGACCAGCTTCACACTGATGCGCGCTTTTGGATTTGCGTTCTTCAGATCATAAATAAGCTGCGCAAGATCCTCGATAGAGTAGATGTCGTGATGCGGAGGAGGTGATATTAAACCTACACCCGGGGTTGAATAACGCAACCTGGCGATGTTGTCATCAACTTTGCGACCAGGCAGCTCGCCGCCTTCGCCAGGCTTTGCACCCTGCGCCATTTTAATTTGCAGTTCGTCGGCATTCGCCAGATACCAGGCAGTAACACCAAAGCGGCCGGAAGCAATCTGCTTAATTGCAGAACGCTTGGAATCGCCATTCGGCAACGGCGTAAATCGGGCAGGGTCTTCGCCGCCTTCCCCCGTGTTGGACTTACCACCAATACGGTTCATCGCAACTGCCAGTGTCTCATGAGACTCCGGAGAAATTGAGCCAAAGCTCATTGCGCCTGTACAGAAACGTTTAACAATTTCACCGGCAGACTCAACTTCATCCAACGGTACAGCCTTACCAGACTTAAAGCGCAACAAACCACGCAAAGTGCAGTTCTCGCGGGCCTCGTCGTTAAGCTTATTCGCAAACGCTTTGTACGCATCCTTGTTATTGGTTCGGGCTGCAGATTGCAAATTAGCAATATTATTTGGTGTCCAAGCATGGCGTTCACCAGCACTGCGCCAATGGAAATCACCGGGATTCGGCAACGCAGCTAGCCTGTCTTCTGTGCGCACCGGATACGCTAAATTGTGGCGACGAATAGACTCTTGTTCGAGCACATCAAAACTTACGCCCTGCAGACGGCTTGCGGTACCTGAGAAACAGCGGTCAATCACTTCAGTACGCAGACCCAGCGCTTCAAAGATCTGAGCACCTTTATAAGACTGCAAAGTGGAAATGCCCATACGCGCCATAACCTTCAACATACCTTTCGCAACGGCACGCCTATACCCCACAACAACTTCATCATCGTTCGGGTAAACGGTGGCATTGATCAGTCCTTCGCGACGAGCCTGCCACAACGCTTCAAAAGCGAGATACGGGTTGATGGCATCTGCACCGTAGCCAACAAGCAGACAATGGTGATGAACTTCGCGTGCCTCAGCAGTCTCAAGCACAATGGCAATGCGGCTGCGCTTTGCTGTAGCAACCAAGTGGTGATGCACCGCACCGGTTGCCAACAATGCACTTACCGCAAGACGGTCAGCGCCAGCAGCACGGTCAGACAAAAGCACTACGCTAAAACCTTCATCAATCGCGGCTTCAGCTTCAGCGCAAATGCGCTCGATCGTTGCCACTAAGCCACCCGGTGCTTCAGCAAGCGGATAGGTAATATCAACGGTGCGCGAAGTCCAGCCGCGATAGCTTATTTGCTTTAACGCCTCCAGGCCCTCGTTCGAGAGTATCGGGTGACGAATACGCAGACGCGCACAATTGACTTCTTCAGTCTGAAGCAGGTTCGCCTCAGGACCAATATGGCACTCCAGCGACATGATGATTTCTTCGCGGATTGAATCGATCGGCGGATTTGTCACCTGAGCAAACATCTGTTTGAAGTAGTCATAAATCATGCGCGGTTTATCGGATAAACACGCTAGCGCTGAGTCATTGCCCATTGAACCTACCGGGTCACGCAGGTCGCGAATCAACGGCAGCAGCATGAACTGCATAGTTTCAGTGGTGTACCCGAACGATTGCATCCGTGGCAACAAGGTGTCGCTATTAAGATGCTGGGCTTCAGGCTTAGGCAGGTTTTTCAGCGAAAGACGGCTGTTCTGCACCCACTCGGCGTAAGGCTTTCTACTTGCAAAATCGGCTTTAATCTCGGCATCCGGAATCAGACTCCCGTTCTCAAAATCGATGAGAAACATACGTCCCGGTTCAAGCCGGCCTTTCACCTTAACGTTCGACGGATCGACATCCACCACACCCACTTCACTGGCCATAATGACGCGATCATCATGAGTCAGGTAGTAGCGGCTAGGGCGCAAACCATTGCGATCAAGAACCGCGCCAATATAACGACCGTCGGTAAAGGCTATAGAAGCAGGGCCATCCCATGGCTCCATCAGGCAGGAATTGTATTCATAGAATGCACGGCGTTCGGCATCCATTTGTTTATTCTTCTGCCAAGCCTCAGGCACCATCATCATAATGGCTTCTTGCAGCGTACGGCCGTTCATCAGCAAGAACTCGAGCACGTTATCGAACGCGCCGGAATCCGAAACATCAGGTTCTACAACCGGAAACAGGTCGGCAAGGCTTTCGCCAAAAAATGCACTCTCAGCAATGCCTTCGCGAGCACGCATCCAGTTGGCATTGCCTCGGAGCGTATTAATTTCACCGTTATGCGCCATAAACCGGCAGGGCTGGGCACGATCCCAGCTCGGGAAGGTGTTGGTCGAGAACCGCGAATGCACCATCGCCAAATGCGTGGTGTAGTCGGTCTGCGAGAGGTCGGGATAAAACGGCTTTACCTGATCAGGCGCAAACATACCTTTATAAATAATAACTTTCGTCGACAGGCTGCAAACATAAAAGGTCTTTGCCTCCTGCATGCTGCTGGAGCGCAAATGATGACTGGCTTTCTTACGGATTAAATACAGCTTGCGCTCAAATTCATCGCCCTCGACACCGCTTGCCGCAATAATAAGTTGCTCGATTTTCGGCTGCGCTGCACGTGCGGTTGGGCCTATATCGGCAGCATCCGGATCAACCGGAACATCACGCCAACCCACCAGAATCTGACCTTCTGTGGCACACAGCTCGGCAATCAGATCCTTACAAATTCTGCGTTCTGCGGCATCCACCGGCAAAAAAACATTGCCTGCAGCAAACTTTCCGGGGGCCGGCAAATCAGCCTGCAGGTCTTCTTTTGCTACTCGAGCAAGAAACTCATGCGGAAGGGCTGTAAGTATGCCCGCACCATCACCGGTATTGCGCTCTGCGCCGCGGGCACCGCGGTGATCCATACGACAGGCAAGATGGTCAGCATCCAGCAAAATCTGATGGCTGCGCTTACCTTTAATATGCGCAACAAAGCCTACGCCACAACTGTCTTTCTCGTTGGCAGGGTCGTATAAACCCTGCGCTGCCGGAAAGCCAACTGCAGGAATGCTCTTGCTCTGCTGATTACTCATAGATACGTACTTCTCTAATAAAACCGTGAACTTAGCGCCGGTTAGCCGGGAACCATGCCGCAGTCGCACGCTGCTCGATGAATGACACTTTCAACGAGGCGTGCTGCTCAAAAACATTATTCAAAATAAGGCTGTGAAGAAGGTAAATCCAGACGCTATTTAGGCTAAAACTGTCCGGATACTCTTGTTTTCAGCGATTATTTCCATCATTCAATGCGACGGACCGGGCGCTGCCAGCTTCAGCACTGATCCACCCGAACAGACCGAAACAGCGATACCAGCAGGCAAGCTATTGATTTTAATTAACTTATTAGCAACGCTTGGCTGGAAAAGTCACCACTGTCACCCCGAACCGTTAATTATAGCCACATTAGCCCGTTTTGCTCAATCCAAAGCTCCAAGAATCAAGCGCAACCATTCGCCCAAGCCCTTGTTTCGA
>JABIQA010000156.1 GCA_018699155.1 Chromatiales bacterium
CTCGTGGCATTGGTCCGCGCGGCTATGCTGCCGACCCCTCAGAATCTCCACATCGCCTGGTGGGGGTTAGTGCCACCGAAGCTCATCCGGCAGATTATTATTTGTCTGGAGTCTCTGTGGTTCGTTGCAGCACTCGTGTGTCACGGAACCCATTGCTAGCTGGCATGAAAACGCTTAATCGTCTTGAGCAGGTGCTCGCAAGGGCTGAGTGGCGTTCGCCGAAAATAGCTGAAGGCCTGATGTTTGATGAGCATGAAAACCTGATAAGCGGGGTCATGAGCAATGTGTTTCTTGTTGCCGATGGCGCCTTATTGACCCCTGGACTTTCGCACAGTGGCATTGCGGGTACGATGCGTCAGCGGGTTATTGATGTCTGGCTAAAGCAGGGTCTTCAAATTGCCGAATGTACGATCACTCCGGAGCTGTTTTCAGAGGCTAGCGAAATATTTTTAACTAATGCTCTTATTGGTCTTTGGCCGGTGACAAAAATTGATGCTCGCCAATATTCTGTCGGCGATTTTAGTCGACGGACGATGACTTTATTGGCGGCTGCTGGCGTGATCGAATGCAGTGCATCGGCAAAGGCAGGCGCATGAAACGTTTTCTTGCGCTGACCATTTTGCTCATATGCACCGCGGCATGGTGGGTAGCAAATGAACTGAATTCATCGTTGCAGGTTCCTGAGAATGGCCGCGTTATTATCGTCGAGCCCGGCACCAGTATGATCGCCCTAGCGGCTGAGTTGGGTGCCGACCAGGTGTTGCATAGTCCGCGTTTATGGCAGTGGTACGCGCGCATAACAGGTAAAGCAGAAGCTATTCGAGCTGGTGAGTATGAACTCACCCCTGAGATGACATCATTGACCCTGCTCGATCGATTGATTGAGGGTCGGGTGAAATATTATGGCCTGACGATTTTGGAAGGTTGGACGACTGCCGACTTGCTATTGGCGCTGCGTCGTAATCCATACGTTACACAGACCTTGCCTGGGGAAGTTCCCGTTTGGTCCCTTTTGGCAGACTTGGGTACGAGGTTAGGTTTGCCTTATCCGCACGGCGAGGGTTTGTTTTATCCTGATACCTACCGGTTTTCGAGGGGAACCACTGATGTCGCCTTGTTGCAGCAGGCTGCCGCTGTGCAATTACGGGAATTAACCGATGCATGGGCAAGGCGCGCGCCTGACCCGTTGCTGGAAACCCCTTATGACTTGTTGATTCTGGCTTCAATTATCGAACGTGAAACCGCAGTTGATGATGAGCGTGACGAGGTTGCTGGCGTATTCATGCGCCGTTTGCGGCGCCGGATGCGGTTACAAACTGACCCGACGGTTATTTACGGGTTAGGTGCGGAGTACAATGGTAATTTGACGCGCGTTCATTTGAATACCGATACACCCTATAACACCTACACCAGACATGGGTTACCACCGACGCCTATATCACTGCCGGCCCGCGCATCGCTGCATGCGGCAGGACTGCCTGCAGCCGGTAAGGCTTTGTTTTTTGTTGCAGTGGGTGACGGCAGTGGCCTTCATCGATTCAGTGAAACACTCAGCGAGCACAATCAGGCCGTCGCTGCATACCTGAAACAGTTAAGATTGCAATGAGCATACAGATCAACATTCGGGAATATTCATGCCATCTGATATAAGTCATTTGGGGCAACGATTTATTACAGTCGAAGGTATTGAGGGCGTTGGTAAGTCCACCAATATGGCCTTCATTAGCGCCTGGCTTGAAGAACGCGGCCAGCGTGTCACTGTGACCCGTGAACCTGGTGGCACGCCTGGTGCCGAAGCAATTCGCCGGCTTGTACTGGATACCGGCCGTGATCAAATTCCTGACCAGAGCGAGTTGTTGCTGATGTTCGCTGCACGTGCCGCGCATCTGCAAGCACTTATTGTTCCTGCATTAGAGGCGGGCGATTTTGTATTGTGCGATCGCTTTACCGATGCAAGCTACGCTTATCAGGGCTACGGGCGCGGTTTGTCTCTGGAGGCCATCGCGACATTAGAAACACTGGTTCAGGGTGACCTGCGACCGCAGCTGACTATTTTGCTCGACGGCAGCTTTGAGTTGTCTGTGGCCCGGCGTGCTGAGCGCACTGAAACCGATCGTTTTGAGCAAGAGCAGCTAGCCTTTTTCGAGCGCGTGCGCAGTGGTTATCTAGCCATTGCGGCTGAGCACCCGGGCAGGGTCAAGCGAGTGGCGGCGGAGCAATCATTGGCGGAAGTGCAAAGAAATATTGCATCGGTTTTGACCGCAAGTTACCC
>JABIQA010000159.1 GCA_018699155.1 Chromatiales bacterium
ATGGCGTTTGGGAGTTTTGCGCGATGATCTTGCCCCTTCGTATTGAGGGTGGGGCTGGCTCACCTGTTCGCCCAGTGGCTATTGGCGCTCCTTAAGGGGTAGTGACAAGTTAACTTATTTTTCCTCGAAGAGTGGACTTTTAAAATTCATTGCACTTAATAAAAAAACCTAAAGTGGGAGCTGGCGACTCGATTGCCAGCGCCAAGGGCCAAGGGCCAAATTGTGCAGGCTCAGTCGATGACCGCAAGTAAACTTGTCAGTACACTTCTGAGTCGTTACTACAGGCTGTATAGCTGGGGTTCTGTGGGGGTTAGACTTCAAGTCCGGCACCGGCACCATTTCCATTTCTTAAGCTTTCGTTCTATTGCATAATCAACCGGTGGTAGTGAATCAAGCGAATAGCAGCAATATAAAACACTACTCTCGCTTCAGATCACTGAATAAATAATAGTGTGAGAGCTCATCAATGACTAGTCGTAGTTTTATTGTGATAATTTTATTCCTTTCTGCATGCGCTTGCAGTAACACCTCAGGTAACAACGCTGATGAAGGTTGTGAACTGGGCAAAACGATGTGCTTCCCCGAGGATAATACCTATGCTTCTTTGGATCCTGTCAATGATTCAAGCGTATTCGAATGTTCCTCACAAGCGAGTTATATTGATGCCGGAACATCCCCAGGGTTTTTCGCGGGAGGCTGTCCTGGGCCAATGTCGCTGTTGGGGACATGGTCGGGGGAGAATGGCGAATCAGGTAGGCTATATAAGTGGACTGAGTATTTATCGCAAGGCCCCAGTGATTCTCCGGATGTTTTAGTAGGAACCGTTACCAATATTTTTGCATTGCCAAATGGCATTGCGATGATTCACTGGGATAAAAACGAAACCTTGTCTGCACTAAATGGAAAAATGAGCGTTGAATTGATTACCGGCTGGGGGGCTTATCCAGACAAAGTTCTCCCTGGCGATTATGGTTGGATAAATGGCACTATTTTTAACATGGCTGAAAGATTTCAAGTGCCATTTATTCATATTTACTATCGCCAGGTACGTCAAATTACTGGCACCGTCGATGATGGTATTGAGCATGGCACCTTACATTTTTGGGAATTATTACTCCCACCTGAAGACATGGTTAATGCACCAACACTTTACCGTCAGCTAAAAGAACATATTGATCATTACTGGACGGTCGTCACAGACCCCTCCACTGCGGGACAGTACGGTGAATCAATAGAGGTACAGTCTCCGCTTAAGGAGCTAATGGATGGTGTCTATTACATGAAGCTTCAAGATAATCAACAGATCCCAACAGTGCCAAGTACTTACTGGGGGCCAAATACGAAATATCAGGGCAATAATAGTAACGATTAAAGACAACGCCGAGTACTAACAAATTAACTTCTGTGAAATCAGAAATGTCGGCATCTTCACTTAGACATCTGCCCAGTACTGACAAGTTAACTCTTCGGGGCTAAAGGAATCAGCCAACCATTCTCAGGCTATCGCCCAGCTCCACGCGAGCTTTAGCCCTTCAGGACTCGTTGAAGAACGGATCCGGAATTGAGGGATTGCGCAGCTTGGCGGCCGCGCCCGCGCCTGTCAGGGGGAGGCCCTCGGGATCGATCAGCCCAAGCTGCACCAGTAGGTTCCCCTGATCCCAATGGATGTGCTCGTATGAGACTTTTCCGTCTTCAATACCAACAATTACCACAAAAACGGCCTCAACAAATTTGCCAGTGGGTTTAACGCCCGGAAGAAGATGGTCCATCTCAATGGTATGTGTAAAAGAAATGATGAGCTCATCAATTAGTCGTTCGGGGCTGTATGTGCGAGATATAGTTTCAAACTCAACATCGGGAGGGAAAAACTGGCCAATCAGACGATTCGCATAAAAGGTTCTAACACCTTGCTCACCCTGACCTCCGATCATTGTTGGAACATTAACGATATGAGGGTTGGAAGTCATCGTGGCAAGCGTTCGATCTAAGTCGCCATTTAATTCGGCATCCATATGCTCACCAAAAATAGCGTCTACGGAGTCAATCAATTCCTGATTGGTTGAAACGGTTAGGTTCTCGTCAGCATCCTGATCACTTGCGCTTGCGTTAATCGTGACCCCCGATGCACCAGCTATTGCCACGGCAACGCCGTTCTTCATTAAAGTTCTTCGTTTAATAGATGTCATAATTTTACGTTCCTTTTTAAGATTACGCTAAGGTATCCGCCGCGGTTCCATTGCCTAAATAAATCTTGATAATGTCTCCACAGAGTGTGCCTCGTGCCAGCCCTAGTCTCTCTGCAACACAAAATCGAAATTTGCTGTCGCCTTGGGCGTCACCCAGCTGTCTAGCAGTGCCATAGGCATTGTGAGGGCCATCAAGACGGTATAAGCCGCGGTTCGGCCTCGGGACTTTAATTTAAATGCGCTCTTCATCATGTTTTCCAGGCTCAAAGCCCATCCAGTGGGTAAAATCGGTCCGGTGGTTGCTGTGAGCCTTAAGCCCCAGCGCGGCGCTGCAACGCTTAAGCCCGAGGGTGAAAACAGCACAGTGTGGTAGGGGTAATGCAATGGTCCCCAGTACTGTCCCATAAGACGAGATGTGTAATGAGCCGCATTGGGTGTTTGGCCCACAATGCATCCACCTTCTTTAAGCAAGCAGCCCAGCGCGATCATTGTCGCATCCACATCGGTTAAGTGTTCTATCACATGGCGCATCCGGATCACATCAAAGCGCATACCGCTTTCCCTGATTTGCTCTATATCGTCAAAAAACTTTGTTCCGCTGGTATCAACAAGCTCTTCGTACAGGACAAAATCAAAGCCGGCAAGCTGCGTACAGCCTGCCTCTGCCAATACGCGCAAAAAGCCACCCTGACCACAACCAAAATCCAACACCGCAGGATCTCGCCCAAAGCGCTTAGTAAAAGCAGCGCCCTGTTGACGCTGATAAACGGCATCAACATGCGCCAGCAAAGGCACGGCTGTGGTGGTGTAATTCTGGTAATCGGGACCGTAAAACTCCTGGAGCTCACCGGCGGCGGGCCAGGGGTCTTGAAACAGGCTTTCGCAGTTTATGCAGCGCATGAAGGACGCATCTGTGTCTCTGCGACTAAAGTACTCACGATCCATCGGCTTCTTCACGAAGACTTTAGAACTGTGTGACAAACAGGCAGGACAAAGAATAGACATAGTTTAGAAACCGGTTATTAATTTAGTGAGCAGTTGAATTGGGTGCTTGCCATGAATGTTCACATCACTGCTTGGCCTTGCCATCGTCATTGCTCGCAATGCTCGATAGGGAAGGACTGGAAACGCATGATGCTCATGGTGGTACATGATCATAGGCGACTGAATAAAAATCTGGCTAAACAGTCCCCCTGAATAGGTTCGTGATACCTTGCTGCCAACAATAAGCAGCGTTCCATCGTCACGAATAGTCGCATGCTGGAGGTATAAGCGGAGCCGATTTGCAATCGGGTACAGGCTGATCAACGTGACAAAGTAGATGGGGTAGATATCGTAATAACCGGCAGACACGGTCAGATAAAAAAGCGAGCAATGAATGACTAAGAGATACGCGAGCCAAAATATGCCGATAAACATAGACTCTTTTGATTTGCTTAAATCATTGGCAGAAACGCTAAAAAAAGCCTCTAGCGCCGTCATGCCGCTAACATCTCGCAGCAGCCCCAATAGCAGTTCACGCTTGTTAATGACGGCGGCAGCACAGGTGTCAGGGTCATCATCCATAAAGAAGGACTCAACCCTGTGATGATAAAAATGCTTTGTCCGAGCATTTTTAATACGCACGCCATTGAAAGGACCCGTCAAGACATTGGCAAGCCTATCGTTCCACTTTTTATTACTCACAATATTCCAGTGGATGGCCTCGTGAAACCACTCCGAAAGAATTCGCTGATGAACAAGTGCACCCAGTATCGAAACAGCTAAAAAATAAGGGTAGGGGAGAACGTCACGGCCGTACCAAAGCCACAGAATTAACCCAGCATGCATTCCTATAATATAGAGAATATTCGCAAGGCCATGCCACCAGCGAAGATAGTCACCGCGCGAAAACCCTTTTTTACCGGAGTCTTGCAAAATTTTAAAGCTCCAATGCTGATCGGTTTAGATAGTCCATTCCCAGCAGCCTAACATCAGGGGCCGCTCTGGATAGGTTAGGCTAAGCATTCTGGTTGTATCATTAATAAACTACTATATTTTCCGCAATGCGGCTACTGGCAACAAGATATGCATATAAGCCTTTCTTGGATCCAAGCGGGCAGGCAGAATTGATGCTCAAGATTGGCATCGAAATATCATGCTCATCGTTAATATATAGGGTTTTACCGCACACGGATTACTCAGGAGAGTTAGGCAAATGAAGGCAATTTTTTTAATTATAGCTGTGGGTCTAATGCAGGCAGCCTGCGACCCGCTTAGCGATAAGCCTGGTGAGATTCATTCGGATGAAAAAACCGGTCACATCGCCTACGGTGGGCGATTATTCGACATGTGGTACGACGAGGTAGAGATAGATTTTGTGCCTGATGACCCGGAAACGCCTTTAGCGGATGGCAGGGGTGGACCGAACGGTGACGGCACTCTCAACGACTCGGCTGGTTTACCCCTATTAAACAATGGCCACAGCTACAGATTCAAAAACCTTTTCGGCTGGGACATGCGCGGTGATGCCGGAATTTACGGGCATGAGTATCAAGCCAAAGATTTTATCCTACCAGATGGTCCGCTTAGCCCTCAGGATGCTGGCATGACGCGTGATGAATGGGTTCAGCGTATAACTGCCGGAAAAGGGGGCCTGCCTGCTTATAGCGATGTACTGAACCCCTCACAGATTGAGGCTCTGGTTGATTATATGCTGGCGGTGCGCGATGGTTCATTGCCACACCCTGATTCGCTTTATGCGCTATCAGTTGATTCGCCCAAAGGCTTTGTGCTTATGCCCGGCGGTGACCCGGCCCTTGGCCACAAATTTTACGAGGCCCAATGCGCTGAATGTCATGGGGATGATGCGACCAAAATCATCTTCGATAACGGCGAACAAACATTAGGTATGCATGCGCGTTACTACGGTTATGCTATCGCGATGATTACGCTTGTCGGTGAGCCTGGTTCGGATATGGGCCCGCAGCTTGCTCCTGATCTCAGCGTAGAGGAACAAACAACAACATTACTTAACCTGCTTGCAGCGCTTTGTGACCGTACACGATACCCCCGAGGAAACGCGACAGATCCGGAACTGCCTGATGGCGACCCACGGTGCGGCGCATACCTACGCTAACGCAAAGAAAATATGTATTTTTTTTAAACCGTACCTGCAAGGAGCAGCATGTATGGGCGACTTAGTTTTAGTTAAGTTCCACCAATTGCTCTACATCCACCAACTCAATGAGCGGAGTGCTATCACCATCCACGATAAGCCCGGTGACGCAAATATCTTTACCCTTCAGGCGCTTCAACGGTTGGTCGAATAGTCCTGCATTCTTACCCCAGATGAGCACTGTAAAGTCTTGGTCAGGAAATGGCTTGCCAATATTCATGAACGTCGGCTCACCGTCGAGTTTGGGGAACTGCATGCCCGAAGCGACGGTGCCGCAAACGGTTGCAGTTTCGCCGAGATGGCCAACGGTTTCTCCGGGAGAGATAGAACCTTCAGGAAACGGCTTTGGCGCCTTAGCGCAGCCCACCAGAACCGCGGCGAAAATGAGAATGTTAACTGCTATTTTTGCGGACATGGCTACTTCCTTAGCTTAAAAGTATCGACTCATAAAAAAGGGCACGAAGCATCTGCTTATACACCCAATGATCAGCCTTTCTGTCGCGAGATCTCGGAGCCATCAAGCACCTTCGAAGGACTCCAAAACCGGATCAAAAATGCGAATGATAAAAAGCCCGCCAAAATGCCTAGAGACCAATGAGCCATATAGGCCAGATGCCCAAGAAAAAATAGCGCTGCTAACAACAGCGTTCGATAAACAACCATAAGCAAGATTTTAGCTAACAAAGAAAAGCCGCTGACTTTCTTTTGTATTAAGGTTTGTTGATGTTCTTCAGACATGCCGCTAAGAAGATTCCTGTTTGCTTAAGATGCTTTAAATAAATGTAGCATGGATGCCTGCAACTCAAATGTCATTACAATAGCGCCTTACATTCAGGCAGCAACTGCACCAGTCCAAGCTGCAGCGAGAAACAAGGCTATAACGCAGAAAAACCCTGCAGTCCAAACCAGCGACCGAGCCATAGCTTTATCCTGAATATAAAAAAGACCGTGCAGCACACGACAAACTAGGAATACTCCAGCAATGACGTCTAAAACCCAGGGGGTTGCACTTACCGCTGAGGCAATAATCACGCCAGCTGCGTAGGGTGGGAAAGCTTCATAAGCATTTGTCTGCGCCCAGTTAGCTCGCTGTGAACGACCTCTGAGCTCTGCAAGAAAAACTCGGGGCTTGTGATTGTCGTAACCATCAGCACCAGTTTTGGCGACACCCGCCCAAATTAACGGCAGCAACGCAGCCAGCAGAACAGACCAATAAGCAAAAGTCATAACTTGTTATCCCTTCGGATTTGTTGCACAAAAAACTCTTTATGGGCACAGGTTCACAGGATTGCCAGCCTAGAGATTGCGGGTCATGCGTTTAAATATCAGCCCGAATGAAATACCAACTGCCACCACAATAAACCAAACTTCTAATGCCAGAGCGGGTGTATCACCAACGGGCGCATAATGCCGTAACAGGCCTAATCCGCCATTCGCAAATAACACCATAACAACAATAGTCAGCAGCCAATACACCTGGCGCATTGAATTGCCCCAACGCTCGCGAATAATAGGCCCAACATGCATTCGTAAGCGAACGCACGCAAACAGCAGCAAGCCAAGGCCTGCGCCAATTCCGCTGGTTAACAGCCAGTCCTGAAGGAGGGGAGACATAATTCTATATGTGCCGGCAGGAGCTACAATCTATAACTCGCAGCATCGTCTCTATTCGTCGCCTTTCTTGTTTTTCTGCTTTTCCTTGCGGGTTGCCAGAATAATGGCAATAAAACAACCAAGGGCTACCAGAACTGCAAAAACTGAAACAACAATATCCATCCGTCACTTTCCTTTTGATTTCGATAATTTGACGCATTATAACGGCAAACCCGCTAAAAGCGGGAGTGTTTTAAAGCCTGAAGCAGCACTGCACACCATTGACTTTGTGGTTTTACGGCACAGACAGGCATCAATGTCTGCTGCTATACTCGCTTGCTCTTATTGGGTTGCGATGACTTTAAAAGGATTGGCATCACCATCCGTGTCGGCCGTAGTTATGGCCAGATCAATCAAAAAGAAGGAGCCGGCAGGCGCTATGTCTACTTACGAAGATCAGCTAAATAAGGTCCGCACTCAAACTGGTTTTATTGCAGCACTCGACCAGAGTGGTGGCAGTACGCCCAAAGCCTTGAAAATGTACGGTGTTGGCGAAGATGCTTACAACAACGACGATGAGATGTATGCCGTCGTTCACGCAATGCGCACCCGGATCATTACCAGTCCGGGCTTTAATGGCGAGCGCATTCTCGGCGCTATTCTGTTTGAGAACACTCTCGATCGCCAAATTGAAGGCAAAAGCACCTCGCACTTTCTGTGGCAGAACAAACATGTTGTGCCGTTCCTGAAAGTTGATAAAGGCCTCGCCGACGAAGTCGATGGCGTGCAGGTTATGAAACCGATGCCGGAGCTAGACGCATTGCTTAAAAAGGCTACAGCTCAGGACGTTTTCGGCACTAAGATGCGTTCAACAATCAATTCGGCTAACGCCGCAGGTATTGAGAGGGTTGTGGCGCAGCAGTTTGAAGTTGGCAAGCAGATTTGTGCGGCAGGCTTGGTACCTATCATTGAGCCCGAAGTTAACATCAAGGCAAAAGATAAAGCCGAAGCAGAGGCTTTGCTGAGAACCAGCTTATTAAAGCATCTCGACACTCTGGCGCCAAATGAACTGGTCATGTTTAAGCTGACACTGCCGGAACAAGCTAACTTTTATAAAGAGTGCCTGAGTCACCCGAACCTCATTAGGCTGGTTGCGCTATCTGGTGGTTACAGCCGCGAAGAGGCCAACGCTCGCCTCAGCCAGAACAATGGAATGGTAGCCAGCTTCTCCCGCGCTTTATCGGAAGGCTTATCCGCACAACAGGGCGACGACGAGTTCAATACAATGATAGATGAGTCAATTCAGGCTATCTGCGAGGCATCTGGCACCTAAAATATTGTTTGATATAAGATTGTGAACAACGGAAAGCCCGCTTCTGATAGATTCGACGCGGGCTTTTTTATACCCATAAAGCACCCTGAACATTACTGATAGCGCACGGCATACTTAGCCTCTAGCCATTCCATGAACTGGCGAGCAAGTTCTGCAGTCTTGCCCGCCGCGATTGGTAATATATTCGCTTCGTTAACTCGGATAAATGCAATGACAGAGTCCACAGCAACCCTCACAGCAGCTTCCGGCCGCCCATACGGCCCCCGCAAGCTAAATCTAAGCATTGGCAAGGACATCACCAACGGCAACATGCTAACGCTGTTGTTCGGGTCCTTCTTCGGAATCGCGATGATGGGGTTCGTGAATGCCAGCCAGCCCTATCTCTTTACTGAAGTTCTGAATGTCCCTTTGGACGAGCAGGCTGCGCTCGCGGGCAACCTGACCTTCCTATCCGAGATCGTGGTGATTCTGACCATCGGCATTGTTGGTGCCTTATCGGATAAAATTGGTCGCAAGCCAATCTGGGCGGGCGCATTTTTTATCTTCTGTATTGGTTACTTTTTGTATCCGTTGGCCGAGAGCGTAGAGCAACTAACCATCTTCCGTTTGTTCTTTGCCCTTGGGCTGGCTATGAACACGGCCATGCTGCCATCGGTAATTAATGACTATGCGGTCGACGAATCACGCGGCCGCATGATCGCCGTATGCTTCATGCTAAATGGACTTGGCTTCATTTTATTGCTCACACCTTTGCGCTTGTTGCTGCCGGTGTTTGAAGGTTTAACTGATGGCGATCCGGTCATGGCAGCTCGACTCTGGCTGTGGACGCCGTCTGTAGTCTGCTTGATTGTATCTACGGTCCTGCTCATCGGGCTTAAGGCCGGCGCACCAGCGCAGTTAGACAAACGCGAACCGATGTTAGCCACCCTTAAAGTCGGTGTAGCCGCTGCTAAAAATATTCGCGTCGCCTTTGCGTATTTTACAGCTATAGTGGCGCGTGGCGACATGGCGGTGCTTAGCACTTTCTTTGTTTTATGGCTGACGCAAGAGGGTATTGCGGCCGGCATGCCGGTTGGAGACGCCGCTGGCTATGCGCTCAAGTTCTACATTCTGATTCAGGTGTTTGCGCTTTGCTGGTTGCCGATATTAGGCATGATTCTTGATCGGATTGACCGTGTTGCCGGGGTTGCCTTAGCAATGCTGCTGGCAGCATTGGGTTATACAAGCCTTTATATGATAGACGATCCATTAGGCCCAAAAATGTGGTTTGTCGCCGTGCTTGTGGGTATGGGTGAGATGTCCGCCAATCTCGCATCGCTGACGCTCATCGGGTCCGAGGCGCCGGTAAAAGGCAGGGGCGCAGTCATTGGGCTCTTTAGTCTGTGCGGCGCAATCGGCATTCTGTTGATAGCTAAATTCGGTGGCATGTTGAGCGGCACCTACGGCAATATCGCCCCATTTGTGCTGATCGCAGGTGCCAACGTGGCGGTTCTAGTGGCAGCTTTGATTGTCTGGAAAATAGCACCTAGCAAACAAACCGAAAAAGCCAAGCTCGCTTAGTACTAATGAATTGTTGCCGTTCATGAGCTCCAAATCACCCAGGCGAATGAACGGGTCGAGCTAAGCATAATTCCTAGCCTTCCTTAAACAGTCACCATCGATCACGATGGTGGCTTTTCGACTTTGCCAAAAACAATCGATCCCTTACTTCCGGCATGGGCTTAAAAGCACGATGTCATGGTTTATTGTTTGGTGGGCGCGTATTCAGGAACCAGTTATGGCTGCCCTGATTCTAACCATCGAGGTCTTTGGCGGACGTATTTAGGGGCGGGTTATTGAACCTGAGTGTCAGATTCATTAGCCGCTTCGACAAGCAATGTTTCATTTTCGACAGGCTCATTATTAGCCACCATTTCAACTTGGGATGCCTTTTCTGAATGGGTCCTTTGCTGCCGATCTGTCAAGCCAGTCATTAGTATTACTGCACCAATTAAGACCAGAAATAACACGCTACCCGGTAGTTCATTCTTGTCGACTTTTATCATTTTCTTCATTATCCCAAGTTCACCTGCTCGCTGAATTGGACAGGTATAACTATGTTGCATAATGCAGAAATGATATGTATCCGACTGAGTCACAATTTAGTCATGAATGCCCATTTATTTTTGCAAAAACCCAATGAGGCGGGCTTATCGACTTCTATTGTAAGGATTTAATTCTTGCGTCCTCGCAGCTAACCATAACGCCATAAGCTTGGTTATCAGCCGCGAGACATTCAGGCCCTTGGGATGGCTAGAGTCTGCCCCCTTGTCATTTCCGTGCGTCGCTATACTCGCCAGCCACCCTGGGGAAATTAGGGCAAAAAAAATGCCGCAAAAAACACGGCGAATTAGGGGAGTTACAAGATGAAGCTGGGTAAAAAGGTGGAGCATCAAGCGTCGTTTATATCGAACGCGGAAACTTAGCCGCTTACTCTTCAGGCAAACCCTCACGTCCATTCTGACAAGATGGACATTTGCGCTGCCACAGGTCAGAGCCGTAGGCCGAATATTCAAACGCGCACAGGGTGCAGCTTAATTTGTAGATCCGGTTCAATGGATTGCTGGGACCTTTGCGCACAAAACGAACCAATTGCTGCCCGTTACGATTAATTGAGCCGGGCATAGTCAAGTCATTGCCCTGAGGATTTTTCATGATCGAATACCTTGCTACCAATTCGGTTTGCATGCCAAATATCATGCAATAGCTCGCGCTGTGGTTCTTGTCTGCAAGGGCCATTAATTAGTCAGAAGCAATCATGCTGCTTTGTCGGCACCTACTGCTTTCTGGTACGCTGCGCACGCATTTGCTGCAACCTAGCTTCAGCTCACCTCATAGGGATCCTTACGTGACAAGTTCAGGACCATCACCTAAAACATCCACAGGCGCAGAATCGCCCTGGGATAGCCCGATTGAGGTATTTAAGGAGTCGGCCAAGGAACTTGGGTTCTGGATGGCGCTGCGTTACGCGCTAATCTATGCGTTGTCTTACAAACCCGTTGACGACACCCGCTACGATGATCAGCACGGCACCAACACCAGCGGCATAGTCCCCACGCGGAATCTCGACATCGAGGAAGACTCAACACGTTGGCAGGCAAATCTATTTCTGGCGTCACCAGCAAGAATCACCCGCTACATGATTGAGGCGCAGCTCGGTGCAGCGCCAATTGATCCTCAAGACTACAGCTTTGTTGATTACGGCTCGGGCAAGGGGCGCAGCACGCTCGTTGCTGCGGAGTACCCTTTTAAGCGGGCTATCGGCATTGAAATCTCCGCCGAACTCACGGCAATTGCCCGAAAAAATGCTGAACAGGTTAGGAACAGGTGTTTAGCACCTATCGAGTTTTTCTGTACCGACGCCCGCAAGTTTTTGCTACCGGAGGGAAACCTGTTCTTGCACATGTACCATCCATTTGGTCAGGACATTCTTCGCGAAGTGCTTAGTGGCATTCGTGAGCAGGCCATAGCCACCGAGCAACCTCGGCGAATACTCATTCCATATCTCTTTTCTGTAGCAATGGCCAAAGCGGTGTTCCATGAATTCCCTGAGTTTCGGCGCACGCGCGATGTGTTTTGCATGAACCCGCAGTACCGCTGGACGCTCTATGAATGGGTTCCACATACGACGATAAGCGATGAAGCCAATAACTCGGCAAGCTTGTTGTGAGCTTTTAGCTATATTTAATCTAATAAATAAGCTATAACCCTATAAATCTATTTAAATTATTAGTTATTTATCAATGCCAGAGCTCAACCCACAGAACATCGGACTCAGCGCCAGCGGTTTACTGCTGTTCCGCGGTGAGCGTTGCTTGCTTAATCATTTGGCGTTGCGGGTTGCACCCGGTGAAGGCCTGGTTTTGCGGGGGCCGAATGGCACTGGCAAGACCACGCTGCTGCGCGTGCTCTGCGGCTTAACCTTGCCGGAAGAGGGCGACGTGCACTGGAACGGTATTGCTATCCGTCAACAGCGCAACGAATGGCAGCGCGCACTTGGCTGGTCCGGGCATAAGGCCGGACTTAAATCGGAACTCACCGTTCGGGAGAATCTGGAATTTGCAGCAGCCTTAGCCGGGCACAGACCAGGGGATATTCCAGCTGAGCTTGGACTTGCCGAATGTCTGGATTTACCCGCCCGGGTCCTATCGGCCGGGCAGCAACGCCGCAGTTCGCTGGCGCGAGTGCTGTTGGGCAATGCTCTGGTTTGGTTGCTCGACGAGCCTTACACCAATTTGGACACTCAGGGGCAGGCCTACCTGAACGCCTGCTTGGATAGACATCTGGCAGCGGGCGGCATCGCTGTTATCGCCAGTCATGGCAACGCACACAGCGCACTCGGCATGACCGAGCAAACCCTGATGAACGGGGCGCTGCAATGATCGCCCCGGTCTGGCTGTTGCTGCAACGGGAAATGCGCCAAAGCTTCAGGCGATGGTCAGACCTGATCAGCCCGCTGGTGTTCTTTGTGGTTGTCGCCACCCTGTTTCCACTCGCAATCAGCCCGGCAGCCGACGTGCTGCGCCAGGTTGGTCCGGGGGTGCTATGGGTGGCTGCGCTGCTGTCCATGTTGTTATCGATGAACCGTTTATTTCGCGACGACTACGAAGATGGCAGCCTAGAGCAGTTGGTTTTAGCCCCACAGCCATTGGTTTTACTGGTACTGGGCAAGGTGCTGGCTCACTGGCTGCAAATGGTATTGCCCTTATTGCTGCTGACGCCGGCAGTTGCAACAGCCTACGATCTTCCCGCAGAAGCCACATGGGTTCTGCTGCTGTCATTATTGCTCGGTACACCGGCGCTAAGCCTCATCGGGGGTATTACAGCAGCATTAACCGTTGGATTGCGGCAAGGCGCTGGGGTGTTGGCAGTTCTGCTGCTGCCATTGAGTATTCCGGTGCTGATTTTCGGCTCGCGGGCGACAGACCTTGCCGTAACTGGCATGGACACCACCGGTCCATTGATGTTGCTAGGTGCCATGAGCATTCTTGCGGCAAGCTTGGCGCCGTTTGGTATTGCTGCGGCGCTGAGGGTTAGTTTGGACTAAGCAGCCAGCTCAAAGGAACTATTGGCCGTTATTGGCAGTCTTTTCAATGAGCGTATGCACTGCAGACAGCCTCATGCAGTATAATCTAGCGCTTACGGGTCAACATTGCGTTGATGATTTTTGTTGAAGGTTGCTGCCCTGAAAACACTTAGGGTAGGTCCTCGGTATTTGCTGTTTGTGACTACTTCTTTGCTAACTCAGTTTTCAAAACTAACTGCGCCGCTTGAGGCTTGCTGATTATGTGGACCTGGTTTCACAAACTCGCATCGCCTCCGCATGCCTACAGGCTTGCGAGCCTGCTTCAACCATGGCTGTTCTGGTTGGCAACCGCATTAATGGCGATGGGTGCCTACGGTGGCCTGTTCGTCGCTCCCAGTGATTACCAAATGGGCGATGCCTTCCGCATTCTTTATATCCATGCGCCGGCTGCGTACATGTCGATGGCGATTTACGTCATCATGGCTGTTACCTCCGCTATTGGGATGATCTGGCGCATCAAACTGGCGTTTGCGATATCGGCGGCATCAGCACCGCTAGGCGCGTGGTTTACCGCTCTGGCTCTTGCCAGCGGCGCGATCTGGGGGCAACCGATGTGGGGCACCTGGTGGGTTTGGGATGCGCGTCTCACGTCTGAACTTATTCTGCTGTTTCTGTATTTTGGTTACATGGGTTTACGGGCGGCATATGACGATCCGAATCAGGCTGACCGAGCCAGCGGCATCATCGCCATTGTTGGTGTCATCAATGTGCCTATCATTAAATTTTCTGTCGACTGGTGGAATACGCTGCACCAGCCGGCAACAATTTCTAAGCTGGATAACCCATCCATCACCGCCGATATGCTGTGGCCACTGCTGGTTATGATTGTGGCCTTTAACCTGTTTTATGGTGCCGTACTAATGAACCGGTTTCGCTGTGAAATCCTCAATCGAGAGCGCAACGCGCGCTGGCTACCGGAGTTGTTGTAGTGGAATTTTTTGCACTCGATAAGTACGCCATTTATGTCTGGGCAGTTTACGGGCTCAGCCTATTACTGGTTGTGACTAATAGCTGGTTGAGTCGACAAGAACTGAAAAAGACTAAACAACGTGTTCTGCGGCGACTGGCCTCACGACAAACATCTCAATCCAACAAGGGTGAAACGGCAGAATGACTCCAAGACGACAACGCATGATTGGCCTGAGTGTCGCGTTTGCCGGCGTGGTGCTGGCAGCGGTGGTGGCTGTTCAGGCTTTTCAAGAAAATATGCTGTACTTCTATAGCCCGACGGCGATCATCTCAAACGAAGCGCCTCAAGGTAGAACTCTGCGGCTTGGCGGTCTGGTCGAAACCGGATCGGTCACTCGAATTCCGGGTGAGCTCGAAGTGCGCTTTATGGTTGTTGATACAGAAAACCGCATCGAAGTGGCCTACGCCGGTGTGCTTCCAGATCTGTTTCGTGAGGGACAGGGGGTCATTGCTATTGGTGAACTCGAGGGTGACGGTGTATTCCGCGCCAATGAAGTACTGGCAAAGCACGATGAAAATTACATGCCACCTGAGGTCGCCGAGATGCTAAAAGAACAAGGGCATCCGATGGGCGAAAACGCCACGACACCCACACCTGAGTAAACCGAAAATGATTCCAGAAATCGGTCAGATCGCCATTATTATCGCCTTGTGCTTAGCTACCGTTCAAGCTGTTTTTGGCATTGCAGGCTCCCTCATTCATATCAAGCCATGGATAGCATTAGGCCGACCTACTGCGTTTGGCCAACTGTTATTTTTAGCCATTGCATTCGGCTGCCTCACTTGGTCGTTTGTCACTAATGACTTCTCAGTGCTGTACGTGGCAAACAACTCCAATACCGCCTTGCCGATGCAGTATAAGGTTGCAGCGGTATGGGGCGCGCATGAAGGTTCATTGTTGCTGTGGGTATTAATACTCAGCATCTGGACGACTGCAGTGGCAATATTTAGCCGGAGTCTTCCCGACACAGTGGTCGCCCAAGTGCTCGGCGTAATGGGCTTTATCTGTGCCGGCTTTTTGCTGTTTGTTATTTTTACGTCCAATCCGTTCGAGCGCTTAATTCCTGCGGCCATCGATGGTGCTGATCTTAATCCGCTGCTGCAGGATCCGGCATTAATTGCTCATCCGCCCATGCTCTACGCCGGTTATGTTGGTTTCTCAGTGGCCTTCGCGTTCGCCATTGCCGCCATGCTTTCTGGCAAGCTTGATCAGAACTGGGCTCGCTGGACACGGCCATGGACCACTATGGCCTGGCTGTTTCTAACCATCGGCATTTGCCTGGGCAGTTGGTGGGCCTATTACGAACTCGGCTGGGGTGGCTGGTGGTTCTGGGACCCGGTTGAAAATGCATCGTTCATGCCATGGCTAGTCGGCACGGCACTTATTCATTCGCTCGCTGTTACCGAAAAACGCGGGCTGTTTAAAAGCTCCACTTTGTTGCTGGCGATTGGTGCGTTCTCGTTAAGTTTGTTGGGCACATTCCTGGTGCGTTCCGGAGTGCTCGTATCGGTTCATGCTTTTGCGACTGATCCTGCCCGCGGTGTTTTTATACTTGCCTTTCTCGGTGTTGTTGTGGGTGGCGCGCTGGCGTTATACGCATGGCGCGCATCATCGCTGGAAGTGAAAGTTGGTTTTGAACCCGGCTCTCGCGAAACCTTCATGCTGATCAATAGTATTTTGCTGGTCATTGCTGCCGGACTCATTCTCCTCGGTACTTTGTATCCGCTCATTCTTGATTCGCTCAACATGGGTAAAATATCGGTTGGTCCGCCGTACTTTGAGATGGTATTTATCATACCGATGCTCCCGTTAGTTCTGTGCATGGGTGTAGGCATGCACACTGCTTGGCGTTCCGCTGATATGAAAAACACGCTAAAACGACTGCGCTGGCCGGCGCTTGCCGCAGTTGCTATCGGGGTTGCCGGCACTGTCTTCGTGGCAAGTGAATTTAACCTGCTAACGGCCGTGGGCGTTGTTGCCGGCCTATGGACTGTGTTTGCTGCATCTTGGGACCCTGTGCGAAAGCTTTTCGGCAAGGGTCCAAAAATTACCCGAGCAATGCTAGGTATGCAGTTAGCTCATATCGGGCTTGGACTCACAGTCATTGGCATTACCGTAACGTCTTCTTACAGCGTTGAAACTGATCACGCCATTAAGCCTGGCGAATCTGTGGAAGTTGCCGGTTATGACTTCGAGTTTGAACGTTACGGCAATATCGTAGGGCCGAACTACGACGGGGTTCAGGGCGTATTTACAGTCACTAAAGACAACAAAGCCGAAGCCGCACTGTTGCCCGAGAAACGGGTTTACCGGGTTCGGAAAAGCCCGATGACAGAAGCCGGCATTGATTCTGCTTGGTCACGTGATTTATTTGTTGCGATGGGCGATCCGTTGGGCGAGGGCGCGTGGAGCGTTCGCATCCAGTACCGACCCATGATCCGCTTTATCTGGTTTGGTTGTTTGATAATGGCATTGGGTGGATTGATCGCTGTATCCGATAACCGTTACCGGCGAAAAACCAGTCCCGCGCGCGGAGCTTCTAGCAATGCCTAAAGGCCTAAAGTTTGTCTTTCCAGCGCTGGCATTTATCACGCTAATGGGATTCTTTTTTCTCGGCTTGTTCCGCGACCCCAGTTATATTCCCTCACCATTTGTGAATAAGCAGGCGCCTGAATTTGATCTGCCAAAACTGTTGCAGGAAAACGAACGTCTTACGCTTATCGATATGCGTGGCGAGTACAGTCTGGTCAACGTCTGGGCAACGTGGTGCTCTGGGTGTCGCCTCGAACACGATACGCTATTAAGCGTTGTTGCTGATTACAACATGCCAATTTACGGTCTCAACTGGAAAGACGACCCCGCGAAAGCAAAAGCATGGCTTGAGCAACTGGGTAACCCATATGTAGCCAACGGCGTTGATGAAATAGGCACCACAGCGATCGATTGGGGTGTTTATGGCGCGCCGGAAACCTTCCTGCTTTCGCCAGAAGGTATCGTTCTGCACAAGCACATCGGTCCGCTAAATATTGAAATCTGGCGCAATGATTTTCTACCGTTAATGCAAGGGCAGGGCACATGAGTCTTTGCATTGGAGTTGCTTGGCGGCTCAGTCTGGCAATGCTTTTAATTCTATCAAGCATCCAGGTATTCGCTATTGATCCACAGCAGTCATTCAGCAACCCGGCTGATCAGCAACGCTACAAGCAGCTCACCAGTGAAATACGTTGCCTTGTGTGTCAGAACGAAACCATTGCCGATTCCACCGCACTATTAGCCAATGACCTTAGGCGTGAAGTAAGACGCATGGTAGAAGAGGGCATGACTGATGCAGAGATCAAAGATTTCCTGGTCAGCAGGTACGGGGATTTTGTCTTATACCGTCCGCAGTTCAAATCCACCACGGCGTTACTTTGGCTAGCACCATTGCTGCTTCTAATTATCGGCGGCAGTACTTTTGCGGTGGTTCTGATACGCAGA
>JABIQA010000113.1 GCA_018699155.1 Chromatiales bacterium
ACGTGCCGAACGGGCGGCCCAACGTAAAGCAGGAATGGCGGGCTATATCGCCAGTGACCATCCGCCCAATAAGAAGGAGCGCCGGCAAATTCATCGTTTCCGGCGGGCGGAATCAGGCGACGAATAGTTGGCGTGCTCCGGCAGATGTCTGGGCAGATAAGTGAACGGCCAGATTCGCCTTCCAGGCAAGGTGGTGTATTCTGCTGGTAGCATAAGCGCAGAGTTTATTAGTAAATTACTGCCACGCATGCTTCTTAGGTATTTTTCGGCAGGGTTCGTCTATGATTTTGCAACGCTCGGTATCCGCTCATCAGCAACTTG
Organism: Chromatiales bacterium; assembly: GCA_018699155.1. GTDB lineage: Bacteria > Pseudomonadota > Gammaproteobacteria > Steroidobacterales > JABIQA01. The sequence continues at coordinate 322 of JABIQA010000113.1, forward strand.
TGCAGCTAATTGTTGCGTCGCTGGTAACGCTAGGACTGCTTGCAGGCTGCGAACCGTCAAGTGTGTCGCCACAGCGCGAGAGCTCGTCGGGCTCCACCGACAGCTACAGCATTATTTCCGGGGCCACGCTGCGTCAGCCGGCTCCCGGGCTATTGGCCAATGATGCTGCTGGCGATACGGCAACTGCCCGCCTGGCTTCACCACCTGCTTACGGTCAGGTAACAATTGAGCCCGATGGCGCATTTGTTTATGAGCCGAAGTGGCGCTTTAATGGCCGTGATTCTTTCAGCTATCAAATCATCAATGGTGATGTGATATCCGAACATATTTGGGTGCATATTACTCATCCAAATGTGGTCGTGGTTCTAGTGGATGACCTTGGTCTGGGTGACGTCAGCATCTATAACCCACGCGAAGGTGTGGATACACCCAACATCGATGCATTGGCAAATGCCGGAGTGTATTTTGATCAGGCGCACTCGACCTCCGCTGTGTGTTCCCCCACCCGGTACTCGATGCTGACCGGCAATTATCCGCATCGGGGCCGCATTGCGGCGGGTATCTACGATTCCTATGAGCCGGCTACGATGATTGTTCCGGGCCAGGAGACTCTTGGTGATTTGTTCAATGAAGTGGGCTATCAAACGGCCTTTATCGGCAAGCTTCATAACGGCGGTATGTTTTACAATCTCGCCGGTGATGATGTTTCACGGGAACACCGCGATATCGATTTTACTCGTCCGTTTGATCGGGGGCCTACACAATTCGGTTTTGATTACTCCTTCGTATTACCCGGTGGTTTAAGCGGCCCGCCTTACGCGTATTTTGAGAATGACCGTTTGGTGAGGTTTGATGCAGCATCGTCGAGCTACAAGGTTTTTGATAACAGCACCGAGGCATTGGACCATTTCATCTATGTGCCTAAAACCTGGGCAGGCCCCCACAATAACAGTCGTCTGGGTTCCAGGGGTTGGGCGCTCGACAACTACGACAGCAGCAGTTCGAGCAGGGTACTTACGCGCAAAGCGTTGCAGTTTTTTAACCAGGCCTCGGCGCGCAACAAACAGTCGCTTATGCCCGAACCATTCTTTTTATTCTTCGCGCCACCTCAGCTGCATCGTCCGTATTCACCACCGCAGTTTTTTAATGTTACGAGTACGGCAGATGACCAGCCAGCTTCCTCGGGTGAGGTCATTGCCGGGTCGACGTCATCGGACCGCAGCGATGTTATTCGTGAACTCGATCTTATGTTAGGTGCTTTGCTTGACGGCCTAGAGGCAAACGATCAGCTGCGCAACACGTTAATTATCTTTACCAGTGATAATGGCCCTTTCCCCTGGCCGGATTTAGCAGACATGAATCCCCAGGGTGTTGATCGGGGCGTGCCATTGCGTGGATATAAGGGCCAGATCCACGAAGGCGGTCATAGAGTTCCGTTAATTGCAGTCTGGGGCGATACCTTGCAGTCGCAGATAACAGCCGAGCCCGGCACACTTAATAAAAACTTAGTTGGCTTGCATGATCTATATGCCACGTTTTATCAACTGCTAGGTTTGCAGCGTCCGGCGCATCAGGCGAATGACAGTAAGAGCTTTTTGGCCGAACTTACCGGCGCAGATGCGGCGCCGCGTGATCATCTGATTGTTCAGGGAGAGCCGATTTCTGCCGGCGCGGCTAAGCGTATGAATCGTGCCTATTACAGCTATGCGGCTGATGGCAGTTTGTGGAAACTGGTATCGATTTCGAGCAGTACCGATCCGCTAGCGGGGATTGCCTGGACCGAGTTGTACAATCTCACTGCCGATCCTGGCGAAAGCAATAATCTGATTTCTGTGGTTGCCGCAGGCGACCAGCTGCAAACGATGCAAGGTGCTTACCTACAGCTTATTGCTGCACCTCAAACCATCCGGAGCTTTGAGCAGTAAGCCTTGGGTCTAAAGTAGCCTAGCTGCCGCGCCACCCATTCCGCCTAGCAATAAAATGGTATTCGGCAACATGGTGAGACCGAAACCAATGCCGCGTTTTTTCGGGTTGGCAATGTACATTGCCAGATAAACAAATCGCCCTATTATAAAAACCACCCCGAGACCTGCTGCCCAGTTAACGCTGATGTAAGTGCCATACAGGTAGATTGACGGCACAAAGATCACCAATTGTTCCATGGTGTTGTAATGCACCCGGAAATACCGCTCAAACATGTCATTTCCGCTGATGGCGGGAGCCTCAATACCGGTTTTCATCCGTTGCACGCCAGCGAGCATCCCGAATGCAAAAAATTGCAGTAGGGCGCAGCCCATGACGAGGTATACCAGTTCCATATCGATATCCTTAAACCTAGGAGGGTGCGGTGATATTGGCGCATGGCGAGCGCTTAGTCTAGCCGTTGTTATTGCGGCGTTGACGCTATACTTCGCTTGCCGGCAGCGAAGCCGCGCTAATGCATTCTGAGGTGTTGTTTGGACATTACGCACGACGTATTCAGTCACGTCATTCACTATGGCTTGCATTTAGTGTTGCCATTTGGCATCGCTCGAGTGCTCTGGCCTCTGCATTGGCAGCGCGCAGGGCTACTGATGGTGAGTACGATGCTCATTGATTTAGACCACCTGTTTGCAGACCCGATATTTGATCCCAATCGCTGCAGTATTGGCTTTCATCCATTGCACAGTAGCTGGGCGGCAGCGGTCTATGTCGCGTTGCTGGCCGTTCCTTCATGGCGATGGCAGGCGCTGGCTGCGGGTTGTTTGTGGCATCTGGCTGTGGATGCGCTCGATTGTGTGTTGCGTGCATAACTATGCCGCCGGTGTTATCTGTTTTTAATCATCTTCAACTAGAGTTTTCTACTGAAAATTAATGGTATCTTGCATAATTATCTTCTGGTGATGAACTCAGGATTTTGCATTATGGATAGGAATGTCGCAGTTAGGCTGGCTCAACAGGCCATTAAAGCCAAGAACAAGCGTTTGGTTGAGTCAGTTCTGGCAATTAAGGCGGAGCGCGATAAGTCGCCTGCGAAAGAGCAGTCGATAGACCAGCTGCCCATGATTGCAGTGACCTGCTCTACAGGCTGGGAGTGCTATGCGGTTGTTGAAGAGCTCACCAAAACCCGTCGGTTTAGAGTTCGCGCATTGTTTCGAACGCCGGGCACCAGCGCAGCCGCTCGCCTAGAGCGCCTGTTGGAGCTTACCGAAACAACCCATCCCGGTTTGCTAACCCTGCATTCCGGGGTCGATATGTATTCGGAAGAAAAACTTACCGACGCTTTTGCCGGTTGCAGCGGCGTCGTTCTTTACGTAACGGCTAATTCCAGCAAGGCAGGAAAAATCAATAACCATGGCAATGACCCGGTTGGTGGCAGACCGCTGGTAATGAAGCAAATCGTAGCAATGATTGCTGCAATGAAAGCTAACCCATCGATTAAGCATGCTGTAACTCTCGTGTTTCCACCAGATAAAGTTCGCGGGATTGTTCCAGGTGCACCCGAAGCCCCATGGTGGATTCAGCAGCGTTTACGAATTTCTGATTTTATGCGTGGTCAGGGTATTAACGTCACCATGATTCATCGGCCGGCATACTACTTTGGCATGCATCGGGTTGATTACACCGCGCAGGAAGCATTCCGTGGTAACAGTCAGCTGTCCAAAAATATGATTAAAGAGAACGCTATGCCCGGCATTATGGAGCCGGATTTTATGGTGAACTGGGTTGATGTTCGTGATGTGGGTAAGTGGGTGGGTACGGTATTTGAGTACCCGGAAGTGTTTTCTAATGAAGACTTTTCAATTGCGTCTACGGCATTGACCGGTAACCAGCGCGTTGAAATGGCCGAACGTATGAATCGTCACGGCACCAAGTTTGGGTACAAAAAATTTCCAAGATGGCTTATTCGTACGTTGAGTATTTTTACCAAGGAAGTGATCTACCCGTTGCGTTATACGCAGTGGTACAACGATAAGGGCAACGGTTACGACTTTGCCAGTGTCGAAGATTTGGCTGATCTTGAGCGTATCCATCCGCTATGGAGCTTTGAGAAGAAACTCGAAGACTGGGGCATTAACGATATAAAGCCGTCAAAGTAGAATAAAACTAAGGCTTTTAACATAATAAGAGCCGCGCTAAGGCTCGCTATGCCTCTCCTCTCGGGCATTTACCTGCGGGATTCGCAAGCTGTTATGCTTATTTGTAACGCGTTCTCATAGTGTGTAGGTATTGCCATGGCTATTTACTTGTTTCGAAGCTTTTCTGGCCCCCGCCGTTGGGTGCAGTTTATTTTTGCTGTGTTGGGCGTTCTGCTGATGTGTACTGCGCATGCCGCAGTGCCTATTCCGAGTGCTCAGATACTGCCCACCAGCCCCGGCACCGGGCCTGAAGATCGCGATGTGCCATTTCTTGCATGGCATGAAGATCTCACCCCACAAGGGTACCTTGAAGAAGAGGTCCTCATCTCAGGTACAGCAAATGAATATGATTACGTTGATGACCTAAACCAAAGTCCGGAGCCGGTGGCCTCAGGTGCTAGCGGCTCATACACCACCCGTATGCTTATTCGACGCCCTGCCATCGCCGCAGATTTTAATGGCATGGTTTATCTTGAAATACTAAATGCGACCGCTAATTATGACGGCTCGCCAATGTGGGATCTAACGCATCGCTCGATGATGGCAGAGGGCGCGGTTTGGGTTGGCGTTACCTATTCCGACAATTCTGCTAATTTTATGCGCGATGGTTGGGGCGTAGACAGCTGGCCTTCGCCGTCCGGCGCACAGCCAAGAAACCGTTCCCGTTACGCATCGCTTAATGTGCCGACCCGAAAATACACATGGGATATTCTGAACCAGGCGGCCGCATTGCTGAAAGCAGATACTAATACAGACAACCCGATAAAAGATTTAGGCGGCGCGGAAAAAATCATTGCTACTGGGTACTCACAGTCAGCGGCATACGTTACGACCTTTGCCAACTCGTTTTATCCCTCTTATTCGGCAGCCGCACCTTGCACAGCAGAACTTGAGGCAACCGATAGTTGTGAGCCTATTGTTGATGGTTATATTAATGCGGCCGGAGGACCTGTGGCGCGGTTATTAAATG
>JABIQA010000161.1 GCA_018699155.1 Chromatiales bacterium
CCGCAGTCGCTCACGCTCAGCTTCGGCTTCGATACGTGCCGAAATACCCAGTGTCGGACGCCCAGGAAGCATCACCAAATAACGCGATGGCATAGTAACGAATGTGGTCAGGCGAGCGCCCTTGTTGCCTAAAGGCTCCTTAATGACCTGCACCAGAACCTCCTGACCATCGCGGATTAATCGCGATATATCGGTCTCGCCCATATCAGCACCTTTGAGCATGGGCGCACTTGGCGAAGAGAGGATATCGGATGCATGCAGAAACGCGGTTCGACTTAGACCAACGTCAATGAAGGCAGCCTGCATACTGGGAAGTACGCGCACCACTTTGCCCTTATAGATATTTCCGAGCAACCCCCCCTGAGCCTGTCTCTCAACAAGAAAATCCTGCAGTACTCCATCAGAAACAAGGGCAGCGCGAACTTCGCGCGGCCCGGCATTGATAAGAATTTCTTCCCTCACTTAGTGCACTACCTTGCCCAATAGCCGATAACCGAAGCTCTCCAGCAAACGACCAGTTTCAAACAATGGCAAACCCATAACACCAGAATAGCTGCCTGAAATCTGCTCGATAAACAACGCTGCATAACCCTGAATCGCATAGGCACCCGCCTTATCTGATGATTCATCGAGCGCCCAGTAGGCAGTCATCTCAGCGTCACTGATACACCGGAAGCTAACCTTTGTGCAGTTAAGGTCGAACAACTCATCATCACCACCAACCAGGGCGATAGCACTCAATACGTCATGGGTGTTATCGGAAAGCTTGCGCAGCATAGCGAATGCATCTTCTTTACTTTCAGGCTTACCAAGAATCTGTCCGTCAACGACAACGGCTGTATCGGCCCCAAGCACTGGCACATTGAGCGAATCCAGTTTGCTTGCTGCCACACGTGCTTTTTCCAAAGACATGCGCAAAACATAGTCTTCCGGCTTCTCGCCAGCTTGAATGCTTTCATCGATATCGGCAGGGACTTGCTCAAAGCTCATACCAAGCTGCTGCAGCAATTCACAACGCCGCGGCGACCGGGATGCCAGATAGATAAAATTTGTGCCGTGCTTCGCATTACTCACAATTGCTTATTCCCGATGATACGGATGACCCTGCAGTATCGTCCATCCTCGATAAATCTGCTCACACAACTGCACCCTGACCATCCCATGAGGTAGCGTCAGCCTTGATAATGACCAGATTTGATTTGCACGCGCCTTGCATTGCGGCGACAAGCCATCCGCACCACCAATAAGAAAGGTAACCTGCTGATAAGTGCTTTGCCACACATCCATTTCACCTGCCAGCTGTTTAGATGCCCATTGCAGACCATGCTCATCAAGCGCAACAACATGATGATCAGGCTGTAACTGCTTCATCATTTTGTCACCCTCCCGCTGCATAGCTCTATCGACAGGCATAGTTGCGCTGCGAGTGACCGCCGGGATCTCGATAAGCTCGGGGCAAAAATGCTTTGGCAGACGCTGCTGGTAAACCTTGAAACCATCGCTTACCCAAGAAGGCATCCGATGTCCAACTGCCACGATAGATATCTTCAACGTGGGTTACCGCGCCGCTAGCTAGGGGGCGTATCCGCGACCTCAGAAGATGGTCGCACAGACCAAAGGTCTTCCAGCTTATAAAACTCACGTACCGCAGGTTGCATCACATGCACAATCACATCCCCCAGATCGATAAGCACCCACTCAGAGCCTTCTCGTCCTTCGATACCTATAGGTATCGCGCCGGCCTTTTTGGCGGCATCAAACAAGTTCTCCGAAACCGATCGCACATGCCGACCCGATGTTCCGCTGGCGACCACAAGGTAATCGGCTATGGTGGTGAATTTTCCGACATTCAGAACTACAATGTCTTTGGCTTTGAGCTCATCTAATTCTGCGCAGATGAGCTTCAAAAGTGCGTTGCTATTCATTCTTCCTCTCTCGTATTATGAGACTCCACGGCTATAACAACCCGAGTCCTTGGCCAACTCTCCGACTTCCTCAGGCAACAAAAAATCTGCTCCTAAACCGTCGGCAATAAGCTGTCTAATGGCTGAAGAAGAAATTTCTAATTGTGTCACCTCGTGCACGAAAATCCGACCCGCTAAGAAGGCATTCAGATCTGCCGCTTCGCTTGTCTGTCTTTCCTTCATCAAGCCAGCCAACTCATCATCTGTATGCAATGGGCTGCCGGGTCGATGCACTACAACAATATGTGCAAGGCCAAGTATATCCTGCCACCTGTGCCATTGGGGGAAACTTAACCAGGCATCCATGCCAATAATCAAACAAAGCGGGGTATCGGGAAGTTCCTGTCGTATCTGCAACAGCGTATCAACAGTGTATGAAGGTCCCTCACGACCCAATTCGCGCTCATCCAAAGAAAAACCGGGGTAATTATTGATCGCAGCCTTTAGCATGCTTATTCTGAGCGCCGCCGGAGCGCGGGCTGCCGCTTTCAACGGTGGGACTGCGCAAGGAACAAACCGCACATCCTCGAGCTTCAATACCTGCTGCAATTCCGATGCGGTCCGCAAATGCCCATAATGGACCGGATCGAAAGTACCACCGAAAATGCCTATTACAGTCTGCGTCATATGCAAAATACCGCTATTGCTGTTGCGATGATGATCTGCCACATGGGGTCAGGCTGACAGCTGACCGCGGACACCTTCTTCAGGGGTTCCGATCGCATACAACAACTCCAATAAAGCACCCCAGGCCGAACCGTAGTGAGCGCCCTTAACAATTCTATCGGCAGTTACTGCGGCTTGTAACAAATAGTCGATACTCTCGCGATTGTGTTTGCGCAAGCACTGCGTCATGAGCTGTTGCCTGGCACTCCAGATTCCAGATTGTTTCATCGCCACACCTGCCGGAATACCTTGATTGATCTTCAACCAAACCGATGCCAACGACATAGACTCACGCACCAATGCCCATAGGGTTAGTGCCGGAGCAACGCCTTCCGCACGCAGTCCATAAAGCATCCGGACGGAACGCGTAACATCTCCGCGTAAAGCGACGTCTGCAAGCTGAAACACATCGAAGCGCGCACCATCTGCAACTGACTCGATGGCCAACTCGAGGCTGACATGCGAATTGGTTGCCAGTAAACCGAGCTTATCGATTTCCTGACGCGCCGCGAGCAGATTGCCTTCAACCCGATGAACCAACAGCTCGATAACCTCGTGATCATAGGTTAATGACTGGCGTTTTAAGTTCTGTTCGATCCACGCCGGCAACTGATCAACCGATATAGGGCGGACAATCACGGCAACCGCGGAATCAACGAGCTTGCCCACCCACTTGCTTTTAGCCGTTGTGCTATCAAATTGTTCCGCAACAATAATCAATAAGGTATCGGGGGGCGGATTAGCGGCAAGTTCGGAAAGCATCGGTCCACCAACCCGGCCCGGTTTGCCCGTAGGCAAACGGATCTCGACAATTCTGCGGCTGGCAAACAAGGACATATTGCTGGCACTGTTGCGGATTAAATCCCAGTCAAATCCCGCGCCGACGACAAAAACCTCTCTATCCTCATAGCCATCTTTGCGCGCACGCGCACGAATTCCATCCAGCGCCTCACCAATCAACAGGGGCTCATCCCCCGCAACAAAGTAGACCTCGGCCAGACCACCTTTAAGCTGTTTATTCAGCTGTGGCAGCGATATCTTCACGCTGGCTGGCCGCTAGCTGACTGAGACGCCAGGTCGATACAAGAATCTTCGAGCAACACGGGCACACCATCGACTACCGGATACACCAAACGGCCGTCCGCGGTTAACAAGGCTTCATGCATAGGCTGATCTACGCGGTCGCCGCCCCGGGCAAATAATTCTCCGCGGGCGATATCCTCATTCAGACCGGCAAGCTGATCTGCTGAAACAACAGATAATGACTTGTGCGTAATGGGACAACACAGAATATTCAGCAGCTTAGAATCCACTTACTTAATCCCTGTAAAAAATTAATAGAAAACTCTTTAGCCTACTATATAACAGCTCAATCTGCAGGTGGTGACCCGCAGCTTAAGCGCTCTCGTCACTGCCTTCTGACGGCACGGTGCCGCGCAGTGCCACGCGCCATGAGAAGTCTGGTGGCAATGGGTCGGCCCCACAACGCCCCCAGGGGTGGCAGCGCAGGATGCGGCCCAATGCCAAGATCAGGCCCCGCGGATAACCGAAACGATCGATAGCCTGATGCGCGTATTCGGAACAGCTTGGGCTATAACGGCAATGCGGCCCGAGCAACGGCGAAACATAACGCTGATAGCCCCGGATCAGCCAGCGCATTGGAGGTGAGCCGCTATCAAGCCGCCAGACATGCCTGCGCCTGGTCGCGAATAGAACTGATCATTGCCGCAAGACCGTTGTTGCGGGTAGGACTTAAATGCTCGCTAAGACCGATTGCGCGAATAAACTCTGGCGGAGTGCTCAGAATTTCAGCCGCGGGCTGTCCGCTGTATACACGCATAACCAAG
>JABIQA010000167.1 GCA_018699155.1 Chromatiales bacterium
ATGTCGAGTTCGTTATCGAGACCTGAACCTTCTTCAACAGTAATAACACCCTCTTTGCCCACTTTTGACATGGCTTCGGCAATGATTTCGCCAACAGCCTCATCAGAGTTTGCAGAGATAGTACCAACCTGAGCAATAGCTTTATCGTCTTCGCACGGCTTGGAAAGCTTTGCAATTTCAACAACTGCAGTCGCAGTTGCCTTATCGATACCACGCTTTAGGTCCATCGGGTTCATGCCAGCAGCAACTGACTTTAAACCTTCACGCAGAATAGCCTGCGCAAGAACAGTCGCTGTAGTAGTACCGTCACCGGCAACATCAGAAGTCTGTGAAGCAACTTCCTTCACCATCTGTGCGCCCATGTTCTCGAACTTGTTTTCGAGCTCGATTTCTTTAGCCACCGACACACCGTCTTTAGTAACGGTAGGAGCGCCGAATGCTTTATCGAGAATTACATTACGTCCTTTCGGACCCAAAGTGACTTTTACCGCGTTGGCCAGAACGTTCACACCTGCGAACATTTTCTGCCGAGCGTCGTCACCAAATCTGACATCTTTAGCTGCCATGGTTATAAATTCCTCTTAAAAAATACTGTATTCAGTTAAGTCCGAAAGGACAGAACTGTTTAGCCTTCGATTACCGCCATGATGTCGTCTTCACGCATAACGAGAAGATCATCACCATCAACCTTAACTTCGGTGCCGCTGTACTTGCCGAACAGCACTTTGTCGCCAACATTAAGGTCCAGCGCTCGCAGCTCGCCGCTATCAAGCAGTTTGCCGTTACCCACAGACAGAACTTCGCCCTTACTGGGCTTTTCTGCTGCTGAGTCAGGAATTACGATGCCACCTGGTGTGGTGCGCTCTTCTTCCATTCGCTTAACGATCACTCGATCGTGAAGTGGGCGAATATTCATTGTTCAGTTCTCCAATCAATTTCCGGGAACAAGCCAAAAACGCCTAAGGGTTCTTTTCCTTTAAAAAGCACGTTTTCGTCATTGCTAGTGTTAGCACTCTATCCGAGTGAGTGCTAATCATAGCGATGAGTTTGCATTTTTCAAGGGCTGATAACAGCAATGCCACACATCCCATGACAAGCTGAGTGCACGCGGCTATCCTCAGAGCACATGAATTCGCCCTATTGGCGGCCCCGAGGCGCAAACCGATGACCCAACAAGCTGAGATTCTCCTGGTGCAAACCACCTGTCCGGATACAGAGACGGCACGAGAGCTAACAAAAAGACTTTTAGATCAGGGGCTTGCTAGCTGTATCAACCTCATTGACGGTATTGAAAGCCACTACCGATGGGAAGGCGAACTAAAACAAGGCACCGAGACGCTCATGCTCATTAAAGCGCCCGCAGCCCGCTATCAGGCTCTGGAAGCGGCTATTTTGCAGAATCATCCCTATGAACTTCCGGAGATCATCGCAGTCAGTCTGAGTGCCGGGCTACCCGCCTACCTCAACTGGGTGGCCACATCGTCTACCGAGAAAGCCGGATCAGAGGGCGCTTTGTGACAGTAATTAAGCCATTTATAATGAAATCTGCGGCTTTTATCGCACGGTTTTCAACGATCCTGCTGATTAGCGCAAGCCTTAACGCTGCGCCACCGATGCATCCGGAAAAGGCATTTCGCTACACAGTAACGAGCAATAGCAGCGAGATTATTGTCAAGTGGACTATTGAACCCGGCTATTACCTCTATAAAAAGCGTATGAGCTTTGCCACTGGCAACCCCTCGCTGGAACTGCAGGAGGCGCTATTTCCTCCGGGTGAATCTCATGAAGACGAGTTCTTCGGCAAATCAGAGGTCTACCGCAACACCGCGGAAATTCGGATTCCCTATACCTATATAGGTGCGCCGGGAACAACCGCAGAAATCATTGTGATGTCGCAGGGCTGCGCAGATATGGGGCTTTGCTATCCGCCACAAAGCTGGATCAGCGTTGTAACCCTGCCCGGGGAGCCCGCAATGCCGAAAAATGCTCTGAGCCAGCTCATCAATGGGCAGAGCAACAGCAATACACCACTCCCGGCAACTCAGGCCTTTGCACTAAGCGCCCTTGCCGACGATGCGTTTAACGTCACAATCGATTGGGATATTGAGGACGGCTATTACATATACAAAAATGAAATCGCTGTTGCGATCATTAGTAAAAATGCAGAGGCCGGCCAACTGCAATTACCTAATGGCACCGAGGTGGATGATCTCGAGTATGGAATAACTGAAGTTTATTTCGACAATGCCTCGGCTCTTTTGCCCATCTCACGAGCGATACCTGATGCTGCCCTGCTTGAAATAGAAGTAAGTTTTCAGGGCTGCAAAACCGATAGCATTTGTTACCCCCCACAAAGCACATTAGTCGCTGTCGACCTTCCGGCAGCGATGCCTGGCGATTTACCGACCAAGCCCGTATCTCCAGTTTCTGAGCAAAGCCGACTCGCAGCATTGATAATCGAAGGCAATATACTCGGCGTAATGGGCTTGTTTTTAGGCCTTGGGTTATTGCTGGCATTTACGCCCTGCGTGTTACCGATGGTGCCCATACTTTCCGGCATCATCGCAGGGCAAGGCAAAGATATCACCACGATGCGCGCTTTTCTGCTGTCCCTCACCTATGTGCTCGGCATGGCATTGACCTACACGCTCGCTGGTATTTTGTTTGCCGCTGCAGGCCAGCAGATTCAGGCACTGCTGCAACAGGCGTGGATTATTATTGCCGTTAGCATGCTGTTTGTTGTGTTGGCACTCGCCATGTTTGGTTTCTTCACGCTGCAACTTCCGGCCTTCCTGCAAACTCGCATTAACAGTTTCAGCAGCCAACAGAAGGCTGGCACATTTATTGGTACAGCCATCATGGGCGCGCTCTCTGCCTTGGTTGTCACGACCTGCGTTGCACCACCACTCGTTGCCACGCTAACCGTGATTGCCGAATCCGGCGATGTCTACCGCGGCGGTGCGGCACTGTTCGCGCTGAGCATGGGCATGGGTTTCCCGCTGTTGGTTATTGGAACATCTGCAGGACGCCTGCTGCCCAAAGCTGGCGCATGGATGACAACTATTAAAGAAATGTTCGGCTTCATGATGCTGGGCCTCGCCATATGGATGCTCGAACGCCTATTGCCCGGAAGCATCACGATGGTACTTTGGGCGCTGCTATTGCTGAGTGTGGCGGTGCGACTATGGATGCTTAGCACAGGCTTTAAGTTTATCGTTGCCGCACTCTCTAAAATGCTGGCGATTTTGCTTGCGGGTTACGGATTAATTACGTTATATGCCGCGTATCAGGGCGGCACCAACCCCTTAAACAGCATTGCGTCGATCAACGGCACGCAACAACAACACCTCACATTTATCCGGGTTAAAACCATCGCCGACCTCGACACTGAACTCGCCAATGCAAAAGCAACCGGTCAATATGTAATGTTCGATTTCTACGCCGACTGGTGTGTTTCCTGCAAAGAGATGGAGTACTACACCTTTACCGATCCAGCAGTGCAGGAAGCGCTGGCAAACACCCGATTGCTGCAAGCCGATGTCACAGCAAATGACGATGCCGATCAGGCCTTATTGCAACGAATGGGCATATTCGGGCCGCCGACCATAGTATTCTTCGACAGCAACGGCGATGAAATCGAAGAAAAACGAGTTATCGGTTATCAATCAGCGAAAGTGTTCCGCGAACACCTGCGCAGCGTATTGCAATAAGGTTGCTGCTTTAGCACCTTCAAGACTTTGGTCGATAAATCATCATGGCAAAATCGTTTCTAAATGCATCGAGCGTTGTCGCGATAGTCGCGGGCCTCTCGGCCGGGCTATTGTTGGCCAACTATCTGCGCGACACTGGCAATGACATTGAAGTTCACGAACTGGGGGCTGCAGTAGAGCTCTCGGGCTATATTCCCAAGCAATTGCCCCCAATTACGCTCCCCGACCTTTATGAGCAGTCTCGCAGCGTCTCGGAATGGTATGGGCGACCGCTTATCGTCAACTTCTGGGCGACTTGGTGCGCGCCCTGTCGGCGCGAAATGCCATTGTTGCAACTCACACATGAAATGGCTTCCGAGAGCGATCCAATGGTGATAGGCATTGCTGTGGACAGGCTGGAGGACGTCCGGAGCTACATCGCCGAATCGGGTTACACCTACCCTATACTGACGGGGCAACAGGAAGCACTTGATATTACAGAGCTTTTCGGATTCGACTTTCTCGGGCTTCCTTTCACAGTGTTCACCACCGATATGGGCGAAATACTCGCCGTGCACGTCGGTGAACTGCATGCGGAACAGCTCAGCCAGTATCTCACTGCATATAAGCTATTAATAAACAAAGAAATAGATACTGCAGAAGCGGCTCGTCAAATGAGCGCGGTCGCTATCGGCACTCCGACCGGATAAGCCCAGCCCAAAAACCCCACCGCTACTGTCAAAATAACGGGTAAATGGGTTTATTTGCTACGGAAAACCGTTATCATGCTGCCATCTTCGCTGATCTGAGCTTAACCGATGGCCTCCATTCTTCTTCTTAACGGCCCCAATCTCAACCTTCTGGGCACCCGTGAACCGGCTGTTTACGGCGGCACTACGCTAAAAGAGCTGGAAACTAAGGTCACCGATACCGCGGCTGCCTTAGGCCATTCATTGGATGCCTTCCAAAGCAATGTCGAGGGCGATCTGGTTAATCGGATTCATGCAGCTGCGGGCAATACTGACTTTATTCTCTTTAATCCGGGTGCATTTACCCATACCAGTGTCGCACTGCGCGATGCCATTCTCGGCACCGAGATTGCGTTTATCGAGATACACATCAGCAACGTCTATGCGCGCGAAGAATTCCGTCGACAGTCCTATTTTTCCGATATTGCTGTTGGCACCATCAGCGGCCTGGGAACTTACGGGTATGAACTCGCGCTACTTGCCGCAAACAATAAACTCAAAAGCTAAACCGACAGGAACCTCATCATGGATATCCGCAAAGTCAAAAAACTGATCGAGCTGCTGGAAGAATCCGGCATCGCCGAAATCGAAATTACCGAAGGTGATGATTCTGTCCGGATCAGCCGCTACCCGACGTCAGGGTATGCAGCAGCAGCACAACCAGTCGCCGTCCAGGCTCCTGCAGTTGCTGCATCGGCAGGCGTGCCGGCAGCAGCACCGGTAGCACCGGTAGCCGCGGTAGTCGCCCCGGAATCCTCTGCGCCACGGGGCCATGCGGTCACCGCACCGATGGTTGGTACGATGTACACATCGCCATCACCCACCGCAGACGTTTTCATTAAAGTTGGCGACACTGTCGCCGTCGGTGACACCGTGTGCATCATTGAAGCAATGAAAATGATGAACCAGATTGAAGCGGATGTCGCAGGCACTGTGCTGGCAATCGAAGCACAGAATGGTGACCCTGTTGAGTTCGGACAGACCCTGATCGTCATCGGGTAACTCGTATTAAATTAGCAGGAGTACGGCAGCCTCGCTGTACCCGCAACCGGAAATAAGTAACCAACATGCTCGATAAAGTATTGATAGCAAACCGCGGTGAAATTGCATTACGCATTCAACGCGCCTGTCGCGAGCTCGGCATCAAAACCGTTGCCGTTCACTCCACCGCTGACGCCACTCAGAAGCACGTTCTTCTCGCTGACGAGACCGTCTGCATTGGTCCGTCGCAGTCAAAAGACAGCTACCTGAACATGCCGGCAATTATCAGTGCCGCCGAAGTTACCGATGCTGTAGCCATTCATCCCGGTTACGGTTTCCTTTCCGAGAATGCCGACTTCGCTGAACGCTGTGAAAGCAGCGGCTTTGTTTTTATCGGGCCAACACCTGACCTTATTCGGATGATGGGTGACAAAGTTTCAGCCATCCAAGCAATGAAGAAAGCCGGTGTCCCATGCGTTCCCGGCTCTGATGGGCTGCTGCCCGACGAGCCCGATGAATGCCTGCGGATTGCTCGCAGCATTGGCTACCCGATCATCATTAAGGCTTCCGGCGGCGGTGGTGGCCGTGGGATGCGCGTTGTGCATACCGAAGCGTCACTGCTCAACTCTATTCAGACGACCAAAGCTGAAGCCGGTGCTGCATTTGGTAATGATGAAGTCTATATGGAGAAATTTCTCGAGAAGCCCCGGCATATCGAGTTTCAGGTTCTGGCCGACAACCATGGCAATGCGGTACATCTGTTTGAACGCGATTGCTCGATGCAACGCCGCCACCAGAAAGTAATTGAAGAGGCTCCAGCTCCTGGCATTACTCATGAGCAGCGTATGTCTATGGGGGAACGCTGTGCCGAGGCCTGTCGTACACTGGGTTATCGGAATGCGGGTACATTTGAGTTTCTATATGAGAATGGCGAGTTCTTCTTTATTGAGATGAATACGCGACTGCAGGTAGAGCATCCAGTTACCGAAATGATTACTGGCATCGACATTGTTAAAGAACAAATCCGCGTCGCTAATGGCGACAAGCTGAGCTTTACTCAGGATGAAATCAAGCTGCGCGGGCATGCATTTGAGTGCCGTATTAATGCTGAAGACCCGAAGACATTTATGCCGTCTCCAGGCACCGTAGACACCTGGCATCCGCCGGGCGGCCCGGGTATTCGAGTCGATAGCCATCTCTACAGCGGGTATGACGTACCACCCTATTACGACTCAATGATCGGCAAGCTTATTTCCTACGGCGAAGATCGCGATACCGCTATCGCCCGCATGAACTCTGCGCTGCATGAACTCTTTATCGATGGCATCAAAACCAATACTTTACTGCATAAAGAAATCTTCCAGCATGCGGCATTCAAGGCCGGCGGCACTGACATTCATTATCTCGAGCGCCGTCTCGGACTCTCGTGAGTCTGAATAAAGCAAAGTAATAGCTGCCGGTTTTTCCGGCGGCTCTCCGGCAAATTATTAGGGCAGCTCGCATGGCATGGCTACAACTCACTCTGGAGCTAAAAAAAGATCGCGCTGAGGCCTTCGAATTACTCATGGAAGAAATGGATGCGCTTTCCATTACCTTTACAGATGCTGCCGATGACCCTGTATTGGAGCCTAAGCCTGGCGAAATGCCACTCTGGCAAAATATCTCTGCCGCTATTCTGTTTGCTGAAGACACCCCTCCAGCAATCCTAATTGAAGCACTCTCTGAGCATTTTCCGGAAAGCTCGGCTGGTGCGACTACAGAAATACTCCAAGATCGGGAATGGCTGCACGAATGGAAACGCGACGTATCACCAAGAAAATATGGTGATCGACTCTGGGTTTATCCCTGGGTCGCCGAAGCCGTTACTGACCCCAATCAGGTTATTGTTGAGCTGGAACCCGGATTGGCCTTTGGCACCGGCGAGCACCCGACCACGGCAATGTGCCTTGAGTGGCTTGATGGCCACGATGTCGCCAACAAAAGTATTATCGATTACGGCTGCGGTTCCGGCCTTCTGGCAATCGCCGCACTCAAGCTCGGAGGGCGCGAGGCTGCTTGCGTAGACATCGATCTCCAAGCCATCATCGCGACACGGTCAAACGCCGAAAGGAATAGCGTCAGTGACCGACTGCTTACCTGCGATGCCGAAACTCTCGTGCAAAATAGCTACGATATAGTTATCGCAAATATCCTCAGCGGGATACTGGTTGATTTATCATCAGCTCTGACGAAACTGGTCGCCCCCAAGGGCTGGCTGGTATTAACCGGCATACTCGCAGAACAGGCGGAAACTGTAATATCAGCCTACGCGCCACAAACCCCTCTATCGATTATTTTAGAACAGGATGGCTGGGTGCTTCTGGCCGGCGAGAAATAGTTAGCAATCATGTTTACCCAATGCCCAAAATGCACAGCCACTTTTCGGATGACCTCCGAACAACTCCAACAAGCTGGAGGCCGGGTTCGCTGCGGCAAGTGCCAACATGTCTATAACGCTCTTAATTCCGATGATAGCCCGACAATAAAAGGCCCGGAGACCCTCCCCAACTGGCTCAATGAACTGGACGAAATTGAACACAGCGAGCAGCACAAACTACTGAGCACAGCTCCCGGCAACGGAGATGACGTCGATATGAGCCCCAACCCGGATGGCTCCGTTGCGAGATTCAACGAACCTGAAATCGGCTCAAAGGACATTGATTCCGATGACGATGCGTTCGATGACGAAGATAGCGACACCATTATTCGCATCGAGGAGGATGAAAAGGAGGCCGTTGGAGATATGGCAGGCATCCAAACAGCCGCAGATGACATCGATAACGAATCCAGCCAGGATGAAGATCAGGACATCGAATCAGATATTAATGACCCTCTCGAATTCAACGTCCCCAAACAACAATGGGGTCGATTCTTCACCGGACACTATGAAGGCCCGATTATCGAGGCCGTAGGCCCGCTGCATGAAGATCAAGAAGACCCGGAGGCCTATGTCGACAAACCCGAAATCAATGTTGTTGTAGAAGATACAGAGATTCCTGCCGATGATATCGACAATGGCTTGGGTGATGCCGATGGCCAGGCGCCTCCCGAACAAAAAACCGCGTCGCTCCGTACCGCTATTGACAACTTGACCATGGAAAAGTCTGAGTGGCAACGCCTGCTTGCGGATGCTGATAACGAAGCCGAGGCTTTGTTCATGGTCGAGCCTGACGAAACTGAAAACGAAGACATCACCGATAACTCGGACGAAGAAGAGGCCGACGATACCGCAGTCGGCATTGATGATGAAGATGACGAGGAGGGGTATGACAGCGAAAGCGATGTCGAAGTGTTAAGCACTGCGGACAACCAACCGCAAGGGGCTGCGCAAATCAACAAGCCCACTGAAGCCGACCTGAGCGCCCCGCCATTGTGGGCTAAGCCTAAAACAGAAGGGGAAAGCACAACTCAATCACGGCACTGGTTTGCTGCTGTCGGATTGTTGCTGCTGTTCATCATGCTGGCTATCCAGCTCATGCACCATAATCGCGAGCAACTGGCTACTGACCCACGCTATGGCGAAACTATCCGCAGCGTTTACGCCTCGCTGGATCGTCCGCTATACCCAGCATGGGAACTCAGCGCCTATAAAATTCGGGGCACTAAAGCCATCTCAGGTGAAACCAATGGCGACATGCTCGACATACGTGCGCAGCTCGCGATTACGGGCGACAAGCCTATGGGCGAACCGCAAATCCGCGTTATTTTAAAAGACCGCTGGGGCAAGCCGGTGAATAACTGGCTGTTTAGTGCGGAACAGTACATGCCCGGAATGCGTCCACCCAATGGGCTCATCCAGCCAGGGACGGTTATACCCATAAAATTAAGCGTTGTTGATCTCGGTTCAACCGCGCGCGGCTTTCAACTCGAAATCTGCCTGCGTCGTGAAGGCGGTGTTTTACAGTGCGACGGCCAGCTCTGAGCCCCGACACGTGATGAATACTCCCCGCATTGGCCCACATCAGCTCAGCAGCAACATATTGCTTGCTCCCATGGCTGGGCTCACTGACCAGCCATTCCGCAACCTATGTCGCCAATTCGGTGCAGGCATGGCCACCTCAGAGATGACCACTGCAGATACAGCAATGTGGCGGAGCCGTAAAAGCCAGCATCGACTGGTTCTCGATAATGAGAATGGCCTTAAGGTGATACAAATTGCTGGCAGTGATCCCCAACAAATTAGCGAAGCTGCCAAGGCTATAGAAGGTCTGGGCGCCGACATCATCGATATAAACATGGGCTGCCCGGCAAAAAAGGTCTGCAAAAAACTGGCGGGTTCAGCCCTGCTTCAGGATGAGCAACTGGTTAAGCAAATACTCGAGGCGGCGGTAAGCGCCGTCAGTATTCCGGTAACACTGAAAATCCGTACCGGCTGGGATTTAGCGCATCGTAATGGCCCCGAGATCGCCGCTATGGCAGAAAGCATTGGTATTGCTGCATTGGCCGTACATGGGCGAACTCGTTCGTGCATGTTCAAAGCCGATGTTGAATACGACACCATTGCCGAGATCAAACAAAGAATAGATATTCCGGTATTTGCTAATGGCGACATTAAGACACCTCAACAAGCTGCGGTAGTCCTTGAGAAAACCGGTGCTGATGGCGTAATGATCGGACGTGGTGCGCTAGGGCAACCCTGGCTCTTCACAGCCATCAATAGCTGGCTAAACAAAAAACTTTTGCCGAACCCCCCCTCAATAATCGAGCAACGTGATATTATTCTTAATCACCTGAAGGCACTCCATGAGCTCTATGGCTCCAACACCGGTGTCCGGGTAGCAAGAAAGCATCTGAGCTGGTATTGCCAGCATATAGAAGGCGCAGCAGAGTTTAAGTACAGTTTTGTGCGACTAAATAGCGCCGAAGATCAGCTGCAGATAACATTCGATTTTTTTGATCGCTGCCAGTCCACAGAGGCGGCGGCAGATTTGGCGGCTTCGCGTCATGGGGAATTAGGTTCGTGGTATCAAGCAAGAAAAAGCTCGCCAACAAGAAAACAGTCAAGAAGAAGACTGGAAAACCGGGCAAGGCAAAACTCCCCGAAGTTCAGCTGAGAAATCGCCCGTTGCGATCACTCACAGAAGAAGCGCTGGGCCGATACTTCAAAGACCTTAACGGACATCAACCGACTAATCTTTATAACCTGGTGCTGGGTGAAGTCGAAGCTCCATTGCTTGCCAGCGTCATGAAACATACCGATGGAAATCAAACAGTTGCATCTGAAATTCTTGGAATCAACCGTGCGACTTTACGCAAAAAGCTCAAGCAATACAGCCTGATTTAGCATCAAAGCCTTTACCTTTAAACGCCCACCATTGCGGCCGCACAGCTCCAGGGCGGAGTGAGCCGCACAACATTCTTTCAAGAGTTATCACTATGAGCCAAACACTAAGAGTTCTGGTAAGCGTTTCTGACAAAACCGGCGTTGTCGAATTTGCAGGCAAACTGGCAAAACTAGGCGCTGAGTTTATTTCAACCGGCGGTACTGCAAAATCACTCCGCGAGGCCGGACTAACCGTTACCGATGTTTCCGAGGTTACCGGCTTTCCCGAAATCATGGATGGCCGAGTAAAAACACTCAATCCGCTCATTCATGGCGGACTGCTTAATCGTGGCGAAAAAGATGCTGGGGTGATGCGCGAACACGGTATAGATAACATCGATATGCTGGTGGTGAACCTGTATCCATTTGAAGCTACGGTTGCCAAACCCGATTGCAGCTATGAAACTGCTATTGAAAACATCGATATCGGCGGACCTGCCATGATCCGCGCGGCATCGAAGAATCACGCGCATACAACTGTTGTCACCGACCCCTCGGACTACGACATGATTACTGGTGAACTGGCAGAAAAAGGTGAGATTACTCTTGCCTTGCGCACCCGCCTGGCTAAAAAAGCTTTTGCGCATACCGCGTGTTACGACGCTGCTATCTGGAACTATCTGCAACAGCAGGATAATGAACAAGAATGGCCTGAGCGCTACCCCATAGGGTTGCAGAAACAACAAGAACTGCGCTATGGCGAAAACCCACACCAGAGTGCCGCGGTCTACACGATGTCCCAGCCGAATGTCGGCGCCCTCATCAACGCAAGGTCCCATCAAGGAAAGCCTCTGTCATTCAATAACCTCGCCGATGCGGATGCCGCTCTGGAGTGCGTGCGTGCGTTGCCCGCACCAGCCTGTGTCATTGTTAAGCATGCCAACCCCTGCGGCGCAGCTATTGGCAGCGATGCGACTGATGCTTATCGCAAGGCCTACCAAACCGACCCCACATCTGCATTCGGCGGCATTATTGCCTTCAACTGCGAGGTTTCCTGTGAGTTAGTGGAGGAAATCATCGGCCAGCAGTTTGTCGAAGTCATGGTAGCCCCCGGCTACTCAGCTGATGCTCTGCAAGCCCTTACTGCTAAGTCTAATATCCGAGTATTGGAGTGCGGCCTTGAGAAGAATAATGCCATGCACCACTACAAACAGATTGATGGTGGCATGCTGATTCAGGATCAAGACATTGGCCAAGTTGATACCGCCACACTTAAAGTCGTTACCAAGCAGCAGCCCAATGCTCAACAGATTGAAGATGCCCAGTTTGCATGGACGATTGCCAAGTTTGTTAAATCTAATGCGATTGTCTTCGTCAAAAATGGCCAAACGGTTGGCGTAGGTGCGGGCCAGATGAGCCGGGTTATTAGTGCACAGATCGCCGGCGAAAAGGCTGCTGCTGCTGGTCTGGAGACCAAAG
Source organism: Chromatiales bacterium (assembly GCA_018699155.1). Classification (GTDB taxonomy): domain Bacteria; phylum Pseudomonadota; class Gammaproteobacteria; order Steroidobacterales; genus JABIQA01. The sequence goes on from JABIQA010000167.1 coordinate 12,201, forward strand.
GTGCTGTAATGGCTTCCGATGCGTTCTTTCCATTCCGTGATGGCATCGACTTTGCAGCTCAGTTCGGTATTGCCACAGTCATTCAACCCGGCGGATCTATGCGCGATGACGAAGTTATTACCGCGGCCGACGAGCATGGCATGAATATGCTATTTACCGGGATGCGGCATTTCAGGCACTAAAATTGTCATTGGATTTGCAGCTCCGCTAAACGGTATTAAAAACCGGAGGGATTAACATTCAACTCGGGAATCGCAGGCTTGTATTTCATGAAGCCCCAAGTAAGAAAAAAGCCGCGGCCGGCTGCTATATAATTCCAGCTATCTTGAGTACATTCAGAGCAGCAGATGAAGATATTAGTTATTGGTAATGGTGGCAGAGAACACGCATTAGCGTGGTCTTTAGCAAAATCACCCCGTGTTTCAGAGGTTTTTGTTGCCCCCGGCAACGCGGGCACCGCACGCGAACCCGGCATTACGAATGCGCCGGTGAAAACAGATGATATCGATGGCTTGCTGCAGTTCGCTCAGAAAAACCAAATTGAACTCACTGTAGTTGGCCCCGAAACACCTTTGGTTGCAGGTGTAGTCGATCGCTTTTCAGATGCCGGCCTAGCCTGCTTTGGTCCGCGGGCTGCCGCTGCGCAACTGGAGGGTTCTAAAGCCTTCTGTAAAGATTTCATGGTGCGCCATGGTATCCCCACAGCAGAATACAAAGCATTTAGTGATCTCGAGCCCGCACTTAACTACGTAAACTCCTGCAAGATTCCAGTGGTTATTAAGGCTGACGGCCTCGCTGCTGGCAAGGGTGTGGTGATCTGCGACAACCGCAAATTCGCAGCCGCTACCGTGCAATCAATGCTCGCCGATAAAGCCTTTGGGGATGCTAGCAGCCGCATCGTTATCGAAGAGTTCCTCGAGGGCGAAGAAGCCAGTTTCATCGGTCTCGTCGACGGCACTCACGTTCTCCCTTTTGCGAGCTCACAAGACCACAAAGCCCGCGATGATGGCGACCTTGGTCCAAACACTGGCGGCATGGGCGCGTACTCACCTGCACCCGTTGTCACAGACGAAGTTGCGGCCAGGGCGATGGAGCAGGTCATGTTGCCCACTGTTGATGGCATGCAAAAGGACGGCACACCCTATGTGGGCTTCCTTTACGCCGGACTTATGGTGTCTCCTGATGGCAGCCTGAAGGTGCTTGAGTTCAACTGCCGCATGGGTGATCCGGAAACGCAGCCCATTATGGCGCGGCTTAACACCGATCTGGTTGAGCTTATCGAAGCTGCACTTGCCGGTAACCTCGATAGTTCAACTGCCAACTGGGATCCCCGCGTCGCGCTTGGCGTTGTGCTCGCCGCTGGTGGTTACCCACTTGCTTACGAAAACGGCGATGTCATCAGCGGTTTGCCAGACCCGGCTGGCGAAATCGACACCAAGGTATTCCACGCCGGCACCTCTGAGAAAGAGGGTGCGGTAGTTACTGCCGGTGGACGTGTACTCTGTGCCGTTGCTTTAGCCGGCAGCGTCACAGAAGCTCAACAGAAGGCCTATGCTCTGACGCACTCTATCGACTGGAACAACGTCTACTATCGTAGCGATATTGGCTATCGGGCTATTGCCAGAGAACAGAAATAAGCTGTACCACATAGCCTGAATATTGCTGTCACGGCAGCATGTTTTACTCGGTTTTCCGCGGGTCGATTAAAGCAATGGGTTATTTACTGAACCAAATATTACCGGGCAGTGACCATTTTGCTTGATATTTGTCGGCCCATCCGGTGCTTATTATGAAGGATTCATAACAATCGCTGAATGCTGACCTGGTAGCTATCGAACTGGATCAGGCTTACTGCAGCTGCATACCCCATGTCTTGTTCAGGAATGCCAACAAATCACGATTAGAGCTTTCGTACGCATTAAGGTTGAAGCCCATCGTGTAGCCATCAGGGCCACCGCAAGAATTAATTGCAAGCATGGCTGAAATACTGGAGTCCATGGAATAACCTGAACTTTCTTCGATATTCTCACCCGTTTCTGTCCACCGCATAATGCAGTCTTTAGTCACCCATGCCCCTTCCTTGAACGCCTGAGGGTATGGGTTGTCCCAACCATGACCGGCGCCCTCATACACCACCATCTCAACATCAACGCCCATATCTGTGAGCTTGTCACGCATCCAGGCACATCGCTCTATCGACATAGACTCATCGGCTCCCCCCATCATGATAAGCAATGGGCTACCCTCAACACGGAAGTCATCAAAGTTCGCAGAGCAGCCGCCATAGAACATGGCATATGCAGAAAAACGCGGGCCGTCTTTGCCCATCACTCCTTCCACCACGGGCTCGAACATCATGTACATGGTTGAGCCTGCACCAAGAGAAAATCCCGTGACACCAATTCTTTCGCTATCAATATATGGGTGATCTTGCAAAGCTTTTAGGGCGCTAAGCGCATCGGCCATTTGCGTATAGATAGGCGCCTTATCAAGACGATCTAAGTAATCATCGGTGGATCGCAGATTTCTTGCAGTAAAGGTATCTACAGCTAATCCGGCAATTCCATGTTCCGCCAGCAACATCGCAAGATTCACGCTACGGCCGCCCCATGCACCACCCGAGCCATGCAAAATGACCATTGCCGGAACCTTGTTCTCAGCTGATGCTTCCGCAGGTAATACCATTGTGCCGCCAGTCGTCTGCTGCACAGCGGTTTCACCTCCATTAACAAAATCTTTGCCTGTCTTCGCATTAAAACTCGGAAACCCCACCACTCCATAAGGGCGGTCGTTCCAGTTGCTTACGTAATAAACATTTACTGCCTCATGGGTCTGTGGCACCCATTGAAATGCCCCGTAAGCAGCGAGCAGCAACACGGCGGCAAAAAAACCTTTACGTAAAAATTGCATAACCATTGTCCTGCACCTATTCGCCCTCGTCATCCGAAAGTAATACCCATCATTCTACCCATATGCCTGCCTTGGTGCGGTACCCCCAATGATTAACTGCAGGCACAAAAAAACCTGCCGAAGCAGGTTTTTTTGTCTATCGAACTAAGCGCTAGCGTTTCATTGCATCAAAGAAGCTCGAATTCGTCTTGGTTTCTTGCATTTTACCCAACAGGAACTCTGCCGCAGCAAGCTCATCCATCGGATGCAGCACTTTACGCAATACCCAGATTTTCTGAAGCTCATCGGGGTTAATCAATAGCTCTTCTTTGCGGGTGCCGGAGCGATTAATATTAATTGCCGGATAGATACGTTTTTCCGCGATACGGCGATCCAGATGGATTTCCATATTACCAGTACCTTTGAACTCCTCGTAAATCACATCGTCCATCTTCGAGCCAGTATCAACCAGAGCTGTAGCCAGAATGGTAAGACTACCGCCCTCTTCCACATTACGAGCAGCGCCGAAAAATCTCTTAGGTCGATGCAATGCATTAGCATCAACACCACCGGTAAGCACCTTTCCAGATGAAGGGATGACAGTGTTATAAGCACGCGCCAAACGAGTGATTGAGTCGAGCAGAATAACGACATCTTTCTTGTGCTCAACCAGACGCTTAGCCTTCTCGATAACCATTTCAGCGACCTGCACATGGCGACTGGCTGGCTCGTCAAAGGTGCTCGAAACCACTTCCCCGCGCACAGTACGAGCCATTTCGGTTACTTCTTCAGGACGCTCATCAATCAACAGCACGATGAGAGTAACGTCAGGGTTATTCGCAGTAATCGCCGTTGCGATATTCTGCAACAACATGGTTTTACCCGCCTTCGGTGGCGACACGATCAAACCACGCTGACCTTTACCGATAGGCGCGACCATATCGATAATTCGCGACGTGAGATCTTCGGTTGAACCCGTGCCCTGTTCCAGACACAGCCTATCGGTCGGGAACAATGGGGTGAGGTTCTCAAACAACACCTTATTGCGGGCGCTTTCCGGCTCATCGAGATTAATCTCGGCAACACGCAGCAACGCAAAATAACGCTCACCTTCTTTAGGCGGACGTACCAAACCGCCAACGCTATCACCTGTGCGCAGATTAAATCGACGAATCTGGCTCGGAGATACGTAGATATCATCTGGGCCGGCAAGGAATGAGCTATCAGCAGAACGCAGGAAGCCGAAGCCATCCTGCAAAATTTCGAGCACGCCGTCACCGAAAATACCCTGACTTTTTGCACCATGTGCCTTCAGTATTTCGAAAATAATGTCTTGTTTGCGTGACCGGGCAAGACCTTCAAGCCCCATTGAGCTAGCCAGTGCTACCAGTTCGGCGACCTGCGTGTTCTTTAATTCGTTGAGGTGGAGAAGGTTCTTGTTCTTCTCCAACTCATCTTTACGAATGATGTCGTTCTCAGTAAAGCTGCCGAACTCTTCGGTATCCGGGCGACGCCGACGACCGCGAGATTTATTGCCGCCCTTGGAGCCATCACCGCCTTTGTTATGGTGGTTAGAACGATTACCGCCACGATTGCCGCCTTTGCCGCCACCACCGCCGCCGCCGCCGTTGTTAGCATCGCCGTTGTTATTGCCGCCACCAGCACCGGAACGAGCAGAGCTTCCTAAATAACCTCTCACAGGTTCTTCTCCAGAAATTCCGCCAACTGCTTCTTGGACACCGCACCTACCTGCTGAGCTTCAACAACACCGCCCTTAAACAGAATAAGTGTCGGAATGCTGCGAATGCCATATTGCTGTGGCGTTTTCGGGTTTGCATCGACATCGATCTTCGCAATATTGACCCGGCCTTCATACTCCGGGGCCAGTTCTTCAAGGATCGGGCCAATCATTTTGCAAGGACTGCACCACTCTGCCCAGAAATCGACCAGAACAGGAACCCCTGACTCAATGACGTCAGACTGAAAACTCTTATCGCTTACGTGCGCTATGCTCATATTTTCACTTTCGCTATATAAAATTTGGGAAATTATTAGATTATTGGGAATTTCAAGAATATTGATAAAAAATGCTGTATTTGAATTTGGCCGGGAAATCGGCATGGGCTTTAAGCCCTGAGTGTGTATTTGCTGATTAAGCCCGTGTCTCCCCAAAAGACACACTTAAAAGTTACCTAAATCTTCAGTAAGAATTGCTATAACGTTTTATTACGCTACTAATGAAGGTTTGCGCCGAATCAGGCACAATGCACTGCGATCTAGGGTTTGGGCTTCAAGTCTAACCCAACACAGGTCGTGTTCTGGCTCTTCGATTCGGCGGGAGCGGTTTAAAACCGCAAGTCGTTGACCAATTTGACCCCTTCCGGAACAATATTGCAAGTGCTATTGGCACTTTTTAAGGGAATACTGCAGCACCATGAGTGAATCAAAAACCCCAGAAGCAGATATCAGCTTCGCCAGTCTCGACCTTCCTGAAGAACTTCAGGCAGGCATCCGCAAAACAGGCTTTACCCATTGCACGCCAATTCAAGGGCAAACACTGCCTATTGCGCTCAGTGGCAAAGACGTCGCCGGTCAAGCGCAAACGGGCACTGGCAAAACAGCCGCATTCCTGATTGCTACATTCAGCCATTTGTTGCGCAACCCGTTGCCCGCCAACCAGGCAACCGACAAAAACCCCCGTGCAGTGATCCTGGCGCCTACCCGCGAACTCGCATTGCAAATTCATTCGGACTGCGGGTCACTTGGCGCAGCCACCGGCTTCCGTTGTCAGGTGGTCTTTGGTGGCGCCGATTACGACAAGCAAAGGGACAAACTCCATGCCGGCGTTGATGTGCTGATCGGTACACCGGGTCGGTTTATTGACTACCTCAAACAAGGCGTATTCAACCTGAATTCTGTTCAAGTCATGGTGCTGGATGAGGCCGACCGTATGTTTGATCTAGGTTTCATCAAAGACATCCGCTATGTCATGCGACGCCTGCCACCGGCAGATATGCGGCTTAATTTGCTGTTCTCAGCAACGCTTAATCAAAAGGTTCTGGAGCTGGCCTATGAGCACATGAATGATCCAGTTTCGGTTCGCATTGAACCGGAAAAAGTGACTGCCGACAAGGTGACTCAGGCCGTCTACTTCCCGGGCAATCATGAGAAGCAGCGCTTGCTGGTTAACCTGCTGCGCCAAGTGGAAGCGAAGCGAACCATGGTGTTCGTAAACATGAAACATCAGGCAGAAAAAGTTGCCGTACTTCTATCCGCGAATGGCTTTAGTGCATCAGCTATATCAGGCGACGTGCCACAAAATAAACGCATGCGGATGCTGGAATCTTTCCAATCGGGTGAACTGGGTATTTTAATTGCAACCGACGTTGCATCACGCGGCTTGCATATTGATGGCGTCACTCACGTGGTTAATTACGACCTGCCTCAGGATTGCGAAGATTACGTACATCGCATCGGACGAACTGCACGTGCCGGCGCCTCCGGCGATGCCATTAGCTTCGCCTGCGAAAGCTATGCTATGACTATGCCCGATATCGAAAAATACATTGGGTTTTCGATTCCGGTTAAACCCATCACACCAGAACTTCTGGCCGAAGTGACTGTTCCGAAAATGCCAGCCCGCAAACGCAGCGGACCATCAAAAGGCGGCGCAGGTGGCCGTGGCAGACCGCATAGCGGTGGCGGACAGCACCGCAGACGTTAGACACTTTGTTGGGGGGCGCAGGTCAAACAGGTTCCAGGTCATTCATTGCCCCGGGATCTAATAATTCATCAAGACTGTGCACCGATGCGAAGGTTTCAATCACGCGGGCCGGCAAGCCTGTATCGGGGCGCTCAACCGCAACCACCCGATCAATTCCGTAGTCTCTCGCGGCACGCAGCACCGACAGGCTATCGTCAACAAACAAGCTTCTGCTGCGATCGAACCCCAAACTAGCCTGCAGCGCGGGCCAAAAATCCGCATGCTCTTTCGGATAGCCGAACTCGTGCGATGTGACCATGCCATCAAAATAATGGTCAAAATCCACCGCTGATAATTTAACCCGCAGGGCTTCCGGATGCGCGTTTGTCACAAGAATTAAACGCCGATGGCTTTTTTGTACGGCCTCCAGAAAGCGGCGGGTATCTGGCAAAAACCGCACCTTATGACCAATAGAGTGTTTGAGCGCCGCCATATCCAGATCCAGAGCTTCGCTCCAGTACTCGAGGCAATACCACTGGAGAGTGCCCTCTTTCGCCGCGAAGAGCGCGAAGAGCCTGGCACGGGCATCAGCCTCGGAGATATCACGCTTTAATGCTATACGGGCTGGCACCAGCTCGCGCCAGAAGTAATGGTCGAAGGCCAGATCAAGCACGGTCCCATCCATATCAAGCAGGACTGTGTCGCAATGGCTCCAATCGACACCTAGCTGCTTTGCTTTATTTCGCTCGGTCATTCGGATACTTTACGGCATTCGCTATCGATTGTGGTTGCAACCAACAGGCCATCCCATGCAGACAAATCTGAAACAACTCATTCCCGACATTCTCTCCATTGCCCGTGAAGCCGGGCAGGATATCCTGGAAATCTACCGGGGAGATATAGATGTCGAAACCAAAGCGGATGATTCACCTTTAACTGCCGCCGATCGCGCAGCACATAACCGAATTGTTGCCGGACTGACGGCGTTAACGCCCAGTATCCCGATTCTGTCAGAAGAGTCTGTTGTTATACCTTTTGCAGAACGTTCCGGCTGGAAGGAATACTGGCTCGTCGACCCACTCGATGGCACCAAAGAATTTATTAAAAAGAACGGTGAGTTCACCGTTAATATCGCGTTAATCCAAGGGCATAAGTCTGTGCTTGGGGTTGTGCATGTCCCTGATAAAAACACCGACTATTTTGGCTGCACTGAGACCGGCTCATTTATACAGCGCGCGGGCGAAGCGGCCATCACAATTCGGGTAACGACTCCGGCACCATCCCCCATCCGTGTCGTTGGCAGTCGCTCGCACCGTGGTGAGCTTGTTGATGCCTATCTGAAAAAGCTGGGTTCACATGTGATGGTATCCATGGGCAGTTCGCTAAAGCTGTGCCTGGTCGCAGCAGGCGAAGCAGACGTCTACCCCCGCCTCGGCCTCACATCAGAATGGGACACCGCAGCCGCACAGGCTATAGTTGAATGTGCCGGTGGCTGCGTTATCGGCCTCGATGGCACACCACTGCTGTATAACGCGAAAGCAGATATCCTGAACCCCCATTTCATCGTATATGGCGACGGTTCTAAAGACTGGACCCGCTATTTGTAAGGCGGAAGACGCCTTCAACGTGTCGCTTGGGAGAGCCGTGAAAGACTGATAGAATGCTCATAAGCGATGCGCAAAGGCTCCCGAAAAACAGCAGTAGCATAAAAATACCCGGGGCAACCAACAAGAATAAGCCGCAGATCAATATCCCAAGCAATTGCTGCTGATGCAGCATAAGTGATAGTAATGATTATAAACTCATGAGTAATAACGTCGAAACCAGCGTATTCCGAGCCCGCTCCCGCCTTAAAGAACTGCGGGTTGCACATCATGATCTTGATACATCTATTCACGAGCTATCAACCGATCCGAACGTCGATCTGCTAAAGATCAAACGCCTGAAAAAACAGAAACTCCGCATCAAAGACATGATCGTCCGCATTGAAAGCCAGTTAATTCCGGACCTCAACGCCTAATTGCTCACCTGCTTAAGCCTCTCGCCAACCGCAGCATTCAGACGCTTATCGAAACTCCTTACATACAACGCATACCCATAAGCCTATGTTTTTAATGGCTCATTGAAGCTATTTTGTGGCGTTTGTCACAACAATGCTGCGCCAGCATGTCGAAAAAAAGACAAGCCACCAAAAATGCCCGGTTTTGAGCCGCTAGCGCAGAGCATGACGAACAGTCAAGGCGCTTCTCCTGCGGAAAATGGTGAGACTGGCCTCACATTAAACGAGAGGTTTTCCTACTTTAGTTAAATTGAGGCACTTACGACATTTAGCTGGCACGCATTCTGCAAGAGACAAGTGACACTAAAACTCGTATCAATAATAAGAAGGGTTATTCATAAACCCGTGCTTCGCACTCTGGAGTTTTAGCTCGTCCGTTCCGTGCCAGTAAAACCCGCCGTCAGGCAGGTTCTTTTTTATCTCAACCAAGGAAACGTTGTTTAGAGCAAATATCAATCTTTTTCATGACTGACCAAGAACTGTTGAAACAAAACCTGGAGCCGCTCTAGGCTCTCCGCATCACCAAGACCATGATCACCCGCTAAAAGGGTAAAACGCCCCTGACATTCCAACGCAAACCGCAAGCCATTACGATACGGTACAACCTCATCACGCCAGCCGTGCACGAGGGTTGCTTGGCAACGCAATGGCAGAGGGTTAAACGCTTCGTAGCCCGGCACATAAATTGCTGTGGCTATCAGGAACACGCCGGTAACAGCAATACGGTGTGCAACGGCAGCACTGACTGCTGCACCCATACTGCTGCCCACAAGTAATACCGGTGTGGTTTGTTGCATGCACCATGCAAAGAGCTTGTCGATACGCTCTGCGGGATCATCGATACCACGATAATCAAGTGACTCAACACGCCACCCAGCCTGCTCAGCCAGCGGCGTTAGCATTCTGATCTTTGTGCCGTCGGGGCCGCTCTCCTGGCCATGAGAAAAGCACACTATTCCTCGTTTTGAATCCATTAATTAGACATCGGCCGCAGCCCGCTCGCGACCAAACCAGGCCACGGCAAAAGCCACCAGGAACGGCACCACCCGCTCCAGAATGTCGCCCGGGGTATCCGGCATCCAGTTAAAGAAAACCGTTAAACCAAAGCCCAGCCAAAGGCTTATCAAAGCCGGCGTGCGGCGAATGCGCACATTGGCAATAAATAGAAGCACCATAGGACCAAACGAAGCGCCTAGCGCATGCCATGCAAACAACACTCGGTCAAAAATTGACGATGGCAGAAATAAAGATATTGCGCAGGCGATAACCGTAACAAGCGTAACCACAACCCGCGAGTCAGTAAGCACTTTGGCATGCGCACGACTGTCTGCAAGATTCCAATCGCGGGCAATGGATGATGCTGCCACCAGCAACTGGCTGTCAGCTGTCGACATAATTGCCGACAACACACCGGCGATCATCACGCCTGCAATTACCGGTGGCAACAACTGCTGGGTTGCATGAAAGAAAATCTGTTCTTCGTTACCGGTCATTGGAAATAATACCCGTGCCGACCAGCCAAGAATGAGCATGCCACTGAACACTATAGATGCCCAGCAAATAGCAATAATCCTGCCCTGACGTAAGCTCGCATCATCTTTAATGGCCATAAAACGATTCATTACATGGGGCTGGCCGATATACGCGACACCCGGACTCAGCATGCCGAATACAAAGCCCACCGCGGCAAGGCCGCTGTACTTGCCGGTAAAGCTGAGAAAAACCTCATCCTCCACACCGGCCATTCCAGTCCACAAACCTGAAAAGCCACCGACTTCCAACAGACACAGCACCGGCAACAAGGCGGCCACTGATACCATTAGCACGGCTTGCACGGCATCGGTAACCGCAACGGCCCAAAAGCCACCAATAAGGGTGTACACCAACACGATGGCAGCACCAAAAAGGATGGCCGCCGTCGGCGCCATACCAAAGCTGCTGGAAAATGCCAGCCCGGCGCCCTGAAACTGCGCCGCAATGTAGAACATAAGGCTAACCAGAATGATGATTGAAGCAGAGCGGATTACCACGTTGCTGCCATCACGATCGAAACGACCAAATAGAAGCTCGGACAAAGTCACTGCATCGTCCCGCTCGGTCGCCTGTCGCAGGCGCGGCGCTACATAGGACCAACTGAACACATAACCCCCAAGCACTCCCGGCAAGAACCAGAAAGCCTCCATGCCCACTGCATAAGCAGTGCCACTGACCCCCAACAGCGACCATGCCGATGACGAACTGGCCGAAGCGCTGAGGCTCGCGACCCATGGCCCAAGCTGACGACCACCGAGGAAATAATCCCCCTGATCGGTGGTGCGCTTCTGTGCCCAGACACCGATCAATACCAACACGATCATGTAAGCAATAAGCGTTATCATGATCCAAAAAGAATCAGCCATTTGTAAAGATTATCCTAGGAAACTTCCTGCAGCATCGCAAATTTGAACAGCAGCGGCAACACGAACCCATCATTACGACCGATGCAATACAATGCCAATACCCAACTTACATACATGGAATCGATGAGCGATAACTGGCAATTCTGGATTGATCGCGGCGGTACATTCACCGATGTGATTGCCCGCGAGCCCTGCGGGAAACTGCGTATTCAAAAACTGCTGTCAGATAATCCATTGATGTACACCGATGCAGCTGCCGAAGGCATTCGCCGCTTTCTGAGCGATGCAGATGCACCTCAGGTCAGCTTTATCAAGATGGGCACAACTGTTGCGACGAATGCGCTGCTCGAACATGCCGGCGAGGCGGTAGCATTGATTACTACCCGCGGCTTTGCAGATGCATTGAAAATTGGCAATCAGAGTCGTCCGGATATTTTCGCGCTCAATATAAGTAAGCCAACTCCGCTCTATCATGCTGTATTTGAAGTCGATGAAAGAGTTTCTGCCGATGGCGCTGTGCTTCAAAAACTTGATGAACCCGCGGCACGGGATATATTGGAAAACATCTGTGATAGCGGCATTCGCAGTGTCGCCATATGTTTGCTGCACAGCTATCTGTTCCCCCTCCATGAACAACGACTGTTTGAATTGGCGCGGCAAGCCGGTATTCAGAACATCTCTGTGTCACACCGTTTAAGTGGCCTGCAACGGCTCATCAGTCGTGGCCAAACAACCGTAGCCGATGCCTATGTCACTCCGGTGCTCAGCAAATACATTAAAAGCTTTCAACAGGCGCTGGCAGCGAATAAACATACGCCGACAAACTTTTTAATGATGCAAAGTAATGGCGGCATGGTTGTTGCTGACGACTTATGCGGTAAAGACAGCATCCTGTCGGGCCCAGCTGGTGGCATGGTGGGTATGGCAGCCGGAGGCAAGCGCGCAGGTCTGACGCGTCTCATCGGCTTTGATATGGGTGGCACATCCACGGATGTATCTGTGTATGACAATGGTCATGAGCTCAGTCGCGAAACCCAAATTGGCGGCAATTTTATTCAAACGCCGATGATCAATATCCATACTATTGCTGCCGGTGGCGGCTCGGTGCTCAGATACGCAGACAGCCGCTTGCAGGCAGGTCCCGATTCAGCCGGCGCTTTCCCCGGGCCATTGTGCTACCTGAACAGCGGCCCGCTGACCGTTACCGATGCCAATCTTCTGACCGGACACATACAAGCAAGCGCCTTTCCAGCTGTGTTTGGTCCTTCGGGCTCCGAGCTCTTAAGTATCGACAGCGTTAAAGCCGCCTTCGCCGCACTGACACGAACCATCAATTCATCTAAAGGATTTGCATACACGTCAGAACAAACGGCCTGCGGATTTATCCGCGTTGCCACCGAGAGCATGGCCAACGCAATACGACACATTACCGGCCAACAGGGGAAGAATCCGGCGGACTTTACTCTGTGCTGCTTCGGTGGCGCAGGCGGGCAGCATGCCTGTGCTGTCGCAGAACTACTGGGTATCAGGCAAATCCTGATTGACCCGTTTGCGAGTGTGCTGTCAGCCTACGGCATTGGAATTGCACCGGTCAGCAAGGTTAAACAACTGACAGTTAACCTACCCGTGGAAGGCAGCACCGAGCAACTTGCCGCAACAATCGAGCAACTCCGGGCAGAGTGCGAAGCTGCATTACCCGCTGAGAATATTGATCCGGCAACGCTCCGGTCAGTGGCGCGCTTGTTCATTAAAGTTAGCGGTAGCGATAACACCTTACCCATGAGCACTCCTACGCTTGAAACGCTACGGAAGGATTTTGCCGATGCACACAAGCAGCGGTTTGGTTTTGCCCCGGCGGTCGATGCCGTTCTTCTAATTGACAGCATCGAAATTAATACAACCGCAGAAACCCTGGCGACCGCCACAGGCACTCTGGAGACGGAGGCATTGGCGAATGCATCAAGCACTGCCGAGGTCTATCTCGATGATAAATGGCAGACCATTCCATGCATCACACTCGAATCCATTGTCAGTGGCGAAGAACTCCCGGGACCTGCGCTAATCATTGAGGCGAACTCAAGTATCATATTGCCTCGGGGTTGGAAGGCCCATGTAAATGCAAGCCTGCAGCTGATACTCAACCAGCATGAAAGTCGTTCGCTGGCCATTTCTAACCCCGAAGTAGCAGACCCGGTATTACTGGAAATATTCAATCAACGCTTCATGCACATTGCCGCTCAAATGGGTGATGCGCTGCAAGCATCCGCCCGTTCTACCAACATCAAAGACCGGCTGGATTTCTCCTGCGCCCTATTCAATAACACCGGCGAACTCATCGCTAATGCACCTCATATACCGGTTCATCTCGGCTCGATGGACAGCTGTGTACAAGCCTTATTAAAGCAGCATCGCAGTGGCTTTATGCAAGGCAATAGCTATATCAGCAACTCACCATTCTCGGGGGGCACCCACCTGCCCGACATCACTGTTGTATCTCCACTGCTCGATGAAACCACCGGAGATATCCAGTGTTTAATCGCATCGCGAGCGCATCACGCCGATATCGGTGGCATTAGTCCCGGGTCGATGCCAGCAAACAGTCACTCCATTTCAGAGGAAGGTATTATCTTTGATGGTTTTTGTATTGTCAGTGATGGCGTTATGCGTGAGCAGGCTCTGCGTCACCACCTGGCCGCAGGGCCGCTGCCCGCCAGAAACCCCGAGCAGAACATTGCAGACCTAACGGCCCAGTTGGCGGCCAACACGCAAGGTCAGAGACTCTTTAAAAATCTGCAGCATGAGATGGGTGCTGCGACAGTGACCCACTATATGGAGCATGTCCTCGACAACGCCGAACAGGTTATTCGCACGGCGATACAAGGCCTGAGCGGCGGCAGTTATAGCTATGAAATGGATAGCGGCGAAGCCATCATTGTCGCCATACATATCGACCATAGCCAGCGCTCGGCAATCATAGATTTCAACGGTACCAGCCCGCAGAGCGCAACTAACTTTAATGCCCCGGCAGCAATTTCAAGAGCCGCCGTCATGTATGTGTTCAGAACCCTTGCGCAAAAACCTATTCCACTGAACGCTGGTTGCCTGCGGCCATTGACCATTATACTGCCCGACGCATCGCTGTTAAGCCCGGACAACACGGCTGCAGTTGTGGCAGGAAACGTTGAAACATCGCAATGCATTGTCGACACGTTGTTTGCTGCACTTGGCGTATTGGCCGCATCACAGGGCACCATGAATAATCTGACATTCGGCAATGCCACGCACCAGTATTACGAAACGCTGGGTGGCGGCTCAGGAGCGGGTGCCGATTTTGATGGTTGCGATGCCATACAAACCCATATGACAAACTCACGACTCACCGACATCGAAATTCTGGAATCTCGCTACCCGGTAAGAGTGAACGAGTTTTCGATTCGAGCTGACTCTGGCGGAGCGGGCAAGCATTGCGGCGGCAACGGACTTATCCGGGAGTTTGAATTTCTCGAGGCTATGGAAGTATCGATATTGTCAAACCACCGACGCATCGCGCCATTCGGACTCCATCATGGCGGCTCTGCGGCAACCGGTATTAACCTGCTAAAACAGGGCTCAACCAACAGTGTGTTGAATGCAACTGCCACAGTGGCAGTGCAGCCCGGTGACCGGGTGCGAATTGCGACCCCCGGCGGCGGCGGTTACGGCAAGGCGTGAACCCTGATCATTGCGGACATATTCGGAGTGACCGCACTTTCTATGTAGGAATGAACTTACGGTCGCAACACAATTGAACCGCTGGTGCGACGCGTTTCCAGGTCAGAGTGCGCCTGTGCAACATCAGCTAACGCATACTCATGATTAATTGAAACGTTTACCGCCCCACTCGTGAGCACTGCGAACAAAGCATCACGTGCAGCATGCAGGCCGGCCTGATCGGCAATAAAGTCAAATAACACCGGACGGGTTAAATACAAAGACCCACGGGCCGCGAGTTCCAGCGGCGAAAAGGGTTTAACCGGACCTGAAGCGTTGCCATAAGTCACCATCGTGCCATGGCGCCGCAAACAATCCAGCGATTGAATAAACGTATCCTGACCCACAGAGTCATACACAGCGGCCACCCCGTCAGCACCCGTTAACTCGCGCACCCGGGCAACAAAATCCGGATCACCGGCCATTACTATTTCGGCACAGCCATTAGCGCGCGCCAACTCAGCTTTTGCTTCAGTGCTAACAACGCCAATAACGCGGGCGCCTAAGCTATGTGCCCATTGCGATGCAATCAATCCAACACCGCCAGCGGCCGCATACAACAAAACGGTGTCGCCGGCTTGCACGCGATAACTTTTAAACAATAAGTACCAAGCTGTAAAACCTTTCAACATTGAGGCGGCTGCTGTTGCTTCATCAATACCCTCAGGCAAAACAACAACTCGGTTAGCTGCAACAACCCGTTCTGATGCGTATGCACCCGGTGGCTGACTGGCATACGCTACCCGATCACCGATCACCACTCCGGTCACACCGGAACCAACCGCAGTCACTACACCGGCCGCCTCAAGGCCCAAACCCGCTGGCATTTTCAGCGGGTATAAGCCAGAGCGGTGATAGGTGTCAATAAAGTTAACGCCTATTGCGGTATGCCTGACCAGAACCTCACCAGCACCGGGCTGCCGATCGGGTATTTGCACCAACTGCATGACCTCAGGGCCACCAAACTCATTAATCTGAACCGTCTGTGCCATTTGAACCGCCCTTTCACCCACGCCAATAGAAACCTCAGTATAATGGCGATCATTCATCATTAAAGCCTTTGCCCGCAAAAATTTTGTTGCATAAAACATGGGCAGGAAACCTTACTTATGAGCAAGAAAGTTATTGTTGTCGGTGCTGGGCATGCTGCCGGGCAGGTGGCGGTGTCATTGCGACAAAAAGGTTTTGACGGTGCCATCACTCTCGTCGGCGAAGAAGCCTACGCGCCCTATCAGCGGCCGCCCCTGTCGAAAGCCTTTTTGGCTGGCGAATTGGATGCCAACCGCTTGATGTTCAAGCCCGAGAGGTACTACCCGGAACACAACATCGAGCTTGAGCTGAATACCCGGGTCGAATCTATCGATAGGGAAAATAAATCAGTCGCTCTGAGCAGTGGCAAGCAATTGGATTATGACTGGCTGGTGCTCACTACAGGCAGCCGCGTCCGCAAAGCCCCGATTCCTGGCAGCGAACTGGCCAACGTGCATTATCTTCGTAACATCACTGACGTCGAGGCTATTCGCAGCGGCTTAACGCCGGGAAGCAACCTAGTAATAGTGGGCGCCGGTTACATTGGTCTGGAAGTTGCAGCTATTGCAAAAAAAGGCGGGCTCAATGTAACCGTACTGGAAATGGCCGAGCGGCCACTGCAGCGCGCCGTTGCGCCCGAACTTTCCGATTTCTACACCAAACTGCATACCGACGCCGGCGTAGACCTGCGTTGCAATGTCCGCATCGAGAGCTTTAGTGGCAGCACTGCCGTTACAGGTGTGAACCTGAAGGGTGCAGCGCCGCTGCCAGCCGACATTGTCATTATTGGCATTGGTATTCTACCAAACACCGAACTCGCTGAGGCAGCAGGCCTTACTATTGATAATGGTATTGCTGTCGACGAGTTCTGCCGCACCGAGGATCCGAGCATTCTCTCTGCTGGCGACTGCACATCTCACCCCAACCGGCTGCTAGGTCGTCGGCTGCGCCTTGAATCAGTGCACAACGCATTAGAACAAGCCAAAACAGTAGCCTGCACTATCTGCGGCGAACCGGTGGAGTACGCGCAAATCCCCTGGTTCTGGTCAGACCAATACGACATTAAGTTACAGATTGTCGGCTTATCGGAGGGCTATGACACAGTGATATTGCGTGGCGAGCCTGCCAGTAAACATTTTGCGGCCTTCTATCTGAAGGGCAACAAATTGCTTTCTGTCGATGCCATAAACAGCGCGCGCGAATTCATGTTGGCAAAGAAGTTGTTGGCGAAGGGCGCTGAATTGGATGTCGAACAACTCAAAGACATGAGCATACCGTTCAAGGATATAGCTACCGCGGCTCTCGCCTAATAGCTAACGCTTAATACTTAACTGCAACTCGCCCCGCTGAATATCGGGGTCATTTATAGGGTTTAACAAAACCTCCGAGTAGTGCCCTGTTGCACTCGAATACAAACCACTAATGCCGACAATCCGATTACCGGCACCTTCACCGGCCATGGTCAGCATATAACGTTCGCCTCCGGCTTGCGGTTCGCCTCCAACAAGAAAAGAACTCATGCCGTCATGAAGCAACTCACGACGACTTTCCAGCGACTGCATGTAAACACTGCCCCGATTAGGCCAGAATATATTCCAATAGCTGCGTGTTCTAAATTCACCAAACAACAAATTCGAATTGCGCTCGCTGGCACTCAGACGCGTGGCAAAGGCCACCGGAGCATCCGATGAATCACGCAGCACCATAACTGCAGCCACAGTGTTACGAATGGCGGATTCATCGAAATCTGCGGGGCCGCGAAGCAGTCTGGCAATATTCAATAAGCCATCAGCGGTGGAATGCATGCCGTACACATCGCTGCTCGCATAGCGATAAACACCGGCACCAACAATTTCGCGCTGCAAACTATCCTCAACCAATGGATTAAAAACCACCAGCAGAAAGCCTGTAAACCCACCCCCGAGCAACCCCAGCAATACGATCAACTTCCTCATGCAGGATCCACTCCCACCAAAAGCGTACTTAACAACAACACGCTCTCAGCTTTACCGTCGCCATCGGTGTCCTTAGATAACGGCATCTCGACATAGCTGCCCGCAAGCTCGCTGAATTCCCGATCACCGACGACCATGCGGCCCTGCTGAATATTTAACTCAAGGTTGGCACCCTCAGCCAATGCCGGAGACAATGAGGATGGGTTCTGCGACAACAAGAAGCTGCCGCGACTCGGCAGCAGCAACAGCCAATTCACCGCGAGCTCAAACTCACCGTTCGCGTCAGGGATTAAGCTCGTCATCCGAGACGCTAATCCAATGACTTTGCCACTCGTATTTCTTAGCTTAAACAGGTCGGCGTGAGTCCCCTGCGCTGGAAATGCAGCCACTAGATCTTGCTGAGCCTGAGTAATGCGATCCCGGTCTAAATGTATATAAAAGTCTTCTTTGCGGCCGCCGTTAGCAACCACCTCAATATCTGACCGCACCCGCAGCTGATTTGGCAGCGGATAGAAATAGGCTCCGGTAATCACCAGCGTTAATCCCAGAATAAAAGCTGTAATGAAAGCTTTAATAAACGGCTCCTAATCGAAAAATCACACTCCGCTCGGTACTAGCCACCACCCTACCAAAAGGACAGCGGCAGACAACCCTGCCACTTAAAGGCACGCTAAGAATAATAGCGCTGAATGTATTCATCAAAAGTAACTGTATCGGACTTTTCTATGTCGGCCTGACGCAACAACGATGCGGCAGCCTCTTCAGTCAATGCAGTGCGGCGCACATTGTGTTCAGGCGCCTGTGCCAGAAAATAATCTCTATTAGCGCCAGCTACCTTTAGCCCGTATTCAACGAAAGACAAGCCGCTTTCATGAAGCTCAGCCAGCATGCGCGCCGATGGCGTAAGCTCAGGGTCTCTCGCAACAGCCAGCTGAATTGCCAGGGACTGCTGGTATTCCTCACCCACACTGCAATCCAGCATCGCTGCAACCGGCTGCATATCTTCGAGCAACTCCAGCGCCCAATCTTGCATAGAAACCTCAGCACCGTTCCGTTGCAGCTTGAGCCCGGGTTTACGACCGTACTCAGCAACAGCCGCCTGATTGGCTTTATTCTCGGCCGCTTCATCAATGCTAATCGGCGGACTGTCCTGCAACATACAATAGGCGAGGTAGGTTTCAACAAAACGTATCTCAGCCTGATTAATACCGACCGGATCAAATGGACTCACATCAAGCACACGTAACTCTACGTACTCAACACCACCACGCCGCAAGGCTTTGGTCGGTCGCTCACCGGTTCGTGCTACCCGCTTGGGTCGCACCGAACTGTAATACTCGTTCTCAATCTGTAATCGATTGGTATTTAGCTGCAGGCGCTCACCATTATTATCCCGCAAGCCCAATGCCTGCCACTGCGCATCAGGGGATTTAATGGCCGCCGAAAGGTCGCGGACATATTCATCAAGGCTATTAGCAGATACATGCAGCGCAGACTGGCTGGTGTTTTGATAACCCAAACCACTCATACGCAATGATGTGGCATAGGGTCCGAACACAGTGCTCTCGTCTAACTGCTCGAGACTGGTCTCACTGCCTTTCAGAAAGCTTTTGCAGACCGCAGGAGAAGCCCCAAATAGATACAATATCAGCCAGTCAAACCGCCGCACGTTGCGCACTAAGCTCATATAAGCAGCCGAACGAAAATCACCGGCATCATCAGTAGAGCCTTCCAGTTCCTGATAGACAGGCCAGAAATATTCAGGCAATGAATAGTTGAGGTGCAGGCCAGAAATAACCTGCATGAAACGCCCATAACGATTGCCTAGGCCCATTCGATATAGGGTTTTCATCCGGCCAACATTAGAATCGCCGTATTGAGCAAGACGAATTGACGATTCGGTGGTCAGCCCGCAGGGCATGCTAAAAGGCCATAAAAGCTCGTCGCCCATGCCCTCAACGGCGAACTGATGCAGGTCGAACAAACATTGCATCACTTCCCAAGTACTTGGCTGGGGCGGAGTAACGAACTCAACGAGCGCTTCGGAATAATCGGTGGTGATGAACTTGTGCGTCAGCGCCGACCCCAGAGCTTCCGGATGCGGTGTCTGCGCGATACGGCCATCTGCAGCAATACGCAAACATTCACGCTCTATACCGCGCATACCCCCACCGAATAGACTTTTGCAATCCCGCTGCTGCAATTCACGAAGGCGTCTTGCGTACACATCACTCATTAGCTATCTGACCTTTCCATCGTTCTATGCACAAAAATGACCGGATCATAACGACCAGAAGAGTCTGCTAAATAGGGACTCACCGCAAGAAAGCGCAACAATAACCTAAAAAAACCGCTAAGACACACCCATTCTAAGCACACCTCATCCAGCATTCAGGCCAGAATATTCATTACTTAAGAACTGCAATGTCGAATCTGTACATAGCGTGAATATTGTTATGTTGAGGAAGAACAAATCATCAAGAATGCCATCAACCATTGTGAAAGGTTGCCCGCTGTTGTTTTGTTCATAAATAACTGCCAACCAATACGAATACTGTGGATTGACGGCGGCGGCGTTACCACCTTAAAAACCGGCAACTAAGGCAAGCTTGCGGCATTCAGTAACCAGCGATTCACCCAGCTTGTAAGGCGATAATTCTCCAGATACCCGCAATGACCGCCAAAACTGCTCACGTCGACTTTGAAACAATCTGTAGTCTGCAAGCGGTTCAGACCGCTAACTGGAATAATAGGATCATCCGCGGCAAGCAGCACGCGCGAATCAACATTTAGGTTTTCGAGACGCCCACGAACCAGAGAGTATTCATGCAGATAGTTATAGAGGTCAGGGTACTCTGTGTGATGAACAACAAAGTGTTCCGTCATCTCAGTGAGCGTCGCAAAACGCTGCAACTCTGAGAAATCATAGCGGCCCGGGAAAGCTGACATTTTCTTCATCAGGGAGTTGCGCCATTTGTTCAGAAAGTACCAACGATAAATAAACCAACCAGTATCAAGTGCATGCATAGTCTCGGCTGGGTCCAATACAGGGCAAACCGCCAGAACGCGGAACACATCAATGCCATGGTTTGCAGCAAGAGCACCAACACGTAATGCAAAGTTACCGCCTAACGAAAATCCTCCTAGCAACAAACGTGAGGGTTTATATCGGGCCTGCGCCCAGGCAACGGCATCGATTACCTCTTGCAATCGACAGGAGTGAAACATGTCTTCATTTAAATGATGTGATGGTCCGTGATCACGAAGATTCAAACGCAGCACAGAGTAGCCTGCCGCATGAAACTGACGCGTTGCAGACAGCAAATAAACCGATTCTGCGCTGCCTTCCCAGCCGTGAATCAGAACTGTAAGGGGCGAACCCGGGGCGCCCGGCGTAAAATGAGCCAGCAACCTCACGCCATCGCCACAGGGCACAATCACATCAGTACTCAGCTTGCGCAACCCCGCAAATCGCCGGCGCACTGTTCCGGCGCGAATACCGGCACTCGACAGCACTGCCTGGATATGCGGATTAGCCAGGCCCAGTGCGGGTGAGAATTCAGTGATGTCAGACGGGTTCTTGAGCAATGAGGTACCGCAAGCGAGGAGATTCAAGCCGGGAAAGGGGCAGCATAACGAACCCGACCGTATGAATCAGAAAATGGATGATAGCGCGTCTATCCGGCATAATAGCCCACTCCAACACTAAGATACGGAATGCCACTATGACTCACCGCACCTCAATTTTTCGCCGGGCTCTGCACACGCTGATCCTAACCTCAGCAGGCCTGTTTATGGCCACGACGGCACAGGCAAATTGTAACTTTCCAGCAAATGTCGAGATTCCTGACGGCAGTACCGCCACTGAAGCCGAATTAGTTGCGACGCAAGGTACTGTCAAGCAGTATATGGCTGCAGTTGAAACCTATCTCGCCTGCCTCGAAGAGGAAACTAATGCATTAGGACCCGACGTCACTGAAGATCAGATCCGGGTTAGCGATATGAAACACAACGCTGCTGTCGACGAAATGGAAAAAATCGCGTCAGCTTTTAATGCTGAAATTCGTGCATTCAATAAAAAGAATTCAACCGACTAAAGCGCCTAAAGTAGAATAAAGCTTTGTATTTATAGGCTTATTTTTTTTCGGCGTAGGCTGCCTGACCAGAGTTCATGGCTTGGCATGCCCGCTTTATGTTGATACAGATTCAATCCGGCACAGCCGGTGGTAGAATTCCGCCCCCGATTCAGGTGCACGCCAACGAACTCCGTAATAACAGGCTTGCCCAGAAACACTCCAGAATCAACACTAATTACCAGAACGAAACACAGGAACTTAAACAATGAAATCCCCCGTTAGAGTCGCCATTACCGGCGCCGCCGGCCAGATCGGTTACGCACTGGCCTTCCGTATTGCTTCAGGCCAGATGCTTGGTGCCGATCAACCCGTCATCCTTCAGCTGCTGGAAATTACCCCCGCACTTGGCGCGCTGAATGGTGTTGCAATGGAACTTGATGATTGCGCATTCCCCACCCTTGCTGGAATCGTTACAAGCGACGACCCTAACGTGGCGTTCAAAGACGCTGACTACGCGCTGCTCGTTGGTGCCAAACCTCGCGGCCCCGGCATGGAGCGCGCTGACCTGTTGCAAGGCAATGCGGCCATCTTCTCAGTACAGGGCAAGGCCATGAACGATCACGCCAGCCGCAATATTAAAGTATTGGTTGTCGGAAACCCTGCTAACACCAATGCACTTATTGCACAGAAGAATGCACCCAGTATTCCAAAAGAAAACTTTACTGCAATGACCCGCCTTGATCACAACCGTGCGCTTGCCCAGCTTGCCGGCAAAGCCGGTGTTCACAACACTGATGTAACAGGCGCCATCATCTGGGGCAACCACTCAGCTACTCAATACCCGGACATCAGCCATTGCACTATCGCTGGTAAAGCCGCCAATGATGCGATTGACAGCAACTGGTTACAGGGCGAGTTCATCACCACCGTACAGCAACGTGGCGCAGCCATTATTAAAGCTCGCGGTCTTTCAAGCGCTGCATCAGCCGCATCATCTGCCATTGATCATGTGCGTGACTGGGCGCTCGGTACGCCTGTCGGCGAATACACCAGCATGGCCGTGCCTTCAGATGGCAGCTACGGCATTGCTGAAGGCCTTGTTTATTCGTTCCCTGTCACGTGCAAGGCTGGCACGTATGAAATAGTTCAGGGTCTGTCAGTATCCGATTTCAGCCGCAAGCTGATGGATGCTACCGATACTGAGCTGCGTGAAGAACGCGCTGCTGTGGAGCATCTGTTCCCAGCGTAAGCAACTGCAAAAGCATCAATAAAAAAGCCCGCTAATGCGGGCTTTTTTATTGCCGCATGTTCAGCAAAGTACATCCGATAAACACCTAATGCTCAGCAGTACTGGCCTCAGTGCTTATGCTGAAAGGTCGGCCAGATGTGCGCATGGCGTTTTATCGCGCGGAGAAAGCAATGCTTAAGGTATAGTTTAAGGACAACTGTTGGCGCTACAGTGGCTCTGCCACTGAAATAGATGCTAGCTATTAAGAACAAAACCGGTTTAGGGCTTTTCGGACCCCTAACCTTTCAATTGGAAGGGTTTTATCGTGGCTACTCTGCTTTCTGCTTTGATTGGGTTCGCGCTGTTTTTAAGCGTGCTCATTTTTCTCGCTTACAAACGCTTCGACCTGCGCAGCTCAACCATTGCTACCGGCGTGGCACTGGCAATTTATACCGCGGCCGGCAGTGGCTTCTGGCTTTTGCTGCTTTGGGTCGTTTTCGGCGGCATGGTCTTACTCAACCTAAAGTCTTTCCGCCGAACACGATTGAGCGCACCCGCATTCAATATCTACAAAACCATGGTGCCCACCCTCTCTGATACCGAAAGAGAAGCACTGGAAGCAGGTACCGTCGGCTGGGATGGCGAACTGTTCACCGGCCATCCGAACTGGAACCAGTGGCTGTCTATTCCAAAACCCAAATTAACGTCGGAAGAACAGGCATTTCTCGATGGGCCCTGCGAAGAACTTTGCAGCATGCTGGATGACTGGCAGATTGTGCATGAGCTTGGCGACCTGCCCCCCGAAGTCTGGGCCTATATTAAAGAGCATCAATTCTTCGCCATGAAGATTCCTACCGAATACGGCGGCCTGGGCTTTTCAGCCAGTGCGGTAGCCAAAGTTCTGGCTAAACTGGTCAGCCGTTCTGTGGTTGCGGCCAGCACGGTGGCTGTTCCCAACTCTCTCGGCCCCGGCGAACTGTTGGTTCACTACGGTACTGAAGATCAAAAACAACGCTACCTACCCGGACTTGCCAGTGGCAAAGAGGTGCCCTGTTTTGCGCTCACCGCACCGCGTGCGGGCTCTGATGCAGCGGCGATTCCGGACACAGGCATTGTCTGTAGAGAAGAGCTCGGCGGAAAAGAGGTCCTCGGCATTCGCCTGAATTGGAATAAGCGCTACATCACTCTATCTCCGGTTGCGACTGTGCTGGGGCTCGCTTTTAAACTCTATGATCCTGAGCAACTGCTCAGCGAGGAAGTGGATGCCGGTATCACTGTCGCACTCATTCCCACCAATACCGCAGGCGTCACCATCGGGCGGCGGCATATGCCGCTTGGCACGCCGTTTCAAAACGGCCCTACCCAGGGTAAAGACGTATTCATGCCGATTGATGCGATCATCGGTGGTCCAGAACGTGCTGGCCAGGGTTGGCGCATGTTGATGGAGCAGCTGGCCGAAGGACGCGGCGTTTCACTGCCTTCCGAAGCTCAGGGTGGCGCGCAAGCCGCCGTCTATGCAACCGGGGCCTATGCCCGCATTCGTAAGCAGTTCAACGTATCAGTCAGCCAGTTCGAAGGTGTCGGCGAGATCATCGCCCGCATGGCCGGCAACACCTACATTATGAATGCCAGTGTTTCGGTCACCTGCAACCTTATCTCCCGTGGTGCAAAGCCTGCGGTACCCTCAGCAATACTCAAGGCGCGCTGCACCGAACTCGGTCGGCAGGTTTCCAGCGATGCCATGGATATTCAAGGCGGTAAAGGCGTCATGATGGGGCCCAAGAATTACCTTGCCAACACCTATGCCAGCATTCCTATTAGCATCACCGTCGAAGGCGCCAATATCCTCACCCGCAGTCTCATTATTTTTGGCCAGGGAGCGATTCGCTGCCACCCATATGTATTGAAAGAAATGGCTGCGGCCAAGAACCCTGATTACAGTAGGGGTCTGGCTGAGTTTGATGACAGCCTGTTCAAACACATCGGCAATGCACTCGGCAATGCTGCGCGATCATTTATACTCGCACTCACCCATGCGCGCTTTACCGATGTACCTGTGGAAGGCCCAACCAAACGCTATTACCAGCATATAAATCGATTCAGCGCTGCATTTGCGCTCACTGCCGATATAGCCATGCTGGTGCTCGGCGGTAGCCTGAAACGCCGTGAATCACTTAGCGGCCGGCTTGCTGATGTATTTGGTTCGTTGTATCTGGCCAGCACGGTGCTCAAGCATTTTGAAAATCAGGGGCGTCAGGAAAGTGATCTGCCTTTAGTGGAATGGGCCTGCCGTCAGCTGCTGTATCAGGCACAGGAGCAGTTGCATGGTTTTCTGCGCAACTTCCCAAATCGACTCGTCGCAGCAGGACTCCGCGCGATGATCTTCCCGCTTGGGCGCATGTATTCAGCACCCTCAGATAAACTGGCATTTCAAATTGTCGATTTGGTGACACATCCAACACCAAGCCGTGAGCGTTTAACCGAAGACGCTTATATAGCGAAGCACGAGAGCAATCCCTTGGGCATGTTGCAGGCGGCGCTGGAGTTGGCCGAGCATGCAGCGCCGCTGGAGAAAAAAATCCGCGATGCAGTTAAGGCAGGCCTGATCAGCGGTGCCGACCTGCCCGCGCAGATTGATGCCGCGCTTGCAAAAGGAGTGCTGACAGCCGATGAAGCTGAGGAACTGCGGCATTATGACGCAGCAGTAATGGCATTGGTGGCGGTTGACGACTTTGGTCCCGAGGCATTTGGCAGGCCCGACCATGACATAACCGCGTAAACTGGAGTAATATCCCGTTTCCTCATGGAAAGGCGAGACTATGAACCAGAAAACACACGGCAGAATTCTACCGGTATTGGCCGCACTGCTAGCAAGCAGCGCACTCATTGGCTGCAGTGGCGGCTCCGAAGCGCCCCAGGCAGTTGCCAAAACTGAGAATCAAAGCCCGCTCCAAGTACTGGAGATGCCGCGCACTGCTGCGCCTGAAGATGCCCGCGTCTATTTTATTAACGTTCAGGATGCTGACATCGTTGCCTCGCCGCTAACCTTGCAGTTCGGCGCCGAAAACATCACCATTGCTACAGCAGGCAGCTACGAACCCGCAACCGGGCACCACCACTTGCTAATCGATGCAGATCTGCCGCCGTTGAATCAGGTGTTTCCCTCTGACGACAACCATGTCCACTTCGGTGGCGGTCAACTCGAAACAACGGTTGAACTTGAGCCTGGCACCCACACGCTACAGTTACTGCTTGGTGATGGTCACCATGTACCGCATGAGCCTCCGGTAATGTCGGAAAAAATCACGATCACGGTAGAATAACTCTACTTACATTTAGCTCCGGCAATACCAACCTGCCGGCAGTACCACAGCAAAAATGGCCGGTATATTCGCCAACCGGAACTGAATCATGACTCAAAATCTTCAACCATCAGTAGGAATAAGCGGCCTTGCTCTGCATGTTCCGCCATATCGCGTTCGTCTGAAAGACTGGTGCGCATGGAACAATGGCGACTGGTCAAAAATAAAAAACGTCATTGGTCACAGCTTCCGGATGCTGGGCCCTCAGCAAAGCGTTTATACAATGGCTGCCAACTCTGTGCTTCGATTAATTGAACGCTACGAAATCGACCCACAGAACATTGGCTTTCTGGCGCTCGGAACAGAATCGAGTACCGACAACTCCGCTGGTGCCATTATTGTGAAAGGCATTGTCGATGAGGCATTAATTGCTCAAGGGAAACAGCCTCTCTCCCGACATTGCGAAGTGCCTGAGTTCAAACACGCTTGCCTCGGTGGCGTGTATGCGCTCAAAAATGGTCTGCGCTACTTGAGTTCTGACGGCAAAAACCAACAGGCTATTGTGGTCTGTTCAGATATTGCACTTTACGAATTAAATAGCTCGGGAGAACCCACTCAGGGCGCAGGTGCGGTAGCCATGCTGTTAGAAGCCAATCCTGCATTAGCAAGCATCGATCTAAATGAATCCGGTAGTGCATCCAGTTACCGAGCTGTCGATTTCCGCAAGCCTATTGCCTACAAAAACGGCACGGGCCAAATCGAAGCATGTCGGGATATCCCCGTATTCAATGGCAAGTACTCCACCAGTTGCTATGTGGATGAGGTGCTGCGGGCACTTGAACAGATGTATGAACGGCGCGAGCTGAAACCCGCCGAGTACCTGCGCTCACTGCCCAACTTATTTATGCATCGGCCTTTCCGGCGCATGCCAGAAACCGGTTATGGCATGGCATGGCTGCATGCTCTCGCATCCGGCTCAGCTAAAGACCAAACTGTTCTGACAGGTTACTGTGATGCGGCAGGTGTAAGCGCAGAGGACACGATTGTAGAAATCACCAGCTTACCTGACGTAGCCAGCCTGGCCACCAACGGTTGTATTGATGACGAAGTTTTCCCTTTGAGCACTAAAGTGCTCAGGGCGCTGCGCAAATTGGCTGATTTCAAAGATGTGGTCAGCGACAAGATGAGCCTCGGTGCCGACCCCATGATGGATCTAGGCAATATCTACTCGGGCGCACTGCCCGCGTGGTTAGCAGCCGGCTTTGATCAAGCTATTGAACGCGGCGAAGATCTCAGCGGTGAAGAAATATTGTTGCTCGCTTACGGGAGCGGTGACGCCGCGGAAGCGATTCCCGCACGGGTCGTGCCGGGCTGGGAAAAAGCAGCGCGCAAAATTCACTTTGCTCAGGCTCTCGAAAACACTATCGACCTGACGCACGAGCAGTACCTCGCATTGCGTGACCGGGCAGATTCTGACGTTCTCGGATTTCCGGCAACCAATGAGAGCATCGTTACTCATGTTGGTCACAACAAAGGCGCGGGATTTCAGGATGTTGGCATTGAGTACTACCGCTACATCCGCTAAAGATTGCGAACGACTCAGTCGGTTCGCAATTCAACGCCCGGCACAGTCGGCGACCAATCTGGCAGCATTACTGCAGAATCAAAGTTAGCGGCAAACTGCTGGATTTTGGCTGTCGAGTCGCTGAACACTAAGCCAAAATCCCCGCCACCAGCCCCTGATGGTTTATAAACGGCGCCAATAGCCGCCGCACGATGTTCGAAATCAACATGCTCGGCAGAAAAAATCCCCACAGCCGCTGCCTCATCCAAACGGTTTAATCCACAACGGTAAGTTGCCAAGAGGTCGAGCAACTCGGGCACGTTTTGTCGCTGCCACACTTCCTGAAAGCAGCCAGCAATCTGGGTTAACTCGCCAATCAGGCTTAGATACGTCGCCGGATTCGATTCACGCAGACCATCGAGGCGCTGCAACATCTGGCCGGTTGAAGCAGCATGACCTGTCCATACTGGCAGCATATAAAGCCCCTGTGGCCAGCTCAAAGCTTCGCTTTTCGGCGACCCCATCGCGTCAAGTTGAAATCGGATTACGCCACCATGAAGGCTGGTTGCCACATCGATGCCGCTGCCCTTTCCGCCTTGAAACTGACGATGTACGTCATAGCAGAGTTGGTGCAAATCATCGGGCAATCCAAATAAAGCATGAAGCGCTGCCGTTAAACTCACGCAAACTGCAGCCGAAGAGCCCAGACCAAGCTTCTGCCCGTCGGTGGCAAGATAAAACTCACTGCTATCGATTGAAATAACAACATCAGGCAATGCAGCCGGCAACCGCCCGACCAGCTGTTCAAGCAATACACGCAGCAGCTCGCCACGCTCAGCGGGATCATTATCAGTAAACTCAAGGCTGCCGTCAGCCTGCCAGATAAACGGGAAGCGCTCGGTATCGCTGGTGGTTACCTCAAGTACGCTCTGGCCAATGGTGGCACTTACGCTAACGCGCGAACGCCGGTTAACCGCTAGGGCAATGGCTGAAGCGCCATCAATCACCGCATACTCACCGGTAATTACCAACTTGCCCGGCGCACTAACAGCAATAGACGGCATCAAGACTTAAGCCTTTGCAACAGGTTCAACCCAGGCGCCCTGCCCGAGTGTGCAATCCAGCGTCTGCAAAACCCCGGGAACACTCTGTAAGCGCTCGCGCACGATTGCGGCAGCTTCGGGCAAACAAACGGCCTTAAGTTGAGGGCCTGCATCTACGGTAAAAAATACCGGAACACCATCAGCCCGAAGCTTCATTACCGCCTGCATGCATGCCAAAGTTGCGGGTGACCAATACAGCAATGGCGGTTGGGTGCTCATGGCAAGCGCATGCATCTTCAGGCAGTTGTGCTCGGCAAGATCTGCGAGGCGCATAAAATCCTTATCGGTAAAACACGAGAGCCCGTCGGCAAGATCCTGGGGATGACTGCTAACCCAGCCATCGAAGTAAGGGGATGCCGCACGGCTCGATTCCATACCTGCAGTAGAACTGACGGCCTTCTTTTCCACGGAGGTTACCGCCACTATTACTTCCAACGGCCAGCGTGCCGGCTCGCTTACGCTAGAACATATTGTTTCACCGGGGCTGCTAGCAATATCCAACCACACCCCACCGGCAAATAAAGAGCGCGGTGCAGAACCCGAACCAAGCCTGGATATTCTTACCAGTTCCTGTGGCGACAGGCTTAAGCCAAGTGCTGCGGCACCGGCTACCGTAAGAGCTGCAAAACCGGAGGCCGACGAGGCCAACCCGGCGCCGGTCGGAAAGTCATTGGCTGATTCAACATTGGCAAACAAGGAAACGCCGGCGTGTTGGCGCAGTTCATCCAGGCAGCGAACCATCCGCAAATCGGCAGCGGCATCAGCCTTACCATCAAGCAGCAATTGGTCCTGCTTGAGCTTTTCGCTGAATTCGATAGTGGTGCGGGTATGCAGACCACCCAGCGTGACAGATAACGAGCCGGTCGCCGGCAGATTCCTCTCAGTGTCGCTTTTACCCCAATACTTAATTAGAGCAACATTCGGATGCGCTACGGCCATGGCACGCATGGATAAATTCCTTCGATAAACTCAGTGCGGGAGATTAAAGCAGGATTATAGCCTTGCATCGGTTAATATTGCCCCGATTCTCATACATAGTGCCGACTGTCGGCTTCTGAAGCCTTAACGCAAGCAGTTATTGACCAATGAAAAATTCAATGCCATATAAAGATAAAATTAACACTTACACCCTGCGGGTCAATGAGATGCTGGAACAGAGCCTGCCAAGTGCTGAGCTACCTCCCCGGCAGCTGCATGAAGCAATGCGCTACTCGGTGCTGGGTGGCGGTAAACGCGTCCGGCCCCTGCTCGTTTACGCTACCGGCGAAGCGCTCGGTATTGAGTCCTCGATCCTGGATGCGCCTGCCGCAGCCATAGAACTCATGCATGCGTTCTCGCTTGTGCATGACGATCTACCGGCCATGGATGATGATGACCTGCGGCGTGGCCAGCCAACGGTGCACATTAAATTTGATGAGGCCACAGCTATTTTAGCCGCCGATGCCCTGCAACCATTGGCTTTTGAAATCCTTGCCGAAACCTCTGCAATGCGCGCACGTCCGGAAGCACAACGCCGCATTATCAGTGCTCTGGCCCGCGCCTGTGGCTCAAACGGTATGACCGGCGGTCAATCGATAGACCTTGCCTCTGAGGCCAAATCGTTGAATGCCGCGGAACTCGAACACATGTACCGACTGAAAACCGGGCGACTGCTCTGGGTCAGCGTCATGTCCGCAGCCTACTGCGACCCGACCATGACCCCTGCCGGACTGCACTCACTAGAGCGCTTTATCGATGCGCTTGGTCTAGCCTTCCAGATCCGTGATGACATTCTCGATATAGAGGGCAGCAGCGATGTCATCGGCAAGCCGCAGGGTTCGGATCTGGAGCTCGACAAAGCAACTTACCCTGCCCTATTTGGCATGCAGACCGCTAAAGACAGAACCCAGGAGCTACTTGAACTGGCGCTTGCATCCATTGAACATCTGGGAGAACCTGCAGACATCTTGCGCTGGATCGGCAATTACATCGTTCAACGTGAAAGCTGAAGCCAGGGGTAGAATGCACAAGGTCTCGAATCACTAACAAATCATTATCACTGACAACTTTCGGATATTAGCCCGCCTGATATGTATACAAGCTTTTTCGGTCTGAACGAAAAACCCTTCTCGATCACCCCTGATCCGAGATACCTGTATATGAGCGCGCGACACACCGAGGCGCTGGCTCATCTGGTTTACGGCATCACTGAATCGGGCGGCTTTATCCAACTCACCGGTGAAGTTGGTACGGGTAAAACCACACTTATTCGTGGCCTGCTGCAACAACTGCCAGAAAATGCAGACATTGCGCTGGTGTTGAATCCACAACTATCTCGGTCGGAGTTTCTGGCCGTGATTCTTGAGGAGCTGGGCATTCCGCCGGTGGAAAATCCAGAAAGCATCAAAGAGCTCCATTCCGCTCTCAATGTCTATCTGTTAGAAAACCACAGCCGTGGTAGACGCACAGTATTGATTGTTGATGAAGCCCAGAATCTGGCCATCGATGTACTTGAACAAATCCGACTACTGACAAACCTCGAAACGGCACAAACCAAACTGCTACAGATCACTCTAATTGGCCAGCCTGAACTGCGTCAGGTTTTGTCGCGCAATGACTTAAGACAACTCGCACAGCGCATTACCGGCCGCTATCATCTGGAGCCGCTGAGCAAGAAAGATACCAGTGAGTATATTCAGCATCGAATTGCAGTTGCGGGCGGTAATGGCGCCATTTTTTCACCTGCAGCATGTCGCGAAGCCTTTAAGCTGTCGTATGGTGTCCCCAGAATTATCAATGTAATTTGCGACCGAGCATTACTGGGTGCTTATACGCAGGAAGAGTTGGTGGTGACGCCGGCACTTATGCGCCAGGCGGCACGAGAAATTTACGACAACGGGCAGCACAATGAGTCTGTGTGGCTGCGCTGGCAGAAACCCCTTATTGCGTCAGCACTGGTTGCTGCACTGCTGCTCGGCGGTTGGTTAGGCTCGAGCCAACGTCCAGCACAATTCACCGCCAGATCAATTCCAGTTGCAGAAACTCTCCCGACGGAAACCTTATCGCTGGCTAGTGACGAACAACTTCCTGAGGCTGAGCTAGCACTTCAACAAGAAACAGAGCAAGACGCTGCACAAGAAGACCTGTGGGAGCCGCCAGCACAAGCCACTGAATCTATAGATGCACCGACTGAAGATAGCAACACCAAAACAGTGTCGCTGGATGAATTTCTGTTCAAGCACAAAGATTCAACAAACACCGCTGGAGCATTTAATACGCTGTTTAGTCTTTGGGGGGTGGCCTATGCGCCAGGCCCGGGAAACGCCTGTGACTTTGCCAGGGAGTACAACCTAAGCTGCACCTGGCAACAAGGAACACTCGCCCAACTGCAAGCACTCAACCGGCCTGCCATCCTGACGCTCCGGGACAACGATGGAGTTAGCCACAGTGTGTCCATCGTAAAGCTGAGCCCCACAATTGCGACACTCGAAATCAATCAGGAGCAGCTGGATATTCCGGTTGCAGAATTAAGTCCTGGATGGTTTGGCAGCTCGCTGTTGCTGTGGCAGTTACAAATTGATCCGGATAAATCCTTGGCTCCCGGCGAACGAAATGCTGGGGTTCCCTGGTTGCGTCAAAGCATAATGAACATTAGTGGCTGGAATCCGGGCGTGGTCTCAGACCCAGACTACTACGACGCCGCTCTCGCTAGTGAAGTAAAAAAATACCAACGCCAGCGACGCCTGAGTGTTGACGGCTTAATTGGCGCGCAAACTCAAATTGCTATCAACACCGACTTAAATCTGCCGAACACGCCAATACTCGTGACGAGGAATTAAGCCGTGTCGATTATCCTTGATGCACTTCGAAAGTCAGAACACCAACGCCAGCGTAATGCCACACCGGGAATTGCGGACCATGTGGTTAAGCCGACTGGAAGCAAACGCGCGCCATGGCTAACGGCTATTTTTGTATTGCTTGCGCTTAACGGGGTATTTCTCACCGTGCTTTGGCTACAACAGGATGCGCAGCTTCCCTCTGGCGGGACGCCCCAACTGCGACAAGCGCCCGTTCGCGAAAACACCCGGCCTGCCGCCAACAGCGCAACTGCCGAACAGCAGCTAATACCCGCGCCCGCAGCTAATGCTGCAGCCGCTGCAACAGTTCGCATACCGAAAACCACACCGGCGCCAAGTAGCAATGAGCAACTGCCCTCAATGGAAACCCTGCAACTGAAGGGTGTCATTACACTGCCACCAATGCGCATCGATCTTCATGTATACAGTGAAGTTCCGGCAGAGCGGTTTGTCTTTGTGAACATGAAAAAACAGACTGAAGGGTCGCAGTTGCCGGAAGGCCCCACGGTTGAAACCATTACTCCGGAAGGAGTTACCCTGTTTTGGCAGGGGCAACGTTTTGTGATGTCGAAAAACTAGTTGGCGTTTCCGGCAGCCTAACATTCCTTTAGCGAAAAACCTTTCCAACGTTTAAACGCGCGGGAAATTGCCCTGGTGAGAAAAGCCCTAATAAGGGCGCTCGTGCTAATCAACCGCGGCCCAATCAGTCACGCAACCCAATGCCCTTATGAATGAGGTAATAACAGGTGACCGCAAACAGGACCAGAAATATCAGAATTACAGCAAATGCCGAGCCAATGCTGATATCAGACACCCCAATAATGCCATAACGGAAACCGTTTACCATATACAGAATCGGATTGAATTTGGAAAGACCGGCCCAAAAATCGGGCAATAGTGATGTGGTGTAAAACACGCCACCCAAATAGGTCAATGGCGCTAAAATAAAGGCCGGAATAATTGCGATATCATCAAATTTTCTGGCGAATATCGCGTTAATCATCCCCGCCATAGAAAATACCATGGCAGTAAGAATAAGGACCGCGAACGCAATAAACGGGTGCTTTACGTCAATCTCGGTAAAGAACAGCGTGACCACTGTAACGATAGCACCTACGGCAAGGCCACGGACAACACCACCCATCACATGCCCAAGAATAATCACCCAGCCGCTTAACGGGGATACCAACATTTCTTGAAGGTAACCTTGAAACTTTGCTCCAAAAAATGAAGACACTACGTTACCGTATGAGCTTGTAATAACCGACATCATAATCAAACCCGGTGCCATAAACTGCATGTAGTCGAAGCCGCCCATATCACCAATTCGCCGCCCGATAAGATTACCGAAAATGACGAAGTAGAGCGACATAGTGATTGCGGGTGGCACTATGGTCTGTACCCAGATTCGCGCAACACGCGAAGTCTCTTTGCGAACGATGGTGTACAAACCAACCAACTGAATTTTCAATGGGGCACCTGACATTAACGGTCACTCCCTTCAATTGAGGCATCTTTGCGCTGTGTCAAACGTATGAACAGCTCTTCAAGGCGATTGGTTTTATTGCGCATACTTGAAACGGCAATGCCGCGCTCGTTTAACAGGCTAAAAAGGTCATTAATACTCTGGCCTTTGCCAACCTCTACCTCAAGCTCCGATTCACTTACCGAACGCACTTTAAAGTCCGCCAGAACCGGCGCAGCATCAAGCGGATTAACTAAATCAAGAACGAAAACCTCCTGATGCAGCTTGCGTAGAATTGCCGACATCCGGTCGTTCTCAACAATTCTGCCATCGTCGATAATCGCAATGTTGCGGCACAGGGTTTCTGCTTCCTCAAGATAATGGGTTGTCAGAATAATTGTCGTGCCCTGCTCATTGATTTCTTTCAGAAACCCCCACATTGAACGACGAATTTCAATATCAACACCGGCAGTAGGCTCATCAAGAATCAATAGTTTTGGCGAGTGGACCAGTGCGCGTGCAATCATTAACCGGCGCTTCATGCCGCCGGACAGACCCCGCGCCTGATCATCGCGACGATCCCATAGCTGAAGCTGACGTAACATCGCCTCCGTATGGACCGCTGCTTGCGAGCGCGGTATGCCGTAGTAGCCGGCCTGATTCATCACGATGTCGTAGCAGCTCTCGTAGAGATTCATATTGATCTCCTGCGGCACAACACCAATGCATGCTTTCGCCGCGTAAATATCGTTATCGAGACTGTGACCAAATACTCGAATATCGCCGGCAGTTTTATTTACCAAAGAAGTGATGATTCCGATGGTGGTGGTTTTACCTGCGCCATTGGGCCCAAGGAGCGCAAAGAAATCGCCCTCTTCAACGTCCAGATCAATACCGCGTAGAGCCCGGATTCCGTTGGGGTAAGTTTTAGTAAGACTATTTATCGCTAATGCTTTCATGCGGCACATTGTGAAGACCTTGTCGTCACAAACCAAGAGTCTTTCATTAATGCGGCAGTAGCACGGTCACCAAAAGGGTTGGCACGCGAACCATCTAAAATATTGGTCAGCCAAGAGTTCGCGCAACCAAGAGAGGTAATGCTGCCAACCTAGCTACGGTATTGGTCTCACTATCTGGCAAGTTTGCGACACGCACTAAATCCGGCCAGAAGCGCGGATCAGTAGTAAAGCGCGCCATTAATTTGCGCGGGGCCTGTTCAACAAGCTTACGGATTTCAATAAAACTCATTGCCGCAAGTGAAGCAATTGATTCCGGCCGCAAGCCTAAGAACAAGCGTGCCGCTGCTGTGTCACGACGGACCACCGACCAAATATAAGTTAGGAGGCCCGCCGCGAACACCTTAACCTCACTTTGCCAAACCGAAGATACCTCTTCGGATATGGCTACGTTTTGCTGGCGTCTCATGTCATGACAACCCATGGGGGAATCTGCGCTTGAGGATAGCAGGGGCGCCAGTTCTACCAGCAGGCACGGAACCTCATCAAGGCTGCCGTAAACCGGGAAATCGGGTTCCCGCAGTGCCTGCAAGGAGTGCTGCGGCATACCGAACAGGCCTTCTATGTCTGGGGCATCCGGGTCGAGCATCAGCCTAATGAATTCTCGATTGAACTCGGCAATTTCAGGGTACACATCTAAATCAGGGAATTTAGCTCGCATTCTAGGCGCTCCAGTACCAAAACAGATGATTACTATATATGGGCTTTTTTAACCCTATTAGGAACTATATTACTCTATATGGTCGAAAATCCACATATACGGTATATTTAGGTGTATTGGGCAGATTCAGGAAGAGGGCATAGCAATAATAATTACAACATCATGAGGGATAACCATGCGCATCACCGACCACCGCTACAACGGCGAAATCGAACGTTTCAACCTGGCTGTCCGAATGATTGGGCACGAGGCTCGTACCGGCACTATTCGAAAATGCACAGGCTTCACCGAGGACAGGATCCGCAAAATTTACGGCAGTTATTTTAAATCTAACGCCGACAATGTCAT
Source organism: Chromatiales bacterium (assembly GCA_018699155.1). Classification (GTDB taxonomy): domain Bacteria; phylum Pseudomonadota; class Gammaproteobacteria; order Steroidobacterales; genus JABIQA01. Next base: position 48,584 of record JABIQA010000167.1, read on the forward strand.
CAAACGGCGGCGCGGTAAATCACCCACCCAAGTCAGTATTTTTATTAATACCAACAAACACCAATTCGAATCAACGGTGCTGGCATGTTTGTTTGTCATGTGCGGAGTCGTGGCTTTCGATACTAAAGGCATGCCGTCAACCACCTGCGGGCTTGATAAAGTCGGTGTGGGACAGCGCCTCTGTGAGGCTTTCGAACGTTATCGACAATTGCACCCGAACCCTAATTTCACATTCGAAAAAGCATGGGGGCTATTCAACGCATTGACTCAAGCCAATGAACTGATCCTGTCCAATTGTGAAAGCTGCAATGGCAAGTATATTCATGACAGATACGCGCTTAACTATCACTTCTGTGCCAGCTGCGAATTGCTCGATGCGGCTGTGCGGATGTAAAGTAACTATTCCTTTATGCATTGGCAGGGTTAATGGATCGTATTCAAACCTATTTTTCAGGCGGTTCCATCGATCGTATGAGCGCTCTGCGCAAAGATGAGCAATCTCTGCAACGGTTATTGGGACAGCCCAGCACTTACCTGTTGCCGGTATCGGAGGGCGAGGTGCTTGTCCGCGATGGAAAGCCCGCATTGCTTGGGTTTCCGGATATTGCTATCGCCACGCATCAGCAAGTTCCGACGCTCGAGCAACTGGTGTATCTGGGGCGCATCTCCGATCAGGACCTTTTCGCATTTAACACCCGCTCGAGCAATGGCTTCAGTGTGCCCCAAAACTGTACGTTTCTTAGCGGACGCGAGCTCATGGGTAGCGTAGACAGAGAGTCGGCATCACTATTGGCTTATGCCCGCGGCATTCTTAATTGGCATGATAGCCACCGGTTCTGCGGTCATTGTGGCGCTCCCAACCGCAGCACTGAGGGCGGCTTCGTTATGAAGTGCTCGGTATGTGATCAACGCAGCTTTCCGAGACTCGATCCGGCAATCATCGTATTGGTCGTCCACGATAATCGCTGTTTGCTGGGACGCCAGGCGGCATGGCCGGAGCAAAGGTTTTCGACCATAGCCGGCTTTGCTGAGCCGGGTGAGAACCTCGAAGATGCAGTCAGACGTGAAGTGCTTGAAGAAACGAACGTGAGGGTAGGCAGCTGTGACTACCTTGCATCTCAACCCTGGCCCTTTCCCTCAGCGCTAATGATTGGATTCCATGCAGAAGGCCTGTCCACCGACATCAAGCTCAACGATGCAGAGCTCATTGAGGCCGGCTGGTTCAGCCGGGAAGATCTCCGCAGCAGCGCAATTGTTCTGCCGCCACGGCAATCCATCGCCTTTGAGCTAATTGCGGCCTGGCATGACTTGCACAGCGATATCCGGCTCGGTGAGCTCCCCGCATCAGCGGAATTCAACGCGCCCAGCGCCTAAGCCCCCAATTGTCAGCACAGGTCGCTTGACAGAGAGACGATTCATCAATAATATGCGCATATGATTTTTCTTATGCGCATATTATTGATGAATCGTTATGCCTACAACGACTGATATACGCGAAAAACGGCGTCAGGCGATTCTGGAGATTATTTCGCAGGAATCCGTCGCACGGCAGTCGGTACTCGTGGAAAAGCTTCAGGCAGATGGGTTTCAGGCCACTCAATCAAGTGTGAGTCGTGATCTGCGCGAAATGAATATCACCAAGAATGGCCAGAATTATGCAGCGCCGCAGAACACCAGCGAGGTCTCACAAGGGCTAATGGATATGCCGGTTGGCTTTGTCCGGCAACTCGATACCGCTGGAGCCAACATCACTGTCATCAAGACGGCAGTGGGGGCGGCGCAACGGGTTGCTGTTTTTCTGGACCGCAGCGAATGGCCTGAGATAGTAGGTACTATTTCAGGCGATGACACTATTTTTATTGCCACGCGTGATGCACGCGAGCAAAAAGCTCTGCTCGTCAAACTGCAAAGCAGTTTGACGATTTAACCACCAGGAATTACGCCGCATGACTACAAGTAATAATTCATCACCCATCCTTCTGGCTTATTCAGGCGGACTCGACACTTCGTTCTGTGTGCCCTGGCTGAAAGAGACCTATGGTCGCCCAGTGATTACCGCCTGTGTGAATACCGGCGGCCTTGATGCTGCGGCTGCAAAAAGTCTTGAAGACCGGGCAATGGCACTCGGCGCAACCGAGCATGTGCTTATTGAAGCCCGTGATATTTTCTTTCACCGGGTTTTGAAATACCTGATTGCGGGTAATGTCCGCCGTGGTCAGCTGTACCCGATGTGCGTGGGCGCCGAACGCGGCATTCAGGCAACCTTGCTGGCCGAGCTCGCTAAAAAGCGCGGCACAACTACTGTTGCACATGGCTGTACGGCCGCAGGTAATGACCAGGTTCGCTTTGAAGTTGCACTGAAAACCATCAACCCTGATTTGGAAATTATTGCGCCGGTGCGTGACCAATCCTTCGTCCGCGAAGAACAGGTTACTTACTTGCAAGCAGGCAACTACCCAATGCCGCCATCTGGCGCTAAGTACTCTATTAACCGTGGCTTATGGGGCGTTAGTATTGGCGGGAAAGAAACGCTGACGTCAGCAAACACTATCCCTGAAGACGCGTGGGTGCTTTCTTCCGGTGCTTTCGACAAGCCAAATACCCCACAGGAACTGGTCATCGGTTTTGAGGAAGGGGTGCCTGTAACAATCAATGGGGAAAAGCTTACACCGGTTAATCTGATCGAGAAGCTGGAGACTATTGCAGGTGCTTATGGCATCGGTCGTGGCATTCACCTCGGTGATACTGTGCTGGGCACCAAGGGCCGTGTAGCTTTCGAGGCGCCTGCAGCAGAAGTTCTTCTCACAGCGCATCGTGAACTTGAAAAGCTGGTACTCAGTTCTTTGCAGATGAGCATTAAAGAAGGTGTCTCGCTCAACTATGGCAACTTCGTGCATGAAGGTAAGCAGCTTGATCCGGTATGCCGTGACATCGAAGCATTGTTAGAGTCTTCACAACAACGCGTCACCGGCACCGTCAAATTAAAACTGCGCCCCGGCAACTTGTTCGTGGAGGGCGTTGAATCAGCTTACTCACTAATGGCGGCAACCAAAGGCGTGTATGGCGAGGCTGCTGGCGAATGGACTCCGCGCGATGCCTTGGGGTACTCAACCGTATTATCACTTTCCGGAATGCTACAAACTCGGGCAGGACAAAAAAAATGAAAACTGTACTCGCAGACAAAATCGGATCGGTTGCGCTTCACAAAAGCATCAGCCAGGAACTCCACCTGAGCCCGGAAATACCGTGCGAGGAAGGCGTGCTTATCGCCGTTGAAGTGCTAAACAATAAAGCCACTTACAACAAACTCGAACTGATCAGCGGGCGTATGGCACAGCTGAAGCGCGGCGACATCATCGTGGGTGCTCTCGGGCACCGAAATGCGTTGTTTGGCTACTCCGGTCACTTGCCAGAAACTGTAAAACCCGGCGACATTTTGCAGCTATTGAATATTGGTGGCGTGATTGGCGTTTGCGATTCTATTAATGCCAATTTCGGCCAACCTTTTGAGGGCAAGGTACTAGGCGCCGTGCTCGAGTTTCCGCACTTGGGCGAACGCATCGGCGTTCCTGCCCGTGTTGGTGCGGAAACGCTCAATGGATTACCTCCACTCGATACGAAGGGCATACCAATAGTTGCGCTTGCCGGAACCTGTATGGATTCCGGTAAAACAGCAGCCGCATGCGCAATTGTCAGCCGCCTGCGTCACCATGGTTTAACCATTGATGCCTTCAAGGCGACCGGTGTCGCTTTACGTCGCGACATTCTCGCGATGGAAGATGCTGGTGCACGCAATACAGTTATTTTCAGTGATTTTGGTGTGGTTGCCAGCTCGGATGAAACGGGACCTGCAGTCACCCGCACGATGCTGAATAAGCTGTGCGCAAAAAAACCCGATGTTGTGGTATTTGAACTTGGCGATGGCCTACTCGGCTCTTATGGAGTTCAGGCGATTCTGTCGGACAAAGAAATTAAGAAGGCTCTGTCCTGCATTATACTCTGCGCCAATGACCCTGTAGCGGCATGGGGGGGCGTCAAGCTCATGCAGCAAGATTACAACTTGGACACCAGTGTTGTTACAGGCCCCGCTACGGATAACCAGGTCGGTAAAAAATTGATCAACAACCGTTTAAATGTGCCGGCATGGAATGCGCTGACCGACAGCACTGAGCTCGGCGATGAGGTCATCAACATTCTTAAATTGGGTAAATAGCATAAGATTTTGCGGCCCTGAAGTAGGTTGCATTGGAATAAGGTCATGAGTGATACAGTTAAAACAGTGGTCATTGGCAGCTCCGGTTATGTCGGCGGAGAACTGCTGCGTCTGATAGCCGGGCACCCGCAACTGGAGCTCGTAGCTGCAGTATCTGAGTCAAATTCCGGAACACCCATCAATAGTGTGTTTCCACATTTGCATAATGCGCTTGGTGAGCAATGTTTTATTGGTCCGGCTGAATTGCAACAACATTTGCACGGCAAAATAGCAATATTTTCGGCCGCACCGCATGGGGCAAGCGCAGGCATGATTGCCGATGTTCTGGCACAGGCCAAGAACGCCGATGTAAATATTGTCGATGTGTCTGCGGACTTCCGCTTCGCCGATAGCGCCAGTTACTCTGCTGTTTATGGCGAACACGGCGCTCCGGATTTGCTCGATCAGTTTGTCTGTGGACTGCCGGAACACATGCCAAACACCGAGCACCCGAACGTGGGCCATCCCGGATGTTTTGCTACCGCCATGCTGCTTGGGGCTGTGCCACTGCTGCAGTTGGACCTAATCGAGCCCGAACTGAATGCCTTTGGCATTACCGGCAGCACCGGTTCCGGTCAGGCGCCATCTACTGGCACACATCATCCGGTACGCAACTCGAATCTGTATGCCTATAAGCCACTTGAACATCGTCATGCGCCTGAGGTTGTTGCTATTTGCAAAGCCCTAACCGGCAAAGACAGCACGCTCAACTTTATCCCTCACTCAGGACCGTTTGCGCGAGGAATTCACATGACGATTCAGGCTAAATTGAAACAACCCCGGACGACCGAAGACCTGGTTGCAGAGTTCACTGACTTTTATAACCATAACGAGTTTGTCACTGTGGTGAGCGGTCAGCCAAAGCTGAAAGATGTTACGTGCAGCAATTATTCACAGATCGGCCTTGCCACTAACGGGGATTCAGTGGTGGTATTTACGGTCATCGACAATCTAATTAAAGGTGCCGCTGGCGGTGCAGTCCAATGGATGAATCGCAAACTGGGCTTTGATGAGACACTGGGTCTGACAACACCCGGAAGTGGCTGGGGCTGAGAACATGGGCAACATTAAAAATATGGCGCAGCAGGCCGAAGCCGAACACCTATTGCAGGTCTATGCGCAGTGGAGTTTTGAGCCGGTGTCGGCCAAAGGTGTGCATATTCAGTGTAAAGATGTTGAATTGCTTGACCTCTATGGCGGTCATGCTGTCGCTGCACTTGGCTACAGTCACCCCGCCTTGGTTAAAGCGCTGGAACATCAGGCCAACACTCTGTTCTTTCAGAGCAATGCTGTCGCGCTTGATGTACGCGCAGAGGCTGCGCGCAAGCTTGCGGCTTTTGCCCCTGAATCCATGAATCATGTGTTTCTGGTTAATAGTGGTGCTGAAGCCAATGAGAATGCACTGCGCATTGCTATTAAACACACCAATCGCGGCAAGGTGGTGGCTATCGAACATGGCTTCCACGGACGTACTGCAGCGGCAGGTGCCTGCACCTGGGGCGCAAAAGATAACTGGTATGCCTTCCCGAACACTCCATTTGCGGTCGATTTTCTGCCAAGAGATGAGGTTAGTGCTATCGATTCTTGCATCGATAAAGATACTGCAGCCGTAATTCTGGAACCCATACAAGGTGTCGCTGGTGCCTACGACCTAAGTACTGACTTTGTTCAAGGCATTGCTGAACGCTGCAAAGCCGTTGGCGCACTATTGATTGTGGATGAGGTACAAACCGGTATTGGTCGCTGCGGCAGTGCCTTTGCAATTGAGCTGTATGACGTTACGCCGGACATCATCACCACAGCCAAAGCGCTGGGTGGCGGGTTTCCCGTTGGCGCAGTAATTGTGGCGGAGCATCTTAAAGACGCTGTTCACAATGGCGACCTTGGCAGCACCTTCGGTGGTGGCCCACTCGCCTGCGCCATGATTTCTGCGGTGATTGATATCATCAACAAGGAAAACCTAATAGCCAACGTGTGCGAGCAAGCGGCATTCTTGCGCGCCAATCTGCCAATAGGGCCGGTGGTTGCCATTCAGGGCAAAGGTTTTCTTACCGGATTAATCTGCGACCGGCCAGCAAAAGAAGTGGCCGCGGAACTAATGAAAAGAAACATACTGGTAGGCAGCAGTTCTGACCCTAAAGTGGTCCGTCTATTGCCGCCATTGACGCTGCAACGCAAGCATATACAACAACTGCTCGATGCTTTGGTAGATATTAAATAGCCTGACTCAATCCACAAGGTAATGATTATGAAAGAGTTTCAAGATCTGGCCCTGATTACTCCGGAAGAAGTAGAAAACCTGCTGTCTCTCGCTCGGCGCTTAGAAACGCACCCAGAACCACGGGCTTTGGAAGGAAAGATTCTGGCGCTGCTGTTCCTGAACCCTTCGCTGCGCACACTGGCTTCGTTCCAGGCGGCAATGGGTCGATTGGGAGGCAACTCGTTTGTCATCTCACCGGACATGTCTATTCACGGATTAGAAACACGTCGCGGTATCGTGATGGATGGACAAGCAGCCGAACATATTCGGGAAGCTATTCCCGTTATCGCGTCATACGCCGATGCACTTGGTATCCGGGCATTCGCTGAACGCGAAGAACTTGACCATGATCTGGCCGACAAAGATTACATGGCATTCCGCGAACTGGTGAAGATACCGCTCATCAACATGGAATCTGCTATCAATCATCCCTGCCAGAGTCTGGCGGACTGGAAAACAATGGACGATCTGGAACTGCCCCGCGCGGGCGGCAAGTTTGTGTTGAGTTGGGCCTATCACCCACGGGCATTACCACTGGCAGTACCCTCTGCAACAGTGCATATGGCGGCGATGCGCGGTATGGACGTTACCGTGTTGCGGCCAGAAGGCTTTGAACTGCCTGAAAGTATCATGCAAAAAGCCCGCGATGCGGCGCAGTTCTCCGGAGGCTCAGTAACTGAGACAGATGATAAAGCAGCGGCACTGGAAGGTGCGCATGTGATCTATGCAAAATCATGGGCCTCAACAAAACATTATGGCCACCTGCCTAACGATGAAAAGGCGCGGGAAGGATTAAAACATTGGTGCATTAACAACAGTTGGTTTGACACCACGCAGAAAGATGCTCGCTTTATGCATTGCCTGCCGGCAAGACGCGGCATAGTTGTGGCCGATGAAGTTCTGGATGGGCCACGCAGTGTGGTTATTCCGGAAGCACGTAACAGAATGTATGCACAAATGGCTGTGCTGCATCAAATGCTAGGAACTAAGTAACTCATGATTAACAACACTAAAACCCGGGACATCGTAGTAGCGGCGCTCACTCACGCGACGCCGTACATACGCATGTACAAAAATAAGGTCTTCGTTATTAAGGCCGGCGGTGAAGTGTTTGAGGACATTGAAACCACCAAGACACTGGTTGAGCAAATAGCAATACTTCACCAGATAGGCATTCGCGTGGTCATTGTTCATGGCGGCGGCCCACAGTCGACCCGATTAGCCGACACCCTAGGCATTGAAACCAACATGGTCGAGGGGCGTCGGGTAACAGATGCAAAGACGCTTAAAGTGTCGGCCATGGTTCTAAATGGTGAAATCAACACTCAGATTCTGGCGGCTTGCCGGAGCCTCAGTGTGCCTGCCGTGGGGATTAGTGGCGTTGATTGTGGGCTCATCAAGGCCAGCAAGCGCCCCCCTGTAAAAATAGACGATGAGACGGTGGACTACGGCTTCGTCGGCAATATTGATTCGGTTGATATCAGTGTGTTGCAGACGCAACTGGACAGCGGGTTGGTACCGGTCATTAGCCCGTTATCGGCAGATGACGATGGCACACTGCTGAATATCAATGCCGATACCGTTGCAGCGGAAATCGCCTCTGCATTGGGTGCGGAAAAACTCATTCTTGCAACCGGCGCACCGGGCATTCTTGAAAACGTCGATGACCCTAGTTCGATTATTTCCTATGTCGATATCGAGGGCTTACAGGTACTGCGGGACAACGGCTCGTTAAAAGCCGGTATGTTACCAAAGGCCACTGCTATCGAATCGGCGATTCACGGCGGTGTGTCGCGTGTGCATATGATCTCGTACAAGATCCCCAACAGCCTACTGCTTGAAATCTTCACTAATGAGGGTACGGGCACACTTATCGTTAAACACATTGAAGCACTCTCCGCGGCAGAACAGGGGCAGGACTAATGTCATCAAACACACGCTTGTGGGATAAGGGTCAGCCATTGGATGAGCGCATCCTGCGTTACACCGCGGGCGAAGACCACATACTTGATGCTCGCCTGATTCAATACGATGTGCGCGCTTCTATTGCTCACGCTGGCATGCTGCATGCACAGGGGCTGATAAGCGAAGCCGATTATACCGCCATTGAAACCGGTCTGAGCACGCTAGCTGAATCTCATGCTGCAGGAGAGTGGTGCATCTCGCTAGAAGATGAGGATGTGCACACTGCGTTAGAAGGTCGGCTCACCGCCGCCATAGGTGATGCTGGAAAACGAATTCACTTAGGGCGCTCGCGAAACGATCAGGTGTTAGTTGCACTTCGTTTGTATTTGCGCGATGCCGCACATCACCTCGCCGCAGCCGCACAAACAACCGTTACCGCGTTAGAAGACCTGGCGGGCACGCAAGGGCGTATTGCCCTGCCCGGCTACACCCATATGCAGCAGGGCATGCCCAGTTCTGTGGCCCTATGGGCAGGTGCTTATATCACTGAGTTGCAGGACGATATCGCGGGCATTCAACGCACATTGCTGCGGATCAACCTCAGCCCTTTAGGCAGTGCAGCGGGTTATGGCACACCCAATATTCCGGTAGACCGGCAGTTTACCGCCGATGCTTTAGGCTTCGACCAAGTGCACGAACCCGTCACAGCCGTACAGCTCTCACGCGGTAAAGCGGAAGCCTCATTAGTGTTTGAACTGTCCTTACTTATGCAGGATATGGGACGCCTCGCATCCGACCTGCTGTTGTTTTATACGCAGGAGTTTGCGTTTATCAGCCTGCCCGACAACATAACAACCGGCTCATCAATTATGCCGCAGAAGCGTAACCCCGACGTACTAGAACTTGTGCGTGCGGCGACTGCAACCATGCAAGGCAGCCTAGTGGAAATAATGAGCATCACCGCTAAATTACCTTCAGGCTATCAGCGCGACCTACAACGCATTAAATCGCCTCTGTTTAAGGCAATTGATCTGGCCGAAGATTCAGCGCTGATCATGGCAAATCTTGTCAACGGCCTGAGCTTCAATGCTGAGAACATCACACTGGACCCATCAGTTCATGCCGCTGGAGACGCCAACAAGATGGTTGTTGAAGAAGGCATTAGCTTCCGTGATGCCTATCGCCGGGTTAGCGAGGCTTATAAAAAATGATTGGCATACGCCCGAGAGGGTTGCTTTTAGGCATAATTTTTAGCGCTAGCCTCATGGCCTGTGGTCAGTCTGGCGCCTTGTATTTGCCTGGTTCTGAGGCAGTTAACTCGGCAAGCTCCGTGCCGAATGCAGAACCTGTTAATGACGAACAAACCGAGCTCACAGAGCTTACCGAATCAACAATACCGACTTCTAATACCGAAGTAACCGAATGAGCAAGCAGCAATCATTGCTTTTGGTCGATGGATCCTCATACCTATATCGTGCATTTCATGCTGCGCCCCCGCTAAATACACGCAGTGGCCAACCGACCGGCGCTATTCACGTGATGCTGAATATGCTGCATAAGACTCTGCGCGAAGAGAATACCGATCTCGTCGCCATTATCATGGATGCGCCGGGAAAAAATTTCCGTCACGATATGTACTCGGACTACAAAGCCAACCGCCCTCCGATGCCGGATGATTTGCGACTGCAGGTTGATGCATTGAATACAGCCATCGAGTTATCGGGCCTGCCGTTTATCCGGGTACCCGGCGTGGAAGCTGATGATGTAATCGGCACGCTGGCAACTCAAGCTACTGCCGCCGGCATCAGCACCATCATCAGCACCGGTGATAAAGATATGGCGCAGCTTGTTAACAGCTCAGTTTCATTAATCGACACCATGCATAACCCGTCACGCCGGACAGATATCGAAGGTGTTAAGAAAAAATTCGACGTCACGCCCGAGCAGATTATTGACTACCTTGCACTTATCGGCGACACCTCCGATAACGTGCCCGGCATCCCAAAATGCGGCCCTAAAACCGCTGCTAAATGGCTCAATGAGTACGGCACACTCGATAAACTGGTTGCGCACGCTGGCGACATAGGCGGCAAAATTGGTGAGAGCCTGCGTGACCATTTGGAGCAGTTAAAGCTCTCCAGACGATTGGTTACCATCGATACCGCTGTTGAATTGGCATATTCGCCAGGCTCACTCGCTGCGACAAAGCCCGATAATAAAGGGCTTCAGAAGCTGTATGAAGAACTGGAGCTCAAAGGGCTACTCAAAGCTCTGGGCAACGACTCTTCACCAGCAGTAACTGCACCGCCTGATGCCACTCATGACATGCCGGCAATCAATAACGAGCGTAAGTACGAAACCCTACTTACCCAGGCAGATTTTGAACGCTGGATCAAGAAAATAGAGTCCGCCACGCTTACCGCGTTTGATACAGAGACAACCAGCATTAACTATATGCAGGCCGAACTAGTGGGCATATCATTTGCGGTAGAAGCAGGCGAAGCCGCATACCTGCCCGTCGGTCACAGCTACGCTGGCGTGCCGGAACAACTGGATCGTAATACCGTGCTAAAGCGGCTCAAGCCCTGGCTAGAAAGTAACGCGCATAAAAAGGTAGGGCACCATCTTAAATACGATGCGCATATTCTTGCTAACTACGATATCGACTTGAACGGTATGGCCTATGACACCATGATTGAGTCCTATGTACTGAATAGTACTGCCGGACGCCATGATCTGGATTCAGTAGCCCTGCGCAATCTCGGCATTAAAACCATTCACTATGAAGATGTGGCCGGTAAAGGGGCGAAGCAGATAGGTTTTAATGAGGTTTCTATAGAAATAGCCACACCGTATGCCAGCGAAGATGCCGATATTTGTTTGCAACTGCATCAGCATTTGTGGGGCCTAATTGATGCCATTCCTGCGCTGCGTGATCTCTATTTGGATATCGAACAACCGCTGGTTAAAGTGCTCCAGACCATAGAAGAAACCGGCGTAAGAATTGACGATTTTCAGCTGGCCCAACAGAGCACAGAACTGGAACAGAAGCTCCAGAAAATCGAAGAAAAAGCCCATGTTGTTGCCGGTCATTCGTTTAATCTCGCCTCTCCCAAACAACTGCAAGCCATTCTATTTGAAGAACTTGAGCTCCCGGTAGTTCGCAAAACCCCTAAAGGCCAGCCATCTACAGCAGAAGATGTACTGCAAGAGCTGGCTGATGACTATGAGCTACCACGCCTGATACTGGAACACAGAGGCATGGCAAAGCTGAAGAGCACTTACACGGACAAATTGCCGGGCATGATTAGTCCACGCACGGGGCGCATTCACACCTCTTATCATCAATCGGTTGCCGCCACTGGGCGCCTCTCGTCATCGGATCCGAACCTGCAGAATATTCCGATTCGAACAGAAGAAGGTCGGCGTATCCGTCAGGCGTTTATTCCAGAGAACGGCTATAAGCTCATTGCTGCTGACTATTCGCAAATTGAGTTACGCATCATGGCGCACATCTCTGGAGATCCGAATCTACTGGAAGCCTTCGCCAACGATAAAGACGTGCATCAGGCCACAGCCGCAGAAGTTTTTTCGGTTGAACTTGAAGCCGTCACCACCGAGCAGCGCAGAGCAGCAAAGGCGATTAATTTCGGGCTGATGTATGGCATGTCTGCATTCGGTCTGGCCAAACAGCTTGGTGTGGGGCGTTATGAGGCACAGGATTATATCGATACCTATTTTGCCCGCTACCCCGGGGTCAGTAAATTTATGGAGCGCACTCGCGATGAAGCCAAGCAACTGGGCTACGTCGAAACCGTATTCGGGCGCCGGCTCTACCTTCCCGAGATCAATGATCGAAACGGTCAGCGGCGGCAGTATGCTGAACGCAGCGCCATCAATGCACCAATGCAGGGCACAGCGGCTGACATCATCAAGAAAGCCATGCTAAAGGTTCAGAACTGGCTGGACGAGGAACACGTGGATGCACGGATCATTATGCAGGTGCACGATGAACTCGTGCTCGAGACCCGAGAAGCTTGCGTTGATAACGTCAAATCAAAGCTGGAGGAGCTGATGTCACAGGCGGCAACACTAAAAGTACCATTGCGGGTTGATGTTGGTGTCGGTGATAACTGGGATCAGGCTCACTAAATCAGTCTTATCACCGCGGTGCGCCTAAATTATTTCACTTTGGGGCCACTAAAACATGAACTTTTGGCGCAAATTGGTATCATATCAGTTGGGCGCTTAGCGCCCCCCGCTTGCCTCCCTAAGCGGGGCAGTAAGGCAGGTTTCCCCAAGCCGCTTGCTGTAGCCCCGGGTGTAACCCCTGTAATTCGCACCCGGGGCACCTTTTCTTCCTGAAAAGATGCCTATAAACACAGCAAATAACTTATTTATATGGACTTTTCGGGCTGCTTTGCCGCCATCGAGCTATCTGCCTGCGCCAGAAACTTATCCAAAACCACCCTTGCCTCCGACGTACCGTCTTTTTTCAACGACGAAAAAAGCTGCACTGATGCAGCCCCCTCGAGCTCCTTAGTAACCTTCAGCAACGCCGCTTTTGCAGGGCCACGTTTAAGTTTGTCGGATTTGCTGAGCAGAATATGCACAGGACAACCCACCTCCTGACCCCAATTCACCATCTGCCAATCGAAATCGCCCAGCAAACGCCTGATATCAACGATCAGGAACATGCCCGCCAAAGACTGCCGCTCGTTGAAATAACTGCCCATTAGCTCTTGCCAGTGGTCTTTCATAGCCATAGTGACCTTGGCGTAGCCATAGCCCGGCAAATCGACCAGCCTTTGTCCATCTTCGCGCAAGGTAAAGAAATTAATTAATTGGGTGCGACCAGGGCTCTTGCTGATCTTGGCAAAACCGCGCCGATTAACAATAGTATTGATGGCACTGGACTTGCCTGCATTCGACCGTCCAGCGAAGGCGACCTCTGCTCCTGAATCAGCCACGAACTGTTTTGGCAGGTTGGCGCTCTTGATGAAGCTGGCCGCTGGGTAATGAGACATGAGTTTTGAGCCTGAAAAAAGCAGGATTTAGCCGATTCGGCGTCGATTTGGTGTAGAATCCGCCGCTGACCCAAGTGTAGCATGGGGTCTTATAGTTAAACTCAAACAACCCCTACTTCAGTTCAGGCAGACTTCCGAACGTGATTATAAAATCAACTTATTTAAATGTATCTCTGCGAGCTCTGCTTGCCGTCTTCTCAACCGTTGCTCTCGCGAGCGGCGCACAAGCAGCAGGCTCTATTGATGCGGGCAAAGAGAAAGCCGCAACTTGTATCGCCTGCCATGGCGTTGATGGCAATAGCGCGAACCCGCAATGGCCAAGCCTTGCAGGTCAAGGCGAGGCCTATATGATCAGCACAACGGAAGCATTTCAGATTCCACTCGGAGAAGCCGGTGAAGTCGTTGAAGGTGGTCGCTATGACCCTGTGATGACTGGGCAAGCTATCAATCTCTCTGCCGAAGACCTAGCGGATTTAGGCGCCTATTTCAATGCTCAGCGAATGACAGGAAAAGTATCTGATCCTGCGTTAGTTGGTGAGGGCGAGGGACTCTACCGCGGCGGCAATATTGAAGCCAATGTTTCAGCCTGTATCGCATGTCACGGACCCAGTGGCCGAGGCAATGCGCCTGCCGCCTACCCATCAATTGCTGGACAGCATGCCGTATACACAATCAAACAGCTGCAAGACTATCGCTCCGGCGCACGTAAATCGGACAAGTCAGAGGTCATGCGCAGCATTACAGAACGCATGACAGACAATGAGATAGCGGCGGTAGCTTCATACATTCAGGGTCTGCGTTAGTACAGATCGACTACTATTGATTTATTAGCAACTGGTGCGCATTCATGTTTAGAAAACTGCTGGCAATTACTGCTCTCTCTATTCTGGCTGCATGCAGCCCGGCTCCGGAAAATACACCTACTCAGGAGACTCCTGTTGCTGAAGCCGCAGCAATATCTCCGACCATCGCCGATGTTATCGTTGTCGATGATTCTGTCGATGCGCCCCCCCAAACTGCCGGCATGGCAGCTCCCGTAGAATTTAAGTATAAGCAGGGGGATCACTATGAGCGATTCACCAATGCTCAGGGAACCAGCAGCGCGCCAGATAAGATCGAAGTTGCCGAAGTATTCTGGTATGGCTGCCCACACTGCTACAGCTTTGAGCCCTACCTGAAGAACTGGAAAAAAACTCTGGGGCCTGACGTCAGCTTGGTTCAGCTGCCGGTTATGTGGAACCCTACCAATGAAATCCATGCGCGCCTGTTCTATACCGCACAGGCACTTGGGATTCTCGAGCAGGCACACGGTGATATTTTTCAGGCTATCCATACGAAGGGTGAAATGCTGGCATCTGAATCTGCACAACGCGAGTTCATCACCAGCCGGTATGACATTAGTGAAGAAGACTTTGACAAGGCTTATCGTTCATTCTCTGTAAATAGCAAATTGCAGCAGGCAAAAAACTGGACTCAGCGCTATCAGATTCGCTCTGTGCCCGTGCTCATCATCAACGGTAAATACGCAACGGTCGGCACCGAGCTGCGTGACTACGAACAGATTCTTGATGTTGCTGACGAACTTATTGAACGCGAACGTCAAGACCGATAACAGCACTTCGGCACTAAGTCTAATCAGGTATGGGGTTGCTCAACGCTAGCTAAGAGTGATCGTGGTTGGCTGCTGCACAAGCCTCGCAGTTTACCCAACCTGAGTCGCCATCTACGTAGTGCTCTTTCTTCCAGATTGGCACGCGTAGCTTCACCTCATCGATAACGTACCGACAAGCATCGAATGCCTCTCCACGATGAGGCGCACTGACGCCAACCCATACAGCTACGTCGCCTATTTCCAGACTGCCTGTACGGTGCACGCACACAATGCGGGCGATAGGGAACCTCTGGAGAGCTTCCGCAAGGATCTTGTCGCCTTCTTTAACCGCCAATGCTTGATAAGATTCATACTCCAGACGCAGCACCTGCTGCCCCTCGTTATGATTACGCACCCAACCATCAAAGCTCACGAATGCGCCACAGGTTTCATCGCGTAACTGCTCAGTAAGTGTGGCGATAGAGATTGGATCTTTGGTCAAATCAAACACGTCAACCTCCCGCTACTGGGGGAATAAATACAACACGGTCGCCATCATGCAATTCCGCAGCCCAAACGCTGAACTCATCGTTTATGGCAACCTTAAAGTTGCGGGGTGCGGCAAAACCATATGCCGACTGCAATTCCTGAAATAATGCCTCAGCGGTTGCCGCATCGGTGACCAGCGACTCCGAAGCCCGGTCTGCCTGCTCTCGCAGTATCGCAAAGTATTCTATGTGTATGGTTTTCATTCTGCCTTCCATCTTTTAGCGTTCAACACGACAACTGCGCATAACGTTTTATTATAAGCCTGCTCTAGCGGTTGTAGCCTACATTCGGCAGGACTTCCTGCCAATGACATATAGCACCCGTATGCTTGGTAACCGCCAAAGTACTAAACTTTTTTATGGCGCGGTCAGCATTTACACGCTTGCTAGCTTCGCTGGGGAGGCGATACCCGGGATAGCGCGAACCGGCTTACCCGGCAAACAAACTTTCCGGATCGGCGAAGCCTTTAAACTCGAGCGCATTACCAAAGGGATCGTAGAGGAAGAATGTTCCCTGCTCGCCAGGCTGTCCCGCAAATCGGATTTTCGGCTCAAGCATAAAAACCTGACTGAATGAGCGCAAACGTTCAGCTAATTCCTGCCAGTCACTCATGCTAAGCACTACACCAAAGTGCGGCACCGGCACACTGTCACCATCAACTGGATTATGCGCTGTGCCCGCCGCTGCGGCCCCACAATGACAAACCAACTGATGTCCAAAGAAATCGAAATCTACCCAGCGCTCTGCGCTTCGCCCTTCACGGCATCCCAACACCTCGCCATAAAACTCACGAGCTTGCGCAAGCTCATGAACAACAATTGCAAGATGAAATGGCGGCAGCTTAGAGCTCATAAATCCACCGAAGATTGATACGCAGGCTCTGGCCCGTGAGGATCCCAGGCGGATGGTGCCTGCGCGAGAAAACTGACCAACTCACTTATCAGCACCGCCGAGCTCAGCCCCGTCGGCTGGTTTTCAACGATTTGCAAACGGGCGGCGACCTCATTGACGCCCTCAAAAGCCCATTGGGCATTTGCCGGTTCAAGCGCATTAAGGTGCTCTGCCAGAGGCGTCAGATCAACACGTGGTAACGGTCGAAAGCGGACTACCTGCACCCAACTTTCATAACGATACTGAAACGACATATGTTGACCCTGAACCCAAAGAATCCGAGAACAATCTGTATGCTCAAATATTGCGAAAGGGTGCACTGGCAGCTCCCAACGAAGCAGATAACGCCGAATCGAAATACACGGCAAGGTATCAGGCACGTGGATTATTGCCAGATCAACGTCGGGATGAAGCTCAATTCGAACCTGACCAGCGGCGAGCAATTCACGACTCTGCTGCCAAAAGTTATATTCGGCCTGCCACTTCGCAGTATCACTGAATGGGTCGGCTAATATTTCCGGCAATGCCCGCAACATACCCCGATACTGCTCGATAATACGCTGACGCAAGGGCAGGCTAAAAACCTTAGCCCCCAATGGTGAGCTTTCCTTATCGGACCATGCACCTAAAACAAATGCTAATTTTGCCGCGGTCTCGTCAGTGCAGCGCCAGAAGTCGGTCGCGTAGGACGTCGCAATACACAGGTCACGATGCTGATACGCGAGCTCCGGATTAACCAAAGCAAACATGCTCAGTAAGCCATCCTCATCGTAGTGACTGTTAGAGACAACTGACACATCGACATGTGCTGCAGGGTCATCCAGATAGGTATAAACGATATGTGTAGAGGTATCTTCTCGCAGATGGTCTGGAGTACGATTCCAGGGCCAATGAGACAAGCTCAGAAGAGTTGAAGCCTGATCCTTGCCATCAACTACGATATGCGGGTCGTCGCCGATTTCGTGATAAGGCACATAACGTGCGGGTGCAGGAAGACGGGGCACAGCCCACCTCAGAGAGTTCGAATTAGCGACTACTTCGACCGGACAAAAAAGCCCAGCACAAAAGCAAAAAGACCAACGGCTATTACAGCCAAAATATGGTACTGGGGTGCGGCAATATACTCTGCGCCCGGCGCTACGATAGCGGGAGAGATAAGTCGCCACACATACCAACCAACAATCCATGCAGCAGGAACAATAGTCGGCAGAATCGCCACGACAGATGCGGTGTCATTATTCGCCTTGCGCAACATTAACCAGCTGAACAAACCCCCAATCAATACCGGCAACAAATTAATCCCAAATAGCGACATTGCGGCATCCATGTTTCCGGGAAAAACTAACAGACTGGAAACAACTGCCATCAAAGGGACCGAAGCCATTCCTAATAGATTAAGTTTACCGTACTTAGTCATACCACTGATCCCGCAGAAATAGTCACAAAGTTGTATGCCACAAATAATAGCACCCCTGTCGCATTAAGGCGGCAGGGGTGCATGCTTTTACGGCAAAAATCCGCAGAATGGCTTCACAACTGCCCGAAGCCAGTCATGCTTAAAACAATGTATAGATAAACGGTGCCGCTGCAGAACCTTGGGCAACAACAATCAATACACCGAGCAACAACATCACAAGAATAATCGGCGCCAACCAGAACTTCTTGCGCTCTCTCATGAAGCCCCACAAATCCTTACATAAATCGATCATCAGAAGGGATTCTCCAAGTTTTTAATCGGATTGTCTTTTGAAATAACCCTATAGGTCTCAACACTATCATCCAGCTTGCGTGCCATGGAGTCTTTACCCATAACTCGCATAACCAAACCAATCGGGGCAAACATTAGGTAGAACACAATGCCCATAATCAAGGGGGTCATAATCTTGCTCATCATCAGACCGAAGCTCATCCAAACATGATGGACCCCTTTAAGGCTCATCGGGGCAGCCAGCCCCCATATAATCAGCAGGCCACCCAGCATAAATGGCCAGCGCAGCGCTGTTTGAGACGGATCTAATGCGCCCCAAAAATCATAGCTATGAAGGAATCTAATTTCTGTAAACAGCCATGGAAACAGAAAACCGAACAGGCCAATAAGGATTAGGCCGGTAACAACACCGAAATCACGCAAACCCTTCTTATCTAAAACAGGAATTTCATGCATAGCTATTAATCCAACTCAAACTCATCTTTCCAATCATCGGTACCTTCCCACTTGGGCTGATCTTCTTTAGCAAGCAGAAAGTTATCAATAATCAAATAATCCATCTCCGTGCGCATAAAACATCGATACGCATCATCGGCAGTCATCACAATAGGTTCGCCGCGGACATTAAATGAGGTATTCACCAATACCCCGCAGTCGGTCTCCTTATTAAACTCGCTAAGCACATTATAGAAGTACGGATTAGTCTCTTTGTGCACAGTTTGAATTCGTGCCGAGTAGTCAACATGAGTAATTGCTGGAAGCTTCGAGCGAGGCACATTCAATTTTGCAATGCCAAACAAATTATCCTGCTCCTCAGTCATCGCAATGCGCTGCTCTTCAACAATTGGAGCAACAATCAGCATATACGGACTGGGGCGGTCTTGAATGAAATATTCGGACACCCTCTCAGCTAAAACCGCAGGGGCAAATGGCCGGAATGACTCACGATATTTAATTTTAAGGTTCATCACCGACTGCATCTTCGGGCTGCGCGGGTCGCCGATGATAGAGCGACTGCCTAAAGCACGCGGACCAAATTCCATACGCCCCTGAGCCATACCGATAACATTTTCGGTTGCCAGAATTTTGGCAACGCGCGGGAAGAATTCAGCGTCTTTAAGCTGTGTATAAACAGCCCCATATACGTCTAGATCTTTCTTGATACCTTCGTCAGTGAACTTAGGTCCAAGATAAGAACCACTCATCAAGTCATTCTTGTTGTCGACTGAGCGCGGGCCGTCTTTATAGTGATGCCAGATAACAGCAGCAGCACCAAGCGCGCCGCCAGCATCGCCTGCAGCGGGCTGAATCCAGATGTCTTTAAACGGGCCATCGCGAAGAAGAATGCCGTTAGAAACGCAGTTAAGTGCTACGCCACCAGCCAAACACAGATAGTCAGCACCGGTTTCTTTGTGCAATGTTTCGGCAAGTCGCATCACCACAATCTCGGTAACTTTCTGAATCGATGCTGCAAGATCCATTTCCCGCTGAGTAATTTCAGTTTCGGCTGTACGCGCCGGACCACCAAACAGATCTGCGAACTTATCGTTCGTCATTGTCAGGCCGGTGCAGTAATTAAAATAAGACATATCAAGGCGGAATGTGCCATCTGCCTTCAGGTCAAGCAGGTTGTCGAGAATCAGATCAACATACTTGGGCTCGCCGTATGGTGCCAGACCCATAAGCTTGTATTCGCCGGAGTTAACTTTAAATCCGGTAAAATAAGTAAATGCTGAATACAGCAACCCCAGGGAATGGGGAAAATCAATTTCCCATAAAGGCTTAAGATGATTGCCCTCACCAAGCCATGCCGACGTTGTGGCCCACTCGCCGACACCATCGAGACACAACACCACAGCCTTATCATAAGGACTGTAGAAAAATGCAGAAGCCGCATGAGATTGATGATGCTCAGCAAACATTAGGTCAGGCAGATCCTTTTGTTTGCAGCCTGCTAATTTCGCGAGCTCACGCTTTAGCGTGGTTTTTAAATAAAGTTTCTCTTTCAACCAGATAGGCATCGCCGCAATAAATGAACGGAAGCCTTGCGGCGCATAAGAAAGATAGGTTTCCAATAGGCGCTCAAACTTAACAAGAGGCTTGTCATAGAAAACAACATGATCAACATCAGTTAGATTGATGCCAGCTTCTTCGAGACAGTACTGAATGGCCTCGGCAGGAAAACCCGGATCATGCTTTTTACGCGTAAACCGTTCTTGTTGAACCGCCGCAACAATATTTCCATCATGGATCAATGCTGCTGCACTGTCGTGGTAGTAGGCTGAAAGCCCTAGAATATATGTCCCGCTCACGCTAATTTTCTCTATCCTATGGCTAATGCCGGATTACCGACAGAATCAATAAAATTCAAAACGCCCAACTGCTATGGGCAAACACCTATTTCCAACTCGATCTACTAAGAAGACAACAGGACTAAATACTAGATACTAATATCACAAAGTTCTGTGACCATAGTCGCGGAACGGCGTCTCGCTGGCAGCTCTGTTTCGCATGTGAGCATACACAACGATTTGACCCAGTCAATCATCAGCTAGGCGGCAAGACCCATTAGTCTCAAGTTCTTTAGCTTTGCGCAGGCCCGAGATCCCATTTTTCCAAGGTTTCCGGCATGAAACCACCTCTGGAGTAGACCTCAAGGTAGTGCAAGCGGCCATTTTTCATGAACAGGCTGCTTCCAGCGCCATCCATGAGCATATCGCTGCTGATATGGGGACATACCGGACGAACGCCATCGGGAATAAGCACAGATCCTTCGGGAACACTAAGATACAGGAACAGCCCGGTACCCATAAAATCGCGTTTTTGCACCTCAGCAGCGGCAATCTGCCCTGCCAACTCCTGACTCCCAGAATGCTGCGCAATCCAGTCAAGAACCGCCTGCTCCAGCTCACCCATAAATAGCCCGCCAAACACTTAAAAATTGATCATCGCACACCAACGTGAATGATGCGCGCTGTCTGTATATAAACCATACTTTCGTTAGACACCCGATGGGCATCGAATCCCAGCAGAAAAGATCGTCGAAGCTCTTAAATTATCGCTGTAACCGCGTTCATGTATTTAGAATGCCTGGCCACCCTAATAGGCAGGCCATGAAGGACTTGAGTTGCTAGCTGACGCTCAGCACGGTCAAACTTGCACTCCACGACAACAGTCTCTGGCAGATTCGCCTTCAAGCGAATATTTGGTCGCGGATTTTTCCGCTGATCCCAGACCATCTGGTCGAAGTCGAGCGTAATACGAATACGGCCACATGCACTCAGATAATAAAAACGACGATAGTGATTAATCATTACCGCCCAAGGATTCTGCTCCAGCCAGAGACGACCCTCGTGATCAAGCTGAGGCGCTATCATATTTCGGATTTCCGTCCATGTTGTGCGGTCATCAACTGGTAGGTCTTTGACTTTGTACAGCAGTTTCCAGCCGTACTGATTGCGTTTCTGCTTGATCTCCAGCTTGCCGGGAGAGGGCAGCAAACTATCGCCATACCAGCGATACCGTACTTTTGTGCGGTCACTTACGCCCGCCAAGTTCTCGGCATAGGCCGAATACTCTAAAGTATCAAAGTAAATATTATGCACCGTACGCATCGGATACGCCTCTGAAAATGCCAGAGGATGCAAACGCAGCCACTGATACACCACATCTGTATCACGCCGATTCGTAACGAACTTAATTTCTTGTCGGGCACCATCAGGAACTAACATTACTCGCGAGCCTCAGGTTTAGGCCGCCGCAATCCCGGCCGCATAACAGTTTCATAGAGTTCATCCACATCAATATCCTCCGGAGCAAACTCCTCACCATCGAGGCTTACCCGACTTCCAGTCTGCACCACTGCGACCGCACGATTACCCTCCATGACCATGTTCCTTGCCACTACTTCGGCGATACCAAACTCAGGCTTCTTAATGTAAGCCATAAGGGCAGAGATTCTGGAATTCTCGATAGATGAGTTTGCTATGTCGAGACGAGAACCATCCTTGGCGGCAGCGCCCGTCCCGCACGCATCAATAATTAAGTTTTCAGCCTGCACCTGACTGGCTTCGCCGACAGAGAGCGCTTTATCGTCCACATTTAAAAACCGTGTGCCATTCAGGCTGATCTGACTTGTGCTGACGTCAACGGCATCACCACCTCCAGCGGTACCTATGTCTTCGAACAGACCGCCGGTAATTTCTCCGGTGCAGAAGTCACAGTCAAAGCCGTCGGATAACGTATCGATAATCTGTAAATTACTAATCGCAAAATCTGAGCTAATAATGTTGAGCCCGTCCTCGCCCTTATGATGCAGGATTGATGTGTCGAAAATATCAACAGAATTGCGGTAGAAATTTGTGCCGCCCATCAGCTTCCAAACACCCAATTGCAAGCCGCGAGTATCTTGCACCACCACATTGCTCCAGCGCGAACGCTCAGGCGCAGCAAATGCAACAAACCCCAACCAGCTTTCGGTACCTTCCTGAGCGAGCAATTGCACGGGTTCCGTGGTGGTGCCTTCAAAAAAGACGTTGCCGCGAACAATCAACGCGGCATCTTGGGCAAAACGCAAAGTTGTACCGGGGCCCGCTTGAAGTGAATAGCCCTCGGGCAATGCAATTATGCTAGTTACCGGCCACTCGCCCGGCGCAACGCTAACCTGTTTTGCAGATTCATCAACCGACAAAAAGCTAGATAGAGCGAGCAGTTCATCGATGCCTGTAACGGGTATCGGATTGCGATTAACCAACGGCGCTTGTTCGACCGCTTTAATGTTAAAGCCGCGTTCCTGCTGCCTACCCATAACGAGAATGGTCTCTTCTACCAAATCTGCAGGCAACTCTATTCTTATTACAGGTGAAACATCATTAATTCCCCTGCTCTGCAGCTCCATGGGCAATCCCGGTAAAATAATCTGCTGCCCATTCACTTCTATAGCATCTATGGTCACGGGGTAAGGAATCGCCGATGCCAAATCAAGATACGTCCTATCCCCCTCAGTAACTCGGTATGCGCGCAGCGCATTACCGTAGTAACTAGAAATGCCTTGAGGCTGGCCAACTAAAAAATTAGCTGCTTGCAATTGGGTGTCATCAAGCGTGCCAAGAAATGCCGCACGCTGCTCAATTTCATCCAACGGGTACTTAGGCAGGAAAAAATATTCACTATGCAGGATATCAAGAAGCCGGCGCTCTTCTTCACGCATACTATCAATCAGTTCGCCTGCCTCAACTCTTGCGACTAAATCAGATAAGACTTCTTTGTAGCGTGCGAAAATTTTAGGATCCTGCAACATTTGTTGCACTATTGCTTCTTTCGCAGAGATATATTCGTCGCCGGATTCGCGCTGCTTAAGACTTGCATCATAAGCGATGGGCTCCATCTTGAGCGTTATGGGGTTCATGTAGAACCGCTGGTTATGCCAGCGGATCGCATGAAATGCGCCCATTAGCTCACTAACCGCTAGGTAAGCGCCCATCGTATTAGCATCAAAAATTTCCGATGCGGAAACACGACCCTCACTGAAGGCCCTGAGCATTCCTGAAGCAATCTGAGACTGACCATAGAGTATGGGTGACTCGATAACCTTGCTGCCCTGAAATACATCGGTAGCAGCATTGCGGAAATCGTCGTAAATGCCACCGAAGCCATTACCGCGAGGACCATCGAATGAACTAAACACAAGATTCTCATCGTATCGGACAATAACGCCCTCACGGCGCGACTGCGACTCGAGCAGCTCTTTAGAGAAATGCTCCTCTAACGCCATGATGCCGAGGTCATTGCCGTTGAGCACCATGTTGACGTACAGATAGCGTGGCGTCAGAACGCCATAGTCACGCAAAACATGGAAGTACAAATTCTCAGCATGGTAACCGCGCACAGCCGGGTTCTGCACGGAAAAATTTCGCATCCCCAAGTAGGTTTCGCCTTTACGCACTCGCACCCGGAATGACCATTTCTCCCCACGCACGTGATCAGTGAAATCACCTTTTAAACGGATCTTTACAGGAGTTGTTTTATCGCGACCACGAATTTTAGCTTTAACGAATGAGTCACCCGTCTGAACGATACGCCCACGAATTAACGCGTCATCACGCTGTTCATAGATAGCGCGCATATCTCGAAACTTTACTTCAAGAACAAAGTCAGGAATATCCTCATCGGAACTGGCGCTTGCTATCAGGTTGGGGGCTGCTTGGAAACTGGCGCTCAGCAGTCCCGGGCCATTATCAAATGCATCATGCCCCCTCTCCCAGGGCCATAGAAATATCGGACCGTACTCGGCCTTTAGATAATTGCTTGAAAAGAGCTTCGGATTGCCGAGACCTTCAATTAGATAGGCGCAAACCAGCAGCACCGGCACGCCAAAAACAAGCAGTACAGATGGTTTCGGGAAACGCCGCTTACCTCTGGCCGGCTTGCCGCCTTTGAGCTGCATTAGACGCTTGGCAGATGATTCTGGTCGAGGAAGGTAATGCTGATATCAGGAAATGCTTCGCGCAAAGAATCGACCAAGCCACTCAACGACTGGTCATCGCGCAAATCAACGAGGTAAGTTGCTGATAACATCGCCTCACGAATATCGTAGCGGCGTAAATCGCCTTTCGCCGCATGACTAACAATCACTTTATTTATCTCTTCAAGCTTGCCTTTCTGCGTCGCTTGGTCGCCTTCCCAATCGAGAGACAAGAATAGCTGACGACCGGTATCACCCTGGCGAACCCATTTGAGGCCCGCCATGGCGCCAAGAATAAACAGTGTAGCTATTACCGTCGGCACGGTCTGCGATGCCCCCAGGCCAAGGCCGACAGCAATAGAAACAAACAGGTAAGCCAATTCTTCAGGCTCTTTAATCGGTGTGCGAAACCGCACGATAGATAGCGCACCAACCAAACCCAATGAAAGGGCTAGAGATGATTTAACCACCATAATAATCAGCACAACCGTTAGTGAAACAAACGGAAACACCTGCGCAAACTCATCACGATTAGAAAGTGTTGAACCGAAACGCTTAAAATGCCATCTGATGATCATTGAAAGAATAACGGCCACAATAAGATTGAGCAGTAACTCAGGAATTGATAGTGGGGCGTCGGAGCCAAAGGTTGAGATTTCGTCAAGCATGAAAAATACCCGAGTTAGTGTTATTTAAGAGTTAAACCCGCCTGACCCAATGTCAACCGAATACACAATTTAACTGAAAAGCAGCAGGAATTTAACAAATTCGTCACATAATCGTAATTAATACCTCAGAATTCTGCTCCCACCAAGCGCCATGAGGGGACAGAAGTCATGTTATTCAGACTGACGCTCTGTGTCTTGAGTGTTATTTTCTTAACCCTACAGAGCAAGCCGAGGTACTCTCGTCAATTCGAGCAAGAATTCATACGGTCAAATCATGAAAAAACTATTTCTTTTAATGTGTTTATTCAGTGCAGTCGCTTGTGTCGCGGATCAGCAGTCTGATGCAGCTGATGAAATCCCGACCCCTGCAAATATTTTGTTTGATTACCCCGCGGTAGCCGAAACAGGTCTGGTCAACTTTCTGGTTGAGATTCCCGCTGGAACACAGCAAAAGTGGGAGGCCATGAAGACAGGTGATGGGCTTAAGTGGGACAGAAAGGACGGCCAGCTGCGGGTTATCAATTACCTCCCCTACCCTGGCAACTACGGAATGATCCCAAGAACTTTGCTGCCTCGTGAAGCCGGTGGTGATGGCGACCCGCTCGATGTCATCATGCTCGGTAGCTCCGTGCCACATGCCACGGTCATTGCAGTTAAACCCATTGCGGTCCTCCGACTCCTGGACGATGGCGAACAAGACGATAAAATTCTTGCTGTTCCACTGGAGGGCTCCATGAGTGACGTAAGTTCGCTGGCCGAGCTCAACCAGCGATACTCTGGTGTTACACAAATCATCGAACTCTGGTTTACCCGCTATAAAGGTCCAGGTCGCATGGAGTCCCGGGGTTATGCCGATAGCGATGCCGCCTGGGAAATGATCAATATCGCCAGCCGCGCCTTTGAGGCCAAACACAGCAATTAAAACTGAACCTGAATATGCCTCCTAAAAAAGCATTCGACTCATACCACAAAAGGCCTATACGCAGCTTTGTCCAGCGGTCAGGTCGCATGACCGAAGCGCAAAAGCGCGCCTTTGATTCTCTGTGGCAACAGTACGGCATCAACTTTCAAGCGGAAGCTCTCAATCTATCTTCAATCTTCAGTCGTGATGTTTATCGCACTTTGGAAATTGGCTTCGGCGCCGGCACATCATTCGTAGAAACTGCAGGAAAACATCCGGAACATGATTTTCTCGGCATCGAAGTGCATGAGCCTGGCGTCGGACGCTGCATGCTGGAAGCAAGTGAGCAGGGTCTCAGTAATATTAAACTCATTTGCCATGATGCTATTGAGGTATTAAGAGACCAGCTGCCTGCAGACAGCTTCGATTGCATCAATCTGTTTTTCCCCGACCCTTGGCACAAAAAACGCCATCACAAGCGCCGCATCGTCCAAGCGGAATTTGTTACGACACTAAGCAGCAAGCTGCGTAGCGGCGGAATTTTCCATGTCGCAACAGATTGGCCGGCTTACGCCGAACACATTCAGGACGTTTTTAATCAACAGCAGCAACTGCGCGAACGCGCAGGCGAAATTCCATGGAGACCGGCAACCCGTTTTGAGCACCGTGGCGTAAAACTTGGTCACAATATTTGGGAAAAAGTTTTCGTCAAGCAATAGCCCTGTACCCATAACACCATTAGGCGTATAAATATTTTACTGCTGATGCAGTCGCATCGCAGTGCGAAGAGAGCCCGCTAAGAGGTTCAAAAGTGTTGAGGTGCACCCCATGGGATAGCGCTACCTGAAGTTGGAAAATGGTATCAATGCAACAATATAGGGTTATTTGAAGTTGTTGCGACTGATCCGGATGATGCAACCATCGAAATACAGCATTACGATGGCACTATAGAAGAATTCGACTATCGAGCGTGGATAGCACAAAAGACCATCCCTGCCGTTCCGCCAAATGACTGTCTTGGGTCAGTCGATATCAGTTGCGAAGATAACCCTGATGCGGCCAATCGCATTACATGGACTCTGGATGATTCACTCAACCTGATTGAACAACTGGATGACCCTTCGGAAGACTGGCTAAGCATCATTACCATCGAAACAAACTAAAGCCCGCTGCTACAAATCGCGCGCTGAAGCCGGGGCACGAACCCGGATAATGCCGCTGTCTTCATGGCACTCAAGTCGTTGCAGAGACTGCCCCGGACAGGGCCCTGCGACGCAAGCACCGGTATCTGGCTCAAATTTTGCACCGTGCGATAGGCAACGAATATAACCCCCATCAGGCGTCATAAAATCATTGGGACCATAGTTAAGGGAATGCCCTGCGTGAGGGCATGAATTAACCCATGCGTGACAACCACCGTCGTGGCGAACGACAAAACCCTTAAGCGGCCAATCGCCACTGCCCAGCTGAAAACCCAGCGCCTTGCCTTCAGCCAGATGAGCGCTAGCTGCCACATCCCAGATCTTCAAGACTCAGCCCCTGATGTGCTCCGACGCACAACCCAGAACGACAAAAGAATTGCCGGTATACCCATACAAGACGCGTACACAAAGAACACAGTCCAGTCTGTTGCAGCAACAATCTGCCCAGAAAACCCACTGAGCAACTTGCCAAAAAAATTCATTATCGAAGAAAACAAGGCGTACTGCGTGGCGGTATAAGCGGCACTAGTCAGGCCGGAAAGATAGGCGATGAAAACAGTACCTGTATAACCCGCCGCAAAATTGTCGGCACTAATAGTGACCATCAAATAACTAAGATCGGGCTCTCCATGCATCGCCATGCCGGCGAAAAATAAATTGGTAATTGCCAGCATGAAGGCACCCCAAATCAACGGCCGATTAACACCAAAGTATGCCACTGAAACACCACCGAGGGCCGCACCTACCATAGTGACGATAAAGCCGAAGACTTTAGTGATAGTGGCAATTTCTGATAACGAAAATCCGATATCAATATAGAACGGATTAGCCATCACACCCAAAACAAGATCACTAAAACGATACAGGCCAATAAAGGCGATAATCAGTAAGGCCGAGCGACCCTGACGCACGAAAAACTCGCGGAATGGCCCGATTACCGCATCGTCAAACCATTCAAGCGGGCCCGCAACGGCAATCGCACGAGAGTGATGCTTTGGCTCGGCAATAAACAGCGTCGTCACAATGCCGACAGCCATTAGCACCGCCATGCTTTGATAAGCCAATGCCCAGCTGCTGAGATCAGCGATATACAACGCGCCGGCAACGGCCACCAACATAGCAACACGATAACCGAGCTGATATGCCGCTGCCATTGCGCCCTGAACATGCTGTTGAACGGCCTCGATACGGTACGCATCGATAACGATATCCTGGGTGGCCGAGAAAAATGCCACCGCAACCGATAGCAATGCTATCCGCGTAAGCCCCTCTGCAGGGTCAGATGAGGCCATTAAGTATAACGGCAATGCTATGCCCAACTGAGACAGGAGCATCCAGCTGCGCCGACGACCAAGCAACTGGCCCAGCAGCGGAATAGGCAGTCGGTCGACGAGGGGCGCCCAGAGAAATTTAAGGGAATACAACAAGCCGACCCAGGCGAACATACCAATGTCAGTCATGCTGGCGCTGCTGCTGGCCAGCCATGCCGTTAACGTTCCAGCTACTAAGGCAAATGGCAGTCCCGCCGAAAAGCCCAAAAACAACATAGCCGCAACTCTGGGGTTGCGGTATACCGCCAGTGCCGCCAGCCAGCCTGATTCTTGCTGCGGGAGCTTAGCGCTATCAGTCAATGCTGTAATCCATAATCAAAGGAGCGTGATCTGAGAAACGATTATTCTTATATATCACAGCCCGTGTCGCCGCACCCTTTAACTCAGGCGAAACGACCTGATAATCAATACGCCAGCCTACGTTGTTGTCCCAGGCACGCCCGCGGTTAGACCACCATGTGTACTGATCGGCTTTTTGATTAACTTCACGAAACGCATCCACAAAGCCCTCACGATCAAAAACAGCATCCAGCCAGGCGCGCTCTTCGGGCAGAAAGCCTGAGTTCTTGCGGTTTCCTCGCCAGTTCTTCAAATCGATTTCTTTGTGCGCAATATTCCAGTCGCCACAGATGACATAACGGCGGCCATTCTCACGAATGTGCTGCAGGTAGTGCATGAACTCGTCCAGATAACGAAATTTTGCCTGCTGCCGCTCCTCGCTCGAAGATCCGGAAGGCATATACACGGAAATGACACTCAGATCGCCAAAACGTGCCTCAATGTGGCGGCCTTCTGCATCAAACTCGGGGGAGCCAAACCCATTGATAACGTCGTCGGGTTCCTGCCTAGAATAGATCGCCACACCACTGTAGCCCTTCTTCTCTGCATCCTCGTAATAGCAATAGTGATTGCGCGGCCGAAACTCATCGGCATCAAGCTGGTGAGCCTGGGCCTTGGTCTCTTGAATACAGACGACATCGGCTTTCTGCCGCGGCAGAAAGCCGATGACGTCTGTATTCAAGAGACC
>JABIQA010000077.1 GCA_018699155.1 Chromatiales bacterium
ATTTTAATTACGGCATGCGGACGGCCCGCTGCAAGCTGATGCACCTCTTTACCGAGAATCTCATCACCGGGGTAAGCTAAGCCTAGTCGCTTACAGCCAAGCTCTAAGCGGGCCAGATGTTGGCGTAAAAAACGCGTCTTGTTAGCGCGCACAGCAATGGTTTCAAACAAGCCGTCGCCATAAGCTAGACCGCGGTCACCCGCTGGAATGCTGTCGGCGATATCACCATTAATTAGCCACTGATCCATGGGCTGTAATTCTACCTTGTATTGAGCTGCACGAGACTATCACTAGCTAATCGCAAGCAATAAGCCCTTTGCTTTGGCACGGGTTTCATTAAGTTCAGTCTGTGGATCCGAGTCAGCGACGATACCGCTGCCTGCAGCTAGAGTTATCTGGTCATCCTTAAGCACCATAGTGCGAATCAGAATGCTCAAATCACAACTGCCATCAATATTCAGGTACCCCATCGACCCCGTATACGCGCCACGAGGCCGACCTTCCTGTTCAGCGATAATTTGCATGCAACGAACTTTGGGGCAGCCGGTAATTGTGCCACCCGGAAAAACCGCACGAATAATATCGCCTGTGCTCACACCGTTACGCAAATCGCCCACCACATTTGACACAAGATGATGCACGTGTGAGTAACTTTCGATTGCCATAAATTCACTCACCCGAACACTACCGCCATTGCAGATGCGCCCCAGATCATTTCGCTCTAAATCGATAAGCATGATATGTTCGGCGCGCTCTTTCGGGTGTCCGAGAAACTCGGCCAACTCTGCATCACTCATCGGCGCAGCTGAATGACGTGGTCGGGTACCGGCAATAGGTCGGGTATCCACCTGACCGTCGCGCACGGCCACCAAACGTTCCGGCGATGAGCTAATTATTGAGAAAGGCTGATCCAGCCCCTGCCCGACCCCAAAGCTTGCCAAACCAGCAAACGGCGCAGGATTAGCTGTACATAGGCGGCTATAGAGCTCCCAAGCCTTTTTTCCATGCGCAGGTGCATGCCATTGTCGCGACAGGTTAGCCTGATAGATATCCCCGTCAGAGATATGCTGCTTCGCCTGCTCGACAGCACTAATAAAGTGCTCCGGGTCCTCTTCTTTACTGCTGTGCTCAGTATGGGATCCCTGCGGCTGCGGCTGCGACAAAACCAATGCTATGTCCGCTAACATAGTGTCAATACACTCTGACGAACCGGGCTCGCTTAAGACGAAAGAACCACTGGTTTGATGATCAATAATAATAGCTGCCGGCACACGAGTTGCCATTGCCACCGGCTGCGCCGGTTCGATGGGCAAGGTCAATCTCCGCTCCAGTTGACCGGCCAGCTCATAGGACAAATATAAAAACCAGCCGCCGATAAATGGAAGCTGTTCAGCCGGCGGCGTTGAATGCTCTATAACAGATTCAGAAACCCCTACTGTCCAGGCATCCAACGCACTCACGAAATCGCTGTTTGCATCTGCGCCAGGGCCGATTAATCGACCATCCCCGTTGAGGCAAAGCGTCTCTCCGGGAAAGCCGAACAAAATATCGTAACGGCCCTGCGCTGTGCCGCTGGCTGCACTTTGTAACAAGAAGGGGTACCGCTCAGGAAAGTTTGCGTGCAACGCCAGCAAATCGGGCACTGCATCGAGCGATTTAATTACTAGGGAGGATTGCTGATCAGCAGACATGGTTTGCAATGAAACCTTTTTGATCTGCATCAGTAATACTGATAGCTAATGACTTAGCAGAATGCAGAGGGCCAATCAGAAAAACCACGCGCACCATCCGGAAAACAGCGGTTTTATAAGGATATCCGGTCGACAACATGGCGATCGGCAAACGAAACAAACAGTTGTAAAAAACCAATCAGCGAAACAGCCCTTTGACTAAATAGCTAGTCATCAATTCGCTTAAAAATCAGACTGCCATTGGTGCCGCCGAAGCCGAAAGAGTTGCTCAACACAGCACTTACCTTTGCTTCACGTGCGCCACTCGCGACGTAATCGAGATCACACCCTTCACTTGGGTTTTCCAGGTTAATAGTTGGCGGAAGAATCTGATCGCGAATAGCCAGAACACTGAACAATGCTTCAATAGCACCGGCAGCCCCGAGCATATGACCCGTCATCGACTTAGTCGAACTTACTGCAAGCTTATAGGCGTGATCACCAAACAAGGTTTTAACAGCTTTAGTTTCAGCCAGGTCACCCAAAGGCGTGGAAGTACCGTGAGCGTTTATGTAATCGATATCGGTAACATTGAGACCTGCATCATTGAGTGCCGCCTTCATGCTGCGCATACCGCCGTTGCCATCTTCGGGCGGAGCGGTCATATGAAAAGCGTCGCCACTCATACCAAAACCCACCAGCTCAGCAACAATATTAGCACCGCGAGCTTTTGCAAATTCATATTCTTCAAGCACAAGCGTTGCGGCACCATCGCTCAACACAAATCCATCGCGACCGTCATCCCACGGGCGGCTAGCCCGCTGTGGCTCATCATTGCGACTCGATAATGCGCGTGAACTGGCGAAACCACCAAGGCCCAAAGGTGTAATTGCGTGTTCAGCACCACCCGCTACCATCACATCCGCATCGCCCCAGGCAATGGTACGAGCGGCTACGCCGATAGCGTGAGTTGAGGTAGTGCATGCGGTAACCAGTGCAATGTTCGGACCGCGCATGTTATGCATCATCGATACCTGACCGGAAATCATATTGATAATGCTGCCAGGCACGAAGAACGGTGAAATCTTACGCGGACCGCCTTTCATGTATTTTTCATGATTGGTTTCGATGGTACCAAGACCGCCAATACCGGATCCCATAGCAACACCGATACGATCAGCATTTTCTTCGCTTACCTCTAAGCCCGAATCGGCAATAGCCTGATTCGATGCAGCAATACCGAAGTGAATAAACTCATCAAGCTTACGGGCATCTTTCGCCGGCATATGCTCTTCAATATCGAAATCACGAATATACCCACCAAACTTTGTAGAAAAATTAGTGATGTCAAGAACTTCAGCAGGAATCATACCGATTCCACTGCGGCCATTTACAATGTTATCCCATGCTGTTTTAACGTCATTACCAACAGATGAGATGACACCACAGCCGGTTACAACAACTCGCCGCGCAGTCATATTGAGTTTTCCGCTAAAAGCAAAACGCTGCAGAAGCAGCGTTTTGGTTCTCAAAGATCAAGAAGCGCCTTTGATGTGATCGACGGCCTGCTGAACAGTTGTAATCTTTTCAGCCTGGTCATCGGGAATTTCAGTTTCAAACTCTTCTTCCAGAGCCATAACCAGCTCAACAGTATCCAGAGAGTCAGCCCCCAAGTCATCTACAAAAGAAGACTCAAGTTTTATACTGTCTTCTTTAACGCCGAGCTGCTCGGCCACGATTTTCTTTACCTGCTCTTCAATGTTGCTCATGCTTGAATCGTCCTTTTCAACGACTGTCGTTGTTAGTTAGTAAACCAATCAGGTGGGTTAAAATTCGTGCGTAGTTTAAGGCACGCACACTAAGGTTGAAACCCTCATTGGCTATCTGTTTTCAAAAAAAAACTCGGGAGACCTACGCCAAACCCGACCTAACCTTTAAGTAATTGATTTAACTTGGATTATAAAAATCACAACGGGGAAAGTACCGCGGCGGAGAATCTTACACCATGTGCATTCCGCCGTTAACATGCAGTGTTTCGCCCGTAATATAGCTTCCTGCGGGCGATGCCAGGAATAAAACCGCATTCGCAATATCCTCGGCCTGACCCAACTTCTGCAGCGCAATCCGCGATTGCAAAGCCGATTTAACATCCTCAGCCAAAGCGTCCGTCATTGCTGTCTGAATAAAGCCAGGAGCAATCACATTAACAGTAATGCCCCTTGATCCGACCTCACGCGCCATAGACTTGCTGAAGCCAATCATACCGGCCTTCGCGGCAGCGTAATTAGTCTGACCGGCGTTACCCATAACACCAACCACCGAAGCGATATTAATTACCCGGCCGGAACGTGCCTTCATCATGCCTCTCAGGCTGGCCTTACACACGTAAAACATACCCGTCAAATTGGTGTTAATGACATCATTCCACTCATCATCTTTCATGCGCATTAACAAGTTGTCGCGGGTGATTCCCGCGTTATTCACCAGAATACCGACAGCCCCATGTTCCTGAATAACTTCAGCGATACCCGCATCGATAGACTCAGCGGATGCAACATCCATAACGATGCCTTGGCCCTCAATACCCAAGCGGCTAAAACGCTCCGCAATCGCTTCTGCGCCAGCTTCACTGGTCGCCGTGCCAATAACCTTTGCACCGGATCTACCGAGAGTATCGGCTACTTCAGCCCCAATGCCGCGCGATGCTCCGGTAACCAATGCTAACTCCCCACTCAGGGAAAACTGTTCAAATGGCTTACTCATCTAAATCTATCCTTTGCTGCACAAACTGCTCTGAGGTCATATAAAGGCCCAAAGCAACATCTGAATAAGCAGCATTGCTGCCCTGCCAGCTGTTACTTCTCTGCTGCGGTCAAGTATATGTAACTTAAGCCCCTCAAGATACCGGATTTTAGAAACTCACAGGCAAATCAATTGCTATACTAAAGGCGATTTAAAGCGCCTATTTTTAACGGCACATTCCACATTGGCGCTTTATCAGACAGACTCTGCTCATTAAACATTGCGAAAGGATTTCAATTCACCATGACACTCTTACACGGCTATTCCGTTAATCCTTCCTTGCGTCATATGACGAAGAGCATCCATGCTTCAGGTCAACGCGGCTTTACCCTGATAGAGATCATGGTGGTCGTGGTTATTCTGGGCATTCTGGCTGCATTGATTGCGCCCAGCGTTATAAACCGAATTGATGACGCACAGTTAGTCGCTGCCCGTCAGGACATCCGCGCCATCGAAAGCTCACTGAGTCTCTACAAACTCGATAACTTTCGGTATCCGAGTACAGAGGACGGCCTTGAAGCATTGGTAACAAGACCTAGCGACCCTTCTGCAAAGTGGCCTGAAGGCGGCTACCTGAATCGGATTCCAAAAGACCCATGGAGCCGTCCGTACCTGTATCTGCAGCCAGGCAACAATGGGCCGATTGACATCTACTCACTAGGGCGCGACGGTCAGCCCGGCGGTGAAGGCCCTGATGCCGACCTTGGCAACTGGACTTCGGATAACTAAACCCAGTGATCCGCCCAACACTGCCATCAGCGATGGGTATTAACACCGATCACATGCCCTACCGTCACCAAAAGGGTTTCTCGCTGCTGGAGATACTGGTCGTGGTGGTAATTATCGGCATCATGGTGTCGATAGCGGCTATCAATATCAACACAGCCGATACGCGCCCTGAAAAAAATGCCCAACGGTTATCGGCGCTGGTTGAACTGGCCGCAGATGAGGCAATGATTCACGGTCAGGAAATGGGGCTGCGCTTTTATCGTGCCAGCTATGAGTTTTCAGTATTGGATCCGGGCCAAGGCATTTGGGTGCGGATGGATGATGACGATATGTTTCGTCTCCGCGGCCTCGAAAACGATTTAGCTCTCGACCTGTTCATTGAAGACCGCGAAATTGTACTTGCCGATTCGGATCTGCGTCGCACCGACGGTGACGACACCTATGAGCCGCAAATATATATATTGTCCAGCGGTGAGATCACGCCGTTCAACGTTCGCTTCCGTTCCGATTTTGAAACCGACGGTTATTTATTGAGCGTTTCTGTCGACGGCACGAGAACCATCACTTCAGATGCCTCCAGCGATGACTCTTAAGCAGCAGAAGCAACAAGGTTTTACGCTACTGGAGGTTCTGGTCGCAATGGCGATAGTCGCGCTGGGTCTTAGTGCCGTCTTTATGCAGGTAAACCAAATGCTGGGCTCAAGCATATACCTGCAGCAAAAAACTCTTGGCACCTGGGTGGCGATGAATCGCATCACCGAAATCCGGCTTAAAAATGAGTTTCCAGCACCACGCGAAACCAAAGATAATATCGAAATGGGGGGCATCAACTGGGGCTACACCATTAACATTTCCGAAACGCCAATTGAGAACCTTCGCCGTATTGATGTGGCGGTGTACCCGGCTGACAACCCAGATTCTATTGTCGCCACGGCTGCAGGTTTCCGCGGTCAGATTATTGAAAGGGCTAAAGGCCCGCTAATGCCGGGCACCGGGGCCTCAGGCGCCGCAGATGATTCGCTGGAGGGCACTAGCGAGTGAATCAACAACGCGGATTTACTCTGCTGGAGTTGTTGGTCGCAATGGCTATCTTTGCGATTATCGGCTTAGCTGCCACTGCGGGGCTCAATGCGATTATTGACCAAAGCACCCGCGCAACTCGGAGCCTGAATGAACTCAACAATCTACAGCGAGCGATCCGCTTTCTAACGACTGACCTGTATCAGATGCACCCACGAGGCGTGCGTGATGAACTGGGGCGTGGTTATGAAGCCGCACTGCTCGCTAACAATCAGGGCGATTACCTGATTCGCTTCAGCCGCGAAGGCTGGCGAAACCCCGCCGGCATTCCCCGCAGCAGTGTTCAGCGTGTGCAATACCGCCTTGAAGACACCACTCTTATTCGGGAATACTGGCCAGTCCTTGATCGCACGCTTAGCCTTGAGCCGATCAAAGCCGACCTGTTGGACAATGTCGAAAATATCGAATTTGAGTACCTCGATTACGCCGACCAATGGCAGGCTCAATGGCCGCCTATTCAGCCCGGCAGCACTGCCGAAGAATGGCCGCGAGCTATTCGCTTGCGCCTTACCTTAAAGAATAGCGGCGAGATCGAACGCCTCATTGAGGTGGCTGGATGAGAACTACCCGGCTGCCACAACGCCAACGGGGCGTCGCATTGATCACCGCCATTCTGGTGGTGGCATTGGCAACCCTGCTGGCCGCCGACATGATCTG
>JABIQA010000097.1 GCA_018699155.1 Chromatiales bacterium
AAGCCCATGATGTTGTTAGAATACTCGCCCGGTTGCCCCGCCACGCTCCCGTTTTTGCGCTGCGCATTCCCGGGCAAGCCGTTGATGTGGCCTCGCGGTGGCCGGTATTACCCGAATTCGTTTTAGGAGAGACAGAACTGATGTCTGAGTTTCGCGCCCCGGTTAGGGATATGTTGTTTGCGATTAATGAGCTTGCCGATATGTCGGAAGTCGCCGCATTGCCTGCGTATGAAGAGGCAACACCCGATATGGTTGAGGCCATGTTGGAAGGTGCTGCTCAGCTGGCAAATGACGTCGTCGCGCCTACCAATGTCATTGGCGATACCGTTGGCGCCAAGCTGGTTGACGGGCAGGTTGTGGTGCCCGATGAGTTTAAATCTGCCTATCAACAGTATGTTGAGGGTGGTTGGTCAGCACTGTCATTTGATCCCGAATACGATGGCATGGGGCAGCCAATGTTAGTGGGTATGGCGGTTGAAGAAATGCTGCAGTCCGCTAATTTGGCTTGGTCTTTGTGCCCGATGCTCACCCAGGGTGGGATTCACGCGATTGAGTCTTATGGCAGCAAAGAACTGTGTTCTGCCTATCTGCCGAAGATGATCAGTGGCGAGTGGACCGGCACGATGAATCTTACTGAGCCTCAGGCCGGCTCTGATTTATCGGTAATACGCTCGTACGCTGAACGCGATGGCGAGAGCTTCCGTATTACCGGTCAGAAAATATTTATCACCTGGGGTGATCATGACATGACTGATAACATCATTCATTTGGTGTTGGCCCGTATCAAGGGTGCGCCAGAGGGCGTTAAAGGATTGTCCTTGTTCTTAGTGCCGAAGTTTAAGCTCGA
The DNA here is from genome assembly GCA_018699155.1 of Chromatiales bacterium. Taxonomy (GTDB): domain Bacteria; phylum Pseudomonadota; class Gammaproteobacteria; order Steroidobacterales; genus JABIQA01. The sequence continues at coordinate 848 of JABIQA010000097.1, forward strand.
TGCCGATGGTAATCCGGCTGATTTTAATGATGTTGAAACGGTATCGATTGAACACAAACTGGGTATTCATGGCAGCCCCACCTGCGTGTTGGGCTTCCAGGCTTCTGAAGGTTATCTGGTTGGTGAAGAGAACAAAGGTCTCATCAGTATGTTCGCGATGATGAATCGTGCGCGCTTGAATGTGGGGCTCGAGGGCGTTTCTATCTCTGAACGTGCTTATCAGCAGGCTCTGTTTCACGCCAACGATCGCATTCAGGGCGGTGTTGCCATTATTCAGCATCCGGATGTTCGGCGTATGTTGATGCGGATGAAGTCAGAAATCGAAGCGATGCGCGCGGTTGCCTACTACGCTGCCAGCCATCTGGATAAGGCTGAGAAGTCTGCAGATGCTGAAGTTAAAGAGCACAGTGCCGCCATGGTTGAGCTGCTTACGCCAATCGTTAAGGGCTGGTCTACCGAGACATCTCAGGAGCTCACTTCTGTGGGTATTCAGGTGCATGGCGGTGCAGGTTACGTTGAAGAAACCGGGGCGGCCCAGCACTTTCGTGATGCACGCATTACAACCATCTATGAAGGTACCACCGGTATTCAGGCGCTGGATCTGGCAGGCCGCAAAATTTTGCGTGACGGCGGTGCAGCAATGACCGCATTTATTGAAGAGATGTCAGCCGTCATTCCGCAGCTTGAGTCGAATGCGGAGCTTGCGGTTAGTGCAATCAGTTTTAAAGAGGCATTGGCGGGCTTGCGCGGCTCGGTAACTTGGCTGCTGGAAAATGCAGGACATGATCGCGATACCGCAGGTGCCGTGTCTTATCACTTGTTAATGCAGGCCGGTATTGTGGTCGGTGGCTGGCAGATGGCGCGTGCTGCAGTAATTGCGAGTGAGCGTTTGGCTTCAGGCACAACAGATAAAGATTTTATGCAGGCTAAGGTTTTGACGGCTAAGTTTTATGCGGAACAGTCGTTGCCGCGAGCGGCTGCGCACGCAGCGACGATTCGCAGCGGTGGCGCAACGATGATGGCGCTGTCAACAGAGCAGTTTGCGGCGGCTCAACAGTGAGTGTTATTTGATTGACTCTGGTCCGAAGACGGCTGCTAAGCTCGGTGCTCGCAAATTTTGAAAAAGAATGCTCGGCAGCCGCCTGAATGCGGCTGTTCGGCGTAAGTAACGGCAGCGCGGTCGGCGGTTAATCAGGTTAAACTGTGCCTCTATGCTAAAGAAGGAAGCATCATGCGATTTACAACCAGGCAGATCCACGAGGGCGTGGAGCCGGATCCGATAACCGGGTCAATACTGACCCCTATTTATCAAAGTACAACCTTTGTTCAGAACTCAGTTGATGAGTATTTGGATAAAGGTTATTCCTATTCCCGCTCGGGCAACCCGACAGTGCGGGTTTTGGAAAATAAGCTGACAGCACTCGAAGGCGGGGCAGATTGTTCTTGTTTTGGTACGGGCATGTCAGCAATCAATGCAGTGATGATGGCGTTTTTAAATGCCGGCGATCATGCCATTGTTTCGGACGTTGTTTATGGCGGTACCTATCGTCTGAGCACAAAAATTTACTCTCGCTTCGGTGTTGAATTTAGCTTTGTTGATACCTCCGATGCTGCTGCGGTGCGCGCAGCGGTAAAAGACAATACGCGTCTCATTATTACTGAAACACCTGCAAACCCAACGTTGAAGCTCACGGATATTGCGGCTGTCTCTGAAGTGGCCCGTGAGTTTGGTATTCCGCACGCCGTGGATAACACCTTTTTGACGCCCTATTACCAGCGTCCGCTAGAGCTAAATGCAGATATCGTTGTTCATAGCACCACTAAGTATTTCGATGGTCACAATGCCACTGTTGGTGGTGCGGTTGTCTCGGCCACTCATGAGTTAGCCGATAAGGTTCGCTTCATCATGAATGCCACTGGCACGATTATGTCGCCACAGGTGGCGTTTTATACTTTGCAGGGCATTAAGACGCTGTCGGTGCGTGTCGACCGTCAATCGCAAAATGCGATGGCTGTTGCTGAGTTTCTTGAATCGCATGACAAGGTTGAGCAGGTCTCATACCCAGGACTTAAATCATTCCCGCAGTATGAGCTGGCTTGCAGTCAGGCTGACGGTTTTGGTGCGATGATCTGGTTTGAGGTTAAAGGAGGTCTAACGGCTGGAAAGCAACTGATGGATAACATTGAGTTGTGGAGCCTTGCTGAGAACCTCGGGTCGGTTGAATCATTGATTACCCATCCGGTCACGATGACTCACTCTGATGTCGAAGAGACTGAGCGCAAGCGCGTCGGTATTCTGGATGGCCTGGTGCGTTTGTCGGTAGGTCTGGAAGACGTTGAAGACCTGATTGAAGCGCTGGATAAAGCGCTGGCTGGGGTTTGAAGGGGTAGCTCTTTTAGGATCATCAGAAAGCAGAAACGGCAGCCATTGGCTGCCTTTTTTTATTTAGCGAAATAAAACCTGATGCGGGATCAGGCTGTCAGCTTTCGCGTTCGTCTCAGTCCGGTTAAACCTATTAGCGCCGAGCCAAATAACCAGACCGCTGCCGGAACGGGTACCGCTGTAACCGTAACTTCACTGATAGTCATAATATTGGTGCAAGCAAACGGATTTCGACCTGTGCTATCAACGTTCTTGGCATAATCCCGAAAAGACTTTTGTGCGTGATGACCAAACTGAGAACGCCGTCATAGTTTCTGAACGAGCACTATATAGAATACCTGTGCGCGAAAGGCTGGCAGGCATATGCGGAGGTGTTGGATGGCCATCGACGGACACAGCAAAGGTTCTACATACAGTTACTTAGCTTGCATGAGCCTTATGGCTTCGGCGTTGCTGGCACCCCAATTGAGTGGTGCTGCGGAACCGGCAAATGTTGGCGCAGTTCCTCAGGTTGAGTTGAGTTCGGCTGCAGTTGAGGAATACAGCAGCTTGTTGGCAGCGGGTGCACCTTGGTTAGCGGCTTCAGGCGATGGTATTGTCGTTGTGGGAGTGAGTGAACTATTTAATACCGCAGAGGCTCGCGGCAGACGGTTTATTGCGACCCATGATCGCAAGTTTCGTGCGGAGCTGAGTGGTTGGTTTGCCACGCAGTCTTCTATTGCGAGCAAGCTGGGCTCAACCTTGTTGAGCAAGCACGATGGCGGGCTGAGTGTCGGGGTCGGTATTGATGAGCTCTCGGTTGATTGGACCGTGAAGTTTTAATAACAGCTGGCCTCATATCGTTGCATAAGAAATAAAAAAGGGCGTGTTTCCGTAATGGCAACACGCCCTTTTTATTGTGCTAATAAGAATCAGAAGCTCATCTGAACACCAACAAGTACCTGTCGTGGTTTACCCGGGCGTAAACCAGAGGGGCTGCGTGATGTAAGGTAATCATTGTCTAGTAGGTTATCGATACGGCCGATTGCTGCAATGCTTTCTGTGAAGAAGTATTTGCCAGCAAGATCGACAACGACATAGGATTCAACTTTCTCGTTGGCAAGAATGCTGCCCTGACCCGCAGCTGTTCTGACTTTGTCGGTGTAGTTCACATTGACGAATGATTCCCATTTGTTCCCAACTGCGCCAGCCGATAACTGCAGAAGGTTCTCTGGTATATACGGCAGTTTATCGCCGGACTTAACATCGCCCCATGGAGAGTAATCACTGTCGAAGCTGTTGCGGAACTCTGCGACCGGTGTCCATGTGTAAGTGAGTAACAATGGGAAGCTAACTGGCCCTGCGTTGTTGGCAGTATAGCCGCTAGTGAATTCAAGGCCAGCGACCTTTGCTTTGCCGCCATCGTATTGATCGCCAATTTCACCTCCCCCACCAGTGGATTCCGTGACTGTGCCAACGATATTGTCATAGTCATTGTAGAAGCCTATAGCGCTCAGGCTTGCTGCCCCTTTTAGGTAGCGTGTACCGGCTTCATAATTGATGCTGGTTTCTTCGTCAGAATTGCTGCCTGGTGAGGGTGGGTTATAGCCTTTGGTAACACTGCCGAGCAGCGACCAATCATCATTTACAGCGTAGAGCACACCGAGGCCGGGAATAACAACATCGATATCAGTTTTTCTGACCCTGGTCGGGCCATCGACCCGGTCCGGGTCAGCGGTGCTGTAATCATTACGAGTCATTTTTATTTTTTCATAACGAATACCGGGTTCAAATACCCACTTGCCAATGCCGATGTTGCCCGTCCAAAAAATAGAGTTGGCTTTAGCATCACTCACGCGATTAGTGGCGGAGCCGGGAGCACCATCAGAGCTTATAACCATGACGCCATTTTCCATGCGGAATTTGTCATCATCCTGCAGGCGATCTTCTTCATCTTGATGCAACCTCATACCTAAAACTGAGCGCATTGATACCTTCTCCCATTCGAAATTATTCCCCAGCTGCATCTGGATACCACGCGAGTAATAAGTACGGGCGTTGTTGCGGTTGACCAGTGCATCATCTGGACTATCAGCACCGCGCAGATAACTCATTTCGGTGTTGTAGGTGCTTGGGTCGACAAGTAACTTGCTAAGACTAATGCCATTAACGCTCTTCAGCTTGAACCAGTTTCGGTCGAACTCGTTGTTGTACATAGTGGCACTAAAATCCCAGGTGCCTTCATAGTTCTCGAGAAGATAAGTTAACTGGGCCTGTTTGTAATCGGTTTTGATGTTGTCTAGTTGTGATGCTGTATAACGCTTGTAAGGGTCCTTAGCAAAATCTTCTTCGGTAAGCCCGAGATAGGTTTCATCACCGTCGTGTTTGGTTTTGACCAGCTTCAGAACCAGGGCTTGATACAGCGCAGCCGATTTTTCTGACTCGAGACCGAGTTTAACGACGTAGTCCTCTGTGGTGAATCCGGTGCTTTGTTTCTCATCATTAATACTGAGATTCTTAAAGCCGTCAAAATCCTGTTGAACAGTTTCGACCAGAAAGCTAAAGGCTCCTGTTTTACCGCCAACCCGTGCGTATATATCGCTGGATTCATCAGTGCCGGCCATGGCACTGATATAGCCTGAGAAATCTTCAGGCAGTGGGGTTGAGCGCATATTGACAGCACCGCCGGTTGTGCGTGGCCCCACCTCAATAGCGGCTGGCCCCTTAACAACTTCAATCGACTGCATGCGTTTTGCTGTGGGGAAGTAATATGCGGAAGGCGCAGAATAGGGTGCCGGAGCAATTAATACACCGTCTTCTAATAATGCAATGCGGCTGCTGCGATCACTGCCGGAGCCACGGATGCCAATATTCGGGCGCTGCCCGAAACCGTCTTCTTCCTGCAGGTAAAGTCCGGGTACATCGCGAAGAATACGGTTGATATCGGCATACTCGAATTCCTGAAGACGTTCGTTGTCGATACGATACGCTGATCCGGCAACGTCATTGATCGTTTTACTGGCACCAATAATGGTGAGTACCTCAATCTCTCGTTGTGCATTAGGTGTTTCGGTTTCAGCTTTTTCTGTGATCTCCGACTGAGAGTGGTGGCTAAACAATGCCGTGAATACGAGGGCCGCGATAGCGGATCGGGTGGACGAAATGGAGTTCTTCATGAGTTTGGCTTCGCAATAGAGGGTTAGCAGGCTTGCCGATAACTCGGCAGGGCTGTAATCTATTGCAAATGATAATCATTATCAATA
>JABIQA010000164.1 GCA_018699155.1 Chromatiales bacterium
AAGGTCCCGGCGAGTTTACCGTGAGCAACGCTGAAACTGCAGTGAACCAGACTGCATAACTGGCGTTACCAATCTTAAGGGGGTAATAGACATTGGATAGCTTATTTCAATTGCAAGGCGGCACTGGGCACCAAATAATGGTGATTATTCACGTGCTGCTATTCGTGTACTGGCTGGGTGGTGATCTGGGTGTGTTTTATGCCAGCAAGTTTGTGGTGAAGCCCGATATTTCACCTGAATCACGTGCTATCTCAGCAAAGATTATGCTCGATCTGGATCAGATTCCGCGTATATGCATGACTCTGATGCTCACCGTTGGCGGTATTCTTACTGCCTTTATCGGCGTGCCACATGAGTGGTATCAGTGGATAGGCATTCTTTCATTGGGGCCTGTATGGCTTTTTTGCGTGATGTATCTGCACTTTCGTCATGGCTCAAAGGTGTATCCCCTGGTTGCTAAGTTCGACATGTTTATTCGTTATGCCGTGGTTATAGGCATTCCAATTTCGGTATGGCTGCATTGGGACAGCAATGACCTTAATGAGTACCGCTGGGTTGCGGCTAAGCTCATAATTTTTGCATTCCTCGTGTTCTGCGGAATTATGGTTCGAGGCAAAATCGGCCCGTTTTTCTCCGTGCTGATGAAGTGTCGTGCAGGTGAAGTCCCCACCGACGAAGAGAATGCAGCGCAGCGCAAAAGCTTGTCACAGGTGCGGGTATGGGTGTTCATGATCTGGGCTGGCGTTTTCCTCGAAGGCTTTATTGGTATCGTTAATCGCAGTGGTATTGTCTATAGCTAGAGCATTAATGCTATTGCAGAGCTACAAGAAAGGCCGCTACCGTGGAACACGATAGCGGCCTTTTTCTTATCTCGATTTGGCTTCAGAGTTTCTGTTCGAGCTCAGGAATAATCTCAAACAGATCGCCCACCAAACCAATGTCAGCAATTTCAAAGATCGCTGCTTCTGGGTCTTTGTTAATGGCCACAATCGTGCCCGCGTCTTTGATGCCGGTTAGGTGCTGAATGGCACCAGAGATACCAAAAGCCATGTACAGATCCGGTGCAATGATTTTGCCGGTCTGACCCACCTGCATATCATTGGAGACATAGCCCGCATCAACGGCAGCTCGTGATGCACCGACACCCGCGCCGAGCTTGTCTGCCAACTTGTAAACGATGTCAAAATTCTCTTTGCTGCCCACACCACGACCACCCGAAATAACCAGCTTGGCCGTCTGAAGATCAGGACGTTCGCCGGCTTCACTTTGCAGCTCGATGTAGCGGCTGTGGTCGGGAAGTACGGCCGATAGACTCGCAGCTGCTTCGACGCTTGCGCTGCCGCCGTCAGACGCTGCTTTGTAAGAGGCCGTGCGAACTGTGGCCACAATTTTGGCACCGTCCGCGACATCCACGTTCAGAATAGCATTGCCTGCATAGACCGGGCGTTTGAACGAGCGTGGGCCGGTGACCTCCATAATGTCGCTGACCTGTTCGGTATCAAGCAGTGCTGCAACAGCGGGCATCAGGTCTTTGCCGAAGGTGGTGGAAGGGCCGAAAATACAGTCGTAGGCAGCTGCAAGTTCAGCAATCTGCGGCGCAAAGTTAGCGGTTAGCGGCTGCGCATTTTCGCTGCGGTCAACAGTAATTACTTTGCTCACTCCCGCGATGGCGGCGGCCTGGGTGGCTACGCTGTCAATACCGGATCCGAGTACTGCGATAGTAATGGTTGCGCCATCAATGCCTGCGGCGCAGTTGACGGTTTTGGCGGTGCTGGCGTTTAGCTGGCTGCCGTCATGTTCTGCAATAATTAATACGTGGCTCATGTCAGTTCCTTACACCAGTTCTTTTTCTTTAAGCGCGCTGATCAGAGCATCAACGTCTTTAACCCTAATGCCTTTTGATCGTTCTGCAGGGGCTTCCCATTTGCTGGCGGTAAGCTGGCTGCCAAGGTCGACACCAAAATCAGCGATGGCGATGGTTTCCATTGGCTTTTTCTTGGCTTTCATGATGTCCGGTAGTTTGACGTAGCGGGGCTCGTTGAGGCGCAGGTCGCTGGTAACAACGGCCGGCAGATCCACCTCGATAATTTCCAGACCGGCATCAACTTCGCGGGTTACCGTTGCGACGGAGCCCGCGATTTCCAGCTTCGATGCGAAGGTTGCCTGCGGACGTTGCCACAGGGTTGCCAGCATCTGACCGGTTTGGTTGCAATCGTCATCAATGGCCTGTTTGCCGAGCAGTACCAGACCGGGTTGTTCTTTCTCGACCTGCTTGAGCAGAACTTTGGCGGCAATTAAAGGTGAAATGTCGGTGTCGCATTCAATCAGCACTGCGCGGTCGGCACCCATGGCGAGGCCTGTGCGCAACTGCTGTTGGCAGTCGCCCGGGCCGATGCTAACAACCACAACTGATTCAGCTTCGCCGCGCTCTTTGATGCGCAGGGCTTCTTCCAGTGCGATTTCATCGAACGGGTTGATGCTCATTTTTAGACCGTCGGTAACAACGCCGGAACCGTCTGGTTTGACCCTAATGCGAACGTTGTAATCCACAACGCGCTTCAGGCATACCATAATTGTTTTCATGCCAAACCCCTTTGGGAATCTGTGTCGCCGCAGCGACGATGGATCAGGCTCTGAGTGCAGGCCCGGAAGGTGGCGTATTGTGGTGCTGTTGTCGCCGAGTTACAAGCGTTCAGCAGTATTGGGCCGCTGCTGTGGGCAGCTCGGATGGGCGCCTGGAGTCTATGAGCGCGCCATTAAACCAGTCATTTAGCGACCCTTGCATCGTTGCGGGGCAAAGGGTTTTCACAGTACCAGCACTTAAGGTGTTGGTGGTGGTGTATAAGGGTTTACAACATTACCGAGGAAAGGAGAGGACTGAGCGCCCAGTTCGCTTGTTCCGTTAGTGTCAGTTGATGAGTACAAAATATTGTTAATTGTAACGTTGGCATTAGGACCAGTGGTCGTGCCAGTGCCAACACCCTTCGAGTTCCAACATCCACTCGCATCCAGTGGATTCTCCTGCGCGCAGGCATAGTAGAAAAATGAAGGATCATCCGCTGTGAATTTGTATACTTTTACAGCGCCGGGCCAAGTTGTCTTACTGCCGGAAACTGTCTTCGAGCAGCTTTCCCCATCATTAGCATCAGCCGCTGGTGTGCAGAACCGGATCGGCTCCCAGGTGAAGGTAGGGACGGACGAATTACTCCCTGGCTTTGACGACTCAGAGTAGAGATAGCTTTCGTTCAATGGGTTGACGAAAATATTGAAGTTCGTGAAGGTAAAGTCGCCGAATTCAAAGTCGGTTGGTGGGTCTATCGCTTGCAACTCGCCGGTCTCATTAAACTCGCAAAAAATGTCTTGTTGGATTCCAAGTGAGAAAAGCCGATTGATTGAGTTAGGGCCTTCTTGAGCGTTAGGTTTCCCCGTTAAGCTCGGAATATAAACCGAATCAATCGTGACATCTTTAAGTGAAGCCATTGTCGTTTGGCTGCCGTATGATTTTCGAGGGCATGTTCGCGAAGTGATAACCCCGCTGGTGGCATCAAAACCATATGGTTCACAGTCAGGCGTTCCTGG
>JABIQA010000165.1 GCA_018699155.1 Chromatiales bacterium
CCTCTGGCTGTTCGGTTCAGGCTTAGGTCTGCTCGGTTGGATGCGACGTAAGCCAGCTTAAGTCAGCCTGACAATGATTCAGAAAGCCCAGCCCAGTGCTGGGTTTTTATTGGCACTTGCGGTCACACCCAGGCTGCAACCGCAGCAGACACTGAGCGAGAACCCACAACTACACTTTAAGCTTACGGTCTCGGGCGATAGAGATATCCGGATGCCAGGTCGATTCCGCACCGGGACCCCGTCGCAAAATAGAGGCATCAATCATATAGGGGCGCCCTTCGCGGGTTGCTGCGATAGCCCGCTTCATGACTTTAGTAATTTGAGAAGGCTTGTCGAGCTTCGCGCCATCGATCTCAAAGCCCTTTGCGATATCAACGTAGTTGATATCGGGGTTACCCAGATAGCAGGACATGTCTTTCCAGGCTTCTTTGTTCTCACGCGCCAACTGCGAGAACAGCTGAATACGACCGCGCTCGCCGTCATAGCTGTGATTATTGAACACCACCAAAATGACCGGTATCTCGTAACGGGCGGCGGTCCACAAGGCTTCGATCTGCCCGAACAGCATTGCACCATCACCCACCATCGCTATAACCTGCCTATCCGGCTGGGCAATCTTCACGCCCAGTGCAGCACCGATACCCCAGCCCAACGCATAGCCGGTTGTAGGACCAATAATGTCTTTCTTACCGGGAGAGAAATCCATCCAGCGTTGTGGGTCACGACCACCGGTTTCAACAACCACTATCGCGTTCTCATCGAGCAACTGATCCATCTCATAGCAAAGCCGTTCGGCAGATATCGGACTCGAGTTCCAATCGGCAGCCGCACGCTTACGATCGCGGGCCTTGTTCTTCTCGTAGTCCTGCATTGCCTTTTCCATACGAGGTGCCCGCAATGCTTCAAGCTGAGCTTCGGTCGCTTTCGACTTTACGGCATCCAGCAAAGCAGCCGTTGTTTCTTTCATGCCGGCAGTAATAACAACATCCGTGCGAAAACGATTGCCGATTTTCTCATATTCAACCCGAGCATCAATTAACGTTGTGGTGTCCTTGATTGGCTGTGTTATTAGACCTTCGTCCGGCATCATCGCCCCGAGATTCAAATACACATCGGTGCGTCGCACACCTCGTGGAAACCCCATTCCGGCAAAACCCTGAAACAGCGGATGCTGGAACGGCACGTCACCATAAACGCTGTAACCCTGAGAAAAAGGAATACCCAACAACTCCGCAAGCTCCAATACCTCGGGTGCTGCGCCGGCACGGGTGATTTCAGGACCGGCGTTAATCATGGGTTTCTTCGCGTTCAACAGAAGCTCGGCAGCTTCCTCTATTAGTTCTGAGCGCGGCTCCATGTTTACCGGAACATTAAAGTATTCCTGAGAATAGATTGTCTGCGTAACGTTCTTCTGCTCGAGTAAATCGCGAGGAATCTTCACATAGGACGGCCCACCCGGCTGGGTTGCAGCTACTTTTATAGCGCGACGAGTCATCTCGGCAATTCTGTCGGCGTGATTAACCTGCCACTGCCACTTCGTGAACTGGTCCGTCATCTCGAGCCAGTTCTCAACCTGCTGAAAGCCATCGCGACCAACTTGCTTACTTTGCTGGCCATCAGAAAAAACCACCAAAGAGGAGCGGTCCTTCCAGGCGTTATAGAGATTACACAGGGTATTCGGCATGCCGATGCTGGGCATAAACAACGCGGCGACCTTGCCGCTGGCCAGCTCATAGCCATGAGCCATACTGGTTGCCTGCCCTTCCTGCAAACCAACGATCAATTTGAGTTCCGGGCGCTGGCCGACAGCATCATAGAAGGTCGTCTGACCAGTTGAGTTAACGTCGAAGATATATTCAACACCGGCCGCTATGAGGCACTCGGCAATAATCTCACCGCCGTTGCCGGTAAACTCATAGCTGTTTGGTTCTTCGCCCTCTGCTGCACTGGCAATAGAGTCTGCCAGTGAGTTGGAAGCTGCGGTACTAAAACCCAAAGCCAACATCGCCGTACCAAAGTCTCGGCGGGAAAGTTCGTTATCAACAAGTTGCCGAACCAGTTCTTTCATTGCTTGCTCCGATGGATTGCAGTGTTACTCTGCTTGCGTCAGATACTCATGCAAGGCGACGACTTCATCGTCGTAAAAAAAATCGGTGAAATCGGGCATGTTCTGTGTGTTGCCATTCATGCGATCAACAAAATCTGCAAGGTCGCCTTTGTAGTTGGCAACACCTTCCTTGTCATCGCCATGACAACGCTGACAAAACTCATCATACAAGTCTCTGCCAGTGTCATCCGCATACGCTGTGAAAACAATACCGCTGAGCGCCGTCAACACAAAAATAGTTTGGAACATTTCTCTTATCATCATTATACACAGTCTAGATTAAGTGCTTACCGCTCGGTCGATTGCGACACCAGCCACGCTAACAGACGGACGCCATCAGCCAGACACCCTAATTGCACGGGGTGAGAACGCTGAGATCTTTCCGGACGCTGGTGCAGAGCCCTACAAATGAGACCTTTAGCCCCTAGAGTATCACCTGACAGATACCGGGCACTCGTCTGTTTGGGTCTGGCTTAGGTCTTTTAGGTTGAATTCGTCGTAAGGCTTAAAGTCTGCTTAATAGAACTAGAGAAACCCAGCGAAATGGGGGTTTTTATTGGCACTTGCGGTCACACCCAGGCTGCAGCCGCAGCAGACAACTTAACGAAAGTTCGCAACCTCCCCCTTACGCCCTCTGCGCCTTAGATACGCCGGCGGACTCCGAAGGCAAAGCTCACAGCTTCGATTGATTGCGCCAGCAATCAAGACGGAGCGAACAAAGTGAGCGAGGCCCGAAGGGCGAGGATTCTTATCAAATGATTCCAATTCACCCCTGTCGGGCTCGGCATTACTTAAGCAGCGGCGCTTCTGACCACCGCGTAAACGCACACAGCTCAAACATGCCGTTGCGAGCAATAGTCTAGTAGCTTGATGAGCTACCTAACCCATTGACGGACACCAAGCCATGCGGAACCTGAAACCGTTACTCACGCGCAGCGCAGCGCTGCTCTTGCCTGCATTACTGATCGTGGGCTGCAGTAATTCTGGCCCTGGTGACACCGTAGTAAAGCTAAGCACCGACCCCGTGCTGGATGCAACCTGTGGCATGCCCATAAACACCCTACCGGGGGGAGCGCTGGTGCGAGTCGACGATATCGCTGGTGACGTTGAGCTCGAGTACACCGTCAGCGTCAACCCAAACAGCCCAGCTTTGCTTAAGGCCGTGAACGTTTCAGCCGATGACAAAGACGCGGGCTTAACAGAGCAGCAACCTCGCTTTGGGGGCGCCGTTATCTCGCTGCCTGCTGGTGACGTCACTCTGGATGTTGCGATTAAGCGCCCTTATCAACGTCCTGATTTGATGTGGATGGAATGGTTTGTCATTAACGATGAAGCCACGGGTATTGCCGACGCCAAGTTTAAGATCTCCGGGCTGGCGCAAGACTTTGTCGTTTATGATCTCAACACCGATATCTGGGCCGGGCCCATTGCAAAACCCGAACTCATCCTGGGGGCAGTCGCACCGGAGGGTGTGACCAAACTGATCGTTGGTATAGGCACGGCCGATGGCAGTGCGCTTGCCGACATCGACATTGATGCGACGATTGATTTTACTGTCAGTATTGCTGGCAAAGCCACGCAATTTGCCGCGACCAACTCAAGACGTTTGGCGTTGACCGCTGATGACGCAGAAGTCTGGGCCACAGTGCCCGAAGCCAACACCGTGCGGGTAGTAGACACGGCCACCCAAGACCTGGTCGCCAGCATAGCTGTGCCCGGCGCACCTCGCGGAATGGCTATTACCCCGGATAATCAATTGGCACTAACCCTGGCCCCCAACTGCAATCAGCTGGTGGTGATGGACGTGGCCAAACGCGAAGTAGTGCAGGTGTTCGGCGAAGCCGAGGGCATTGGTCGCGAGCCTCGCGAGGTGGTAATTTCTGCTGACGGTGCGCGTGCCTATGTATCCAGTTTTGTCGGCGACACGCTCGCCGTATTTGAACGGCGTGCCGATGGGTTTGCACACGTCAAGACGCTTGCTACGGGCCGTCGGCCAACCGGTTTATCAGTGACGCCCGACGGCAAAGCTGTATTTGTAGCGCACTATTTGCCGCGCGGTCCGTTGGCAACGAATGAATCATGGATCAGCGTATTTGATACCGAGAAACTGCAGCTGCTAACCGATGACGCCGTCGTTCCCGACGGCGGTAACCCCGAATACACCGCCTGCCTGCAGCAGCTGTCGATGTTTGCCAGGTACACGCCCGAAGAGCTGATGATGGAAGGTCCGTTTTCTATGCTCCGCGGCACCTATCTCAACCCGGCAGGCACCGAGGCGCTCGTGCCTAGCATGGTGGTGGTGCCGTTCGTGATGTTTGAAGGCGACATGGTGGCATCAGGCCTAAATCGACCTATGGGACGCATCACCACGAGCAATATTCTGGGTTTCGATACGCGTACGCCCGCCACAACGCATACGCATCCACTCGACACCACTTTTGATATTCGTGATCGCGGTTTGGAATTCCAAAAGTGCGCGGCCCACACCGCCAACATGGAATACCCGCATTCCTACACCGATCCAAAACGACCGGGCCTGCGCACTGCGAACGCAGCCATGCATCCGACGGGCGAGACCGGCCTGAAGCCAACGGGGCAAGTGCGCTCGGTTGCGTACACGCGCGGCGGACGCCGTGCATTTCTGGTTTCGTACAGCTCCGACGAACTCGTGCTGGTTGATCCCAGCACCCGGCATCCGCTAACGCTGGAGCACTACATGCTGGATGGCAACAACCCCATCGATATGGTGTTTACGAGTGACGGCGCTACGGCGTACGTGGCCTATGCCAACAGTCTGCACCTTTCTGTGCTCGATACCTCGGCCTATGCGCAAACTGTTTTGCCGCGACCGGCCTACGTACCATTTTGGTTAAGCAAAAAGCTCATACCGCAGCGGAGTGCTTCGTTGGTGTCGTATGCGCGAGTGACGCGTGATGTACGCGATGTCACTGAATTTCCGGCGGTGAGTCAAACCGGGAAGATCAACTTGTTGGATGCCGATCCCATGGACCCAGTGCTGCGGCGCGGGCGCACGTTATTTGCATCGTCTAACCCTGACAAATACCCGACTCTCACCGCGCACCCTGAAGGCGGCTGCGTCATTTGTCATGGGGACGGTGGCAACGACGGATCCATGTGGGTCATGATCGACGGCGAACGCCGCACTACAAGTCTGCGCGGTGGTGTGGGTGGCCGCGGTTGGCTGAAAACCAAAGCGACCAACACTGATGCGCGCCAGATTTCTGATCAATTCAGCCGCGAGCTGCTCGGCGGCACCGGTTTAAGCGACCCGGATCTCGACGCACTGGCCACTTACGTTGCCTGGGGCATCCCGCGCCTGCAGGCACCTGTAACCGACCCAGCGAAAGTCGCACAGGGCGAAGCATTGTTTGCCGAAAATTGCAGCTCTTGTCACATGGATTCGATCACCGAGCTGGCACGTCGTGATGAGCTGCCGCCCTTCGGTGGCGCGCCAGCGCCGGTGCTTTATGACGTGGGCACCCGCACTGATTACGCAGGCGCATCGATGGGTAAAGCGCATCAGGACTTGTTTGAACGCGTGCCGGTGTACGGCGAAATAATCAACGCCGTTGTGGGTGACCGCGCCTTCACAGAAGACGACGTGGTGTTTAGAGTACTCGCCGCCACGCCGCGTCCCAACCGTTCGGCAGAGGAATTCAAAGCCCCGTCACTGGTCAACGTATGGGAAAACGCGCTGTTCTATCACGACGGCCGCTTTGACGAACTGCGTGATGCCGTTGAGTACATGGCGGTCATCGACAACCTTGCATTGACGGATGCCGAGACCGACGCGCTGGTCGAGTATTTGCGGACCTTTTAAAGTTACTTCGCCCATGCAAAGTCTGCTTGGGCGAAGCAACAATGTTGTCACGCTTTCGGTGCTGGCTGAATCAGCTGCTTGGCAAAGGGGTAACCAAATTCGCGCCACACCTGAGTCAGGTTTTCTTTGATCGGAACATAACCCAGCGTTGATGCACAGCTTTCCTACCGGGTGCGCCATAGAGAGCGGAAGCCATCACAATGGCCGTTACATTGAGCTTAATTAATTGTGCGTTCATTATTAATTAACCGAAATGTGAAGGTTTTTTCTTAGTTATTTATATGTTCTTTACTGCGCGCCCAGCCAAGGGTCTCATTTTCATATCGGCTATCCGACACAGCCAAGCTTTTCAGGACATTATGTAGTTCATCGTTCTTGCAAACGCCAGGTGGCCATTCTATTGCTGTCGGCAAACCGGTTAAGGTCTGCTTCTGCGAGCCCGGGTGCATCAACCACAGTTTCAAAGATATCCACCAGTGAATCATCGCTCGCCCGAATGGCCACTACGGTGTTATTAAAAGTTCAGTACGAGAGCAATTAAAACCTAAACCGCAACGTAACCGTATGCAACATTGCTGCGGCCAATGCCGGTGGTTCGGTATTCCTCTCTCATTCTGTCCACTGTATCGCGACGCAAAGGGCCGAACTCTATCTCTTCCTTAAGGTCATACAAAGGTGCTGCATTGAGACCAAAAATTGCGTTCTTAACGGCACCGTCTGGCGCGCCTAGCGGCGCGAACCCGAACTTTTTCTGAAGGTCTTGCGGAATCTCCAAACGGCGGAATGCCTCGATCTGCCACTGCGGCGAGCCGTACCATACGGAGTCCGTGCCCCAAATCACTTTATCGACGCCCATACCCTTAATAAGCGTTCCTAGTAAACCGGCAGCCAGACGTGGATTAGTAACTACGCAGTTGGCAAATGAGGTGCCTATCTCGGCATAAACATTATCGACGCCGTACTTCTCCGGAATCGCAGCAAGATCACTCGCCCAGCGGATGTAGCCCGTCTTTTCGAATTCAGCCGCCGTTGCATCCGGCGCTTCGAGGAATGGTCGAAACGCAGCATGATAGATAATAAAATTGATCTCAGGCCAATCTTTCGCCGCTTTAGGCAAGTCATCGACTTTCGCGTACTCCCAAAGATCCGGCATCGAGGTTTTATAGTCGGCTGGCAACAAGCCTTTATGGATACAAACCGTGTTGATACCCGCTTTCAGAGACTTTTCATAGAACGGGTACATCAGCTCTTCGTCATCCAGCCGCCATGGGAAGTCGGATGGCTCAAGGGGATCACCTACGGTGTAGCCCTTCCATGAATCCGGTTTAATTGTCTCAATGGCATAATCGACTGAATCCATCCAGCCATCCTGACCCGGGCTTATAACTGAGTGACACAGAAGTCGTCGGGAACCAGCCACACCGTTAACTAACTCGCGGGTCTTCGCCATCTGATCGTTGGTCAGTATCCATGTATCGGGGTCATCGAACGACGCACCACTAATCAGCCCTACTTTGGTATCGCTGTCGAGGTAAACCTCTTTGACAAAGTTCTCAAACTTGTAGCGATACATCTCCAGGCCCACATCGTCGAGCATTGTCGGGTTCCAGTGGTCAACTGCGTATTGGCCAAGACCGAGCAGAGCCGCGTTACTGTAGTCATCCCGGACAAAATGCAGTTGATTGTCGAAGATAAATTGACCTGCCAACTGTGCCGCGCGTTGATCAGCCATTTCTAGGTTTTCAACTTCGGCATGCGCCACAGAAAACAACGGTCCAAAAACATCATTCATCGCGAGAAAAGCAGCGGCCATGCCCGACGAGGTTTTCAGAAAGCTCCGTCGATCCATATTAAGTTTGTCGCCGGTATAGTTAGAGATTTCTGAAATACGCGCCTCCACCTGCTTTTGCTGTTCAGTCTGCGAAAGTGGCGTGAATTCACCATTGGAAATCATTTGCGTAGGAACCGGTGACGCAGCCAAACTATTCTCTGCAGAAGACAGCTTTTTCAGTTGTTCCTTACTTAACCAGATAGACATATTAAGACCTCATTGAACCTAGGCAGAAAAACTGCGAAGCGCCTGTTGAGCCAGCGCACTATTAGATGATATAGCCGGTTTACCGGATGCACGAAGTATTTCAAGACTTAGAAGCGCCGGCATCCCTGTACCGGACACCAGGAAAGCATCTGCATCACTTTCCAGAAGCTTGTTCACATAAGGCGCAATGACGTCGCTGCCAAGGGTGTAAATTTGGTCCGTATTATCTGAGCCTGTTGAGACTTGCTGGACGTCAACCACCTCAAAACCTTGTCGCTGCCAATATTCGATTGCGGCGACATTCAACCAGTCTGGATAAGGAGAAAGCAAAGCAACCCGCTCAACACCTAAATCACACAAACTGGTCCTAATCGCCTGCGCGGCCATTATCACGGGGGCAGACAGAATATCTTCAGCCCGCGCCTGAATCGAACCAGCTTCCTCATCATCAATCAAATACGTAGACCCGGTGCAGGCAAAGAGAAAAGCATCCAAACGCAGCGTCGCAAAGTCATTCACGAGTTCCGGCAGCAACCTAAGATAGTCAATTGCTCGTTGCCGAGGGTCGGCACTTAAACTTCGCAACCGAAGCGCAAAGCATTCGGTTTCATCGGGCATCAACCGACGAAACTCTGGCTCTACCGTCGGATTTGCCTGGGGAACACCCAGTCCGAACCAACCTTTCTCTCCATACTCTCTGCGGCTCAAAAATATCGCCCTTTTTAGACAAACGTATTCAATCCAATAAACGAATGTATTACTTACAAGAGGGATATCGATGTTCTTCTTTGGCAGCGGCTATGCTACGGATAAGAAGTATTCTTATCCGTAAGCACTGTTATCACCCCAGCAGCATGTCGCGGCAGACATCAATCTCCACGTATAGAGCTTAGCTTAACTTCAGCATCTGCTCTTCGAGCTGCCTCAGCCAACTCCTTAGTCACAATTGTCTTGCCAATAGGCGCGAGAGCAACTCCCGCCAGCTTGAGGTGTTGAATGGCAAATGGAATACCGATAATTGTAATGGCGCAAAAAATTGCAGAAAAAACATGACCAATTGCAAGCCATATTCCCGCAAGTAAAAACCAAATGACATTCCCCAGCATTGCCCAGCTACCGGTTCCAACATCATCTGCTTGGTTTAGATCTTTTCTGCTAATAGCCTCTCTTCCAAACGGTAAAAAAGTGAACTGACCAATAACAAAGCAAGCCTTGCCCCAAGGAATCCCGACAATTGTAATAAACGCTAATACGCCGAGAGCCCACCAGCAAAGCCCCATAAAGAGGCCGCCTAATACAAACCAAAGAAAATTGCCTATCGCACGCATCACTATCTCCCTCTAATTTTATAAGCTGAGTTAAACTGCCTTCGAACCCGCCCCAATACCCTTACAGATTCAAAGAATCGTTCTGCACCAACTCTTCCGAGTTCTATCGAAAGAGATCAATTGAAATGCCGAATGACCGCTGAACTGGATGAATCTAATGGTCGATTGCTGGAGGCTAGGCTGTCTGTCATGACCGTGAAACTGAACAATAATGCGGTTACATACCTTTTTCCATTATAAATGATACATTGCTAGCCATTAATTAGGAGACTGACAATGAGTAAAGCCTACCCTTGGTGTGAGCCCCCATTTCCTGAAAAGGAACTCCCCCGTGCAGAGCTGGAAGACCGTATAGAAGAGTTGTTGGGCCATGTAAACACCATGGTCATGGCAACGATAAATAAGGCGGGCAAGCCTATCGCCAGCCCGATTGAATATTACGCCGATGGGCTCAATCTATATTGCCTGCCGGACGCCGGCACACCCAAGCTGGCAGCAATGCAACGTGACCCGAATATCTGCTGCGCTATACATATGCCTTATCATGGCTGGCAAAGCGGCCGTGGCGCCCAGTTCTTCGGGCAGGTAAAAATCATTGAGCCGCATGCTGCAGGCTGGGATCATGGCATGGAAATCTTCAAGTGGCAGCCATGGATGGAAGATTTAGGCATGGACACAGGCAAGCCGTTCGAACGCCAAATTGCCAAGATTGTGCCCGACAAAATCCTCTACACCGATGTCTGGCTTTGGAAGCGAGGCTATCACGCTAAGCAGGTGTGGAAAAAGGATGAGTAGCAAATCAGATATCGGGCTTTTGCTTAAAACTCATAGCCCAGCGACGTAATAACACCATAATCCTCATTTCCGAGTGCACCCTGAAGGGGTTTGTTGTCGTAGTCGTAGTAAAAGCTCAAGTCCCAAAATAGGTCACTAATAAACTCCTGTCGAACAGATAGGTTCAGATTCCCCCTGAAACGATCGGAGTCAGTAATGCCTTGATATATCGTAGGTGCAAAGTTGATGCGCATTTTCGGCGAATAGAGGCGGTAAAACGTGTAGTCTAATGCCATCATTAACTCTAAGTTTGCACCGGAATCACTGAGGCTGTTATTGGCATCAGTCTCTCCTGTTTCTTTTTCCGTGTTAACGGAAAGGCCTGTAAAGAGGGCCAACTCGGTTTTATCGGTCTGAACAATAAAGCGGCCAATACCGCTGGTCGCTGAAACACGAAGCTCAAGACCAAGCTCTTCATTTTGCTGGGCGCTTAAAGCACCAAAATAAAACCATCGGTCGGATAAAAACCATTGCCGTGAACCTATCAGGTTGTTCCGCTTAGTGTCAGTGCCATCGCCTTTTTTTGTCAGGGTCGAGTTAAACGACAATGAAGTAAGTCTTTTTTGTGTCCTGTACTTAACATCACCATCAAAATTCCAGGTCAGCACATCGCTGGCCTGAGTGTAGTTAAGTCCCACCTTTACGTGGCCATTCAAGCGGCTTAGGAAAGGGTCTTTGACATTAATCTGTTCGGCTCGTATCACCTCGGTTATCGCCACAGTAAGGGGTTCTTTCTTGAGCGTCTTAACGATCAAAACATTATCATTTGTATTGAGGTCAGGCGGCAGCTGCCCAAAGACCCGGGTCCCATCGCGCAGCTCCATCTGAATGTAATGATCGCTTTCGATACGAGCGATACCCGCCCACTTTATATAAATCGTACCCATCTCAGAAGTCGAGAACCGTAACTCACCGTAATTAAGTTGTTTAATTTCACCCGTTAGCCGGTCGCCGTTTTTAAGGTAAATAACATCGGTTTTACCACTTGCGAAGGCATTAGCAGAGACAAGGCTAAGCGTCGATAGCAACGCAAGCAGATAAATGGAGGCTGCGCGCATGAAGATGCCGCCCAACATGAGCCTGAGAGTATTGCCTATCGCACGCATTATTAATTACCTCAACCAAGCTGCAGAAACTCAGCTGGTAGATTATTCATCCGAAAAATTCTGTTGCTTTGATGTTAGCAAAATAGCACTTTGCCAAACACCCTCAATAAGATTGAAATACTCGCCAACTATAAAAAAGGCCCCCCAAAAATTAGACCGCCTTTTTTTGACGGCTAAGGCAGAGCACGAAACTGGGTGCACCCAATTTTGCAGGGAGATATGCTACATACGATACAAAGGTGGTGGACTCAAATCAAAGTAGATGCCTTCTTTAATCGGGTTTTCGCTGCTTTCCGCTATTTCGCGTGTCTTTTTAGTCAGCCAGCGCTCGCAGGCATCATGCCAGTTGTAGGTGTCACCAATATAGCGAGCAGAAGACTCACGGTCAGTATCGATGTCATCAGTCCAATGCTCGAGCCTAGCTTCACTGAGATGGCAAGCGCCATAGGCGTAGATGCCCGTGCGCCAAATCAATAATACCGGCAAACAGTCATAACCGCTGTCTTTCCATTCGGTTTCACTGCGAGGACAAAGTAAATTGATACCTCCACGCTTATCGAGTGTATTGGGATCTTCATTCCAGCGACGATCCTGCTTTGATGAACAGGGCTCTGTTTCAGTACCACAAAACCAATCGCTGAATGCTACAGGCTCATCGCAGGTATTACGAATCTTAGTTGGCACAAATGAACTGGCGCTTTTTTGAATCTGGATACATTCATTCGCAGATATGATGTCTGTATCAGCAGGAGGTACTGCCGCCCAAACCGGGATGCAGATTGCTAGAAACAGCGAACTCATAAGCAAACTAAAAAACTTCAATCTCAAACTCCTGGCTGAGAAATCACTTCATTTAGGACAGATTTACACAGAACTGGTTCTGCTAGCAACATCACTGACCGCCGTTGTTTCTGGGAAACAGTAATGAATGCGGTCAAAGCTAAAATGGACTCAGGCACCGAATCGTTTATGGTGCCAGTCTGGGTAGACCTGACTCAATTTGAAGACATTCCAGGCTACCGAAAAAGCAAGATAAAGGAACTGCTCGCGCGGATTGCGGGCTATTACGCTATCGGGCATTACACACTGCTAGAAAATGTGAACGCAATGCCGCCACAGAATGGACAGGTGCCGTCCGCAGATTGAGAATGCACCCATCTGTTGAGTCCCAATGTGTTTTGCATTCGCACGAAAACTGCGACACTCTTACGTAACGCATCACCCTTTAATTCGCAGCCGCAGGACTATTGCAATGAGCAAAACCAAACTCAATCGCCGCACCGTATTGAAAGCCATGGGCACCGCGCCCATTTTGGCCGCAGCACCTCAAGCCGTAAGGGCGATGAATGAATCCGATGTGATTGTTATCGGTGCTGGCTTATCGGGGCTGAATTCAGCGCTCATGCTGCAAGGTGAAGGCTTAGATGTACGAGTTTTGGAAGGCCGTAACCGCATCGGCGGTCGTATGCAAAGCCTACGCAATGTTCCTGGCAACCCGGAAGTGGGCGGCACAGCGTTCGCACCGGGCTATGCCCGTTTAGTTGATGCCTGCAACACCTATGGAGTCGGCCTTATCGATCTCACCGCTATTGTTCCTTACTTTTATCAGCGTGAACTTATTCTGAACGGCGAAGTCATTTCGCCCGAGCAGTGGCCGACAAGTCCTCTGAATCCATTCCCTGCTGACTCCAAAGAAATGATGCCGTGGAGTATTCTAGGAGCATTCATGGCAAAGAATAATCCGTTGCAATATGCCGATGCATGGGTCGACCCAAAAAATGCCCGCTACGATATTTCATATTATGACTGGCTGAAACAAAATAACTGGAACGATGCGTCCATCGATCTGGCCTACAACACAAACCCAACTCATGGCATGAGTGCTTATGACGCGTCTGCACTCATGATGATGTTTTCTGGTGCATTTGCCGGCGTACAGCAGCAGATCGCGCGCTCCTCAGGCGGGGCCATGGGGTACACCGCGAAAGGCGGTAACCAGAGTATCCCGGAAGCCATGGCGAATGCGCTGAAGCATGAAGTACAACTGAACACAACGGTAATCGGCATTCGCAGCGAAGGCGGTCAGGCCGAAGTGCATTGTGCAGATGGCAGTATTTATCGAGCCAAACGGGTCATCTGCTCTGTGCCTTGCTCGGTTCTGCGCCTCATCAAGATCGACCCGATTCTTTCCGGGCCGCAAGCGCGCGGTGTCAGCACGCTGGAGTCGGAAATCGTTAACCAACTTCATCTGGTTGCCAAAGAGCCATACTGGGAACAAGATGGTCTAAACCCCAACATGTTCAGTAACAGTCTGGCTGGCATGGTTGTGGCTGAACACAAGGGGGCAAAACCGGCTGATGTGTCGAGCCTTACTATTTGGATACGCGGCCAGGATGCAGCCTGGATGGACACTCAACCTGATTCTGTTTCAACCAAAGCGGTCTTGGATGATTTCTTACGCATGCGCCCTGCCGCCAGGGGCAAAGTAGAGATTGTCGGTTATAAATCCTGGTATCGCGATCCGTTCTCTATCGGTGACTGGGCTTACTGGCAACCGGGTCAGGTTTCTAGCTTTGCAACCGAACTTGGCAAGCCACACGAACGAATTCATTTCTGTGGCGAGCATACCGCAGTTTCAAATCGCGGCATGGAAGGCGCTATGGAGTCTGGCGAACGTGCCGCCCTAGAAGTACTAAATAGCATCTAAGCAATGGCGGCCTGAGTTTGAAACCGGATCTCAAATACCCATTGGCTGTATTGCTTATTGCGCTGCCACTGTTGGGCTCAACACAGGATCAAATTGATTTGAACATGGAACTGATGAAGGCGATGCAGAGCGTGCAGGAAGTCGCTTCCCTGCAACAGTGCCTGCAGACAATTGATCAAACCAAACTGCAACGTTTCCGGCGCAAAGCAGAGCACACAAAGGCACAGATAGAAACGCTGTGTGCCAATGGTGAACGCCTGCCAGCAAGCGATCTTGCCGCAACCTTTGTGCGGCTGCACGCCAAAGATCAAACTGCACTCCAAGTAAAAAAATGCACCGAATTAGCACCCGGAATGATTCCACAGTTTTCGGTTGCCACATTTGATGGCAGCTTAAACGGCCGCCATATTTGCGACTTATGAAGCAGTCTGAGCACATCCCTCTAGGCCGCTACCGACACTACAAAGGTCAGGACTACAGCGTTGTAGGCTTTGCCCGGCATTCCGAAACTGAAGAAACAATGGTTTTGTATGTACCGCTGTATGGCGAAGGCGGTTTCTGGGTGAGACCGCTGAGCATGTTTACAGAAACTGTCACGGTAGATGGCGTAGAGCAGCCGCGCTTCCAATTCGCCGAATAGGCTCGAAACACTCAATAGAACCTCCGTCCTAGTCGGTTTTACTGCCTTTTAACCGTCGCTGGTAAAGACCGCAGCAGCCGCCGCGAGCCTAACAATAAAAGCAATGCAGCAATAACAATAGCCACCGCAACCAGCCAACCGTCCAGCACCAGAGTGCCACTGCGATGGACTCCCCACGCCAGAAAAACCACACCTAATGATGCAACCGCTGTGGTTAAACCGTGCATTGTCTGGTTACCGGTGCTAAGCAACAAACCGAAGAAAAATAGGGTGGCAGCAGGCAAGGGTATTTGCAACAAAATCACCGGATCACCGAAGGTCTTAAATGCTACCAGGGCGCTCATTAAGCCCACCACCGAAAATGGCAACATGGCAAACCGGCTGCGGTAAACAAATGGCTGGCTCAAAGCCAATAGCACAGCTGGCACACTTAACCACAAGGTCTGGCCGGCACACGCCACAATCACAGCCGCCTGGCTTAGCACCACAAAGCTGAAAAAGAGCATATCCAAAGTACTGTGACCATTGGCACTGGCTGTCTCAGGGGTCAAGTACCAACGATCCAAATGGTTCTGTGTAATTTCGAAGGTGCTGCCCACCATCATCAGCAGTACCGTCAATGAAAATACACCCGGATAATCGGCCCTGGCGGCCACCAACTCAGACTGCTGCTGGACAACAAATAGCAGTATCAGCGGGACCAGCAGCGCAAACACATGCGCACCCAGCACCCATGCAGCAACCAGCGGCGGAAGCTGAATCCTTCTGACATTCGCAGCTGTGCCTGCCGTAGTCTTTGTATTCATTGATACTCCGTCAATAATCCTGAGTCTGAACTGCCAAATCTGCGCAAGGCTGGACTCACATCATACCCTGCAGCACAATCTACACTATGAGCAACGCTGCAAATACCCCGCCAATAGAATTGCCGACTGGTTGGCTCAAGGGCCTTATCCCAACCATGAACGACACCGGCTTCATGTTTGAAGTGCTTGACGACTACGCGCTGGACTTTATCCGCTATAGCGGCGAGTGCGATAGCGAGGTTCTCGAACTGGGCTGCGCCTATGGTGTAGCTACGATTCTTGCGCTGGAGGCCGGAGCAAAGGTCCGGGCATGCGATATCGACCAACGGCATCTGGATATATTATTGTCGCGGGTACCTGACGGTCTTGAGGCGCAACTCAAAACCGAGCTGCAACACCTGCCCGATGCCCATTTGCCCGATAATCAATTTGCCGCGATACTGTGTTCACGCGTGTTTCATTTTCTTACTGGCGACGAAATCGATGCGTCGCTGGCCAATATGTTTCGCTGGCTAAAACCCGGCGGCCGACTGTATCTCATTGCCGATACACCCTACGGTATTTGGCGCAACTTCATCCCCGTGTGGGATGCTAATCACGAACAAGGCGTGCGCTGGCCAGGGTACATGTCACCGCTACTCGAGTTCCTACCCTACAAGCCCTCCGGTGATCATGTGGGTCCGCCGTTCATGAATTTAATGAGTCCGGAACTGCTTACTCGCGCCTGTGAAGAAGCAGGCTTTATCACACTGCGTGCCGACTGGATTGCGCGCAACGATTTCACGGGCAGCGGCCAGATGGATGGTCGAGAAAATTGCGGCATTATTGCCGTAAAGCCGGAATAGAATTTTCCGGCGCTCTTTCAGGAGACAATTGTGATTAAAGGTTTTCACCACGCAGCACTATCCACCCCAAATCTCGAACGCTGCCTTACGTTCTACACTGAAGTGGTCGGCTGCGAAATAGCCTATGAGTTCGGCTGGCCCAAGGGCTCTGCAGATGCCGACAAAGTAACTGGCCTGCTTGAATCCGAAGCCAAGGCTGCCATGCTGAAGCTCGGCGATAGTTTTCTGGAGGTGTTTGAATTCAGCTCCCCGCAGCCAAAACCGCGGCATGGTGAACGTCCTGTCTGCGACAACGGCATCACTCACATTGCGGTTGAAGTAAATGACATTCACAGTGAGTATAAGCGGATGAAATCTGCCGGAATGATGTTTCATTCTGAACCCATGGCGCAGGAAAGCGGCTTCATGGTTTATGGCCGCGACCCCGATGGCAATGTGCTTGAACTCATTGAATACACCTGATCACGACGCCGAAACACTCAACCCCGAAATACAGTTATAGTATTAATGTGAAAAGTCTCCGCGCCCAAGTAGAAGAATTATTGCCCAACTGGGAGAGCTGGTACCCCAGCCTGTTTCATGCGGCTGAAGACTTGGGGGTTATCCGTGCCAGAGTATGCGACCCCGACTCGCTTAATCTGCACAATAGGCACCGGTCGATTGTGGATCAGGCCAAGGCCGCACACCGCGAGCAATGGGGCGGAGATGAAAAAGGCAGTTAATCCGTCGCGCTATAGAAAAGGCTCTGTTACTGCCACCTCGATGCACACACACTTAATTATTATTTTAGCTGTACTCAATCAGTCTTTCTGACTATTGGCACGAGCTGGTATAAGCGCGCACATCGCGCTTATCTAACTAACAAACAATAATGTACAAAAAAAGGCCGGAACCCAATGGCTCCGGCCTTTTTATCATTTAGGAACGACTGGCCTGCGCCTCGTCGAACCCTTTAATGGCAGTGACTTATGCGACCTTCACATCGGTAATACCGAACAGGCTCTTCCATTCTTTTGCAATGAGAAGATCCATCAGTTCAGACGATTTGCCTTCCTGCTTCTTTTCCATCTCGAACATCATGGTCGCCAGAGATTCATCAACCTGCGGGCCGAATAAGCTACGCAGATACTCTAATGGAACACGAGGTTCTTCCTCGTCGAAGGTGCCGTCTTCATTAAAGCGCGGTGGCAACATCGGCGGTACGTAATACACATTTGGCTCCGTGCCAAACTCAGGGTGCAACGGCAAAGCCACTTTCCACTGATTCACCAGTTTGTCGATCGGGCCGTCCTTGTCTTCCAAGAAACCAACAAACCGCAAACGACCGGGACATTGACGAGCACAAGCGGGCGCAACGCCCTCTTCTAAACGCGGGAAGCAGAAGATGCACTTCTGACTCTTGCCGGTGACATAGTTGAAGTAAACCTTATCGTAGGGGCAAGCCTTGTTGCACTCGCGGAAGCCCTGACATTTATCTTGATCAACCAGCACAATGCCATCCTGCTCTCGCTTATAAATAGCGCGCACCGGACAAGCCTCTAAACACGCCGGTTTTGTGCAGTGGTTGCAAAGACGCGGCAAATAGAAGTGATAGTTATTCGGGTAATCACCACTCGACGTGTCTTCGTCG
>JABIQA010000147.1 GCA_018699155.1 Chromatiales bacterium
CCAACTGAGCTACAGGCCCATGTTGCTGTTGTATTGCGTAGCGTGCTGGAAAGCGTGGCGATTGTAGCATCGTTCTGATGATGCATATAGACCAGTAAATGAGACCAGTATGCGTCTTGTTAGGGAACAACCTGTTAGAATATTCGCAGTTTTTATTTCAGGGCCTTAAATCATGGCTGTATCAAACCGCACCAAGCATTTACCGCCGACTAATTCTCTGAACCAGATGCTGCGTAACTTCCGGTATCACGAGTTCTCTCGTCAGGCGATTGGTATTTTATTGGTTGCTGTATATGGCTGGTTCGGCCAGCCAGAGCCTGTGACCTTCTGGGTCGGCTCTGTCATTGCCATTATTGGCGTCATCGTTCGCATGTATGCCGCCGGATACGTGGTTAAGAACAAGGTTTTATGCAGCGACGGCCCTTATTCTATTGTTCGTCACCCCCTGTATACCGGTAACACGTTGCTGATCATCGGCTTGATGATCGCTGCCAATGCTGTTTGGGCTTGGCCGGTGGGCTTGTTGTTCTTCTGGTTGTTTTATCCAACCACCATATCTTATGAAGATTTAAAGTTGCATCGTTTGTTCGGTGAAGAATGGGAGCGCTGGTCTGCCAATATTCCGGCATTGGTGCCACGCTCTGTATTCCCCAAAAACAACCCTAACAACAGTTGGTCGTTCATGAAAAGCCTGAAACAAAATATTGAACCGGCTGTTGTTGCTTGGGTGGCATTCTGGATTTACTGGCTGTGGACAAAACTGCCGGCAACTGATGTGCTTGATGGCATGTCGAAAACATTGCAGTAACTTTTTAATGGGATAACGCTGTTGTCGTCTATCGTGAGTATTGAAGAGTTAGAGCTTGATCCTATTGAAGCCAGCGACCTGCGTCGCTGGCTTTCTGATGAGCATTCTCGGGGCGAACCGCTGAGCTCTGGCTATCAGGGTGCCGTGTATCTTTATGAAGGTCCTTCAGGTCAGCGAATAATTAAAGAAGCTCTGGGTTCCGGGTTGCAATATCGGATTGGCCGGAGCATGTTGCGACGGGAGTTTGCGGCTTATCGCAGGGTGAATGGAATCGAGGGTATACCCCATTGCTATGGGCTGCTCGACGACCGGTTTCTGGTGCTTGAGTACATAGTGGGTATTGGGTTTCGTGATGCGCAGTTGGATCATGCTGCCCGCGAAAATTTTTTGCAGACGTTGCTGCAAATCATTCAGCAGATGCATGCGGAAGGGGTGACACACAACGATATTAAGCGTAAGGACAACCTTATGGTTAGTGATACCGGCAGGCCGATATTGTTGGATTTCGGACTGGCTTTTATGCGCGGTGCATCGCGAGAATCATTGTGGTTTCGTTTGTTAAAACGGATGGATTACAACGCCTGGATCAAAATTAAATACAGCTCTGCAACCGAGAATATTAGTGATGCAGACCTGAAGTATTACCAGCCAACTTTTTTGGAAAGCGGTTTCCGGCAGTGGCGACGCCTTTGGCGTACTATAACTCTTAGGCAGTGGCGAAAAATGCGCGTTGCTGAAGACTCTAAGGTGGGCAAAAAAAATAAGCCGTAACGGCGTGCTACGGGAATTATTTTCTGCAGTGACTAACCTGCACCCGGCAAATGTGTTTATTGTATAACAGCATTGATTTTCGTTAGTAGAGCGTCTATTCGGACGGGTTTTTGGATGAACCCTGCAATACCTGAACCCTCAAAACGGCTCAATATTTCATGTTCAGTAAATCCACTACAGAGAACTATGCGTGCATCTTCACGAATTTTGCGGAGTTCTATAAACACCTCTTCTCCATTGAGCTTTGGCATGTTGAAATCAAGCAATACGCAATCGATTGAGTCGTAGTTAGACCTAAATACGTCTATAGCTTCCTGCCCATCCGCTGCTTCAAGTACATCGTATCCCGCTCGTTTAGTTGCGCTAAGAAGTACGTCCCTCACCAACGCGTCATCCTCGCAGATCAGTATTCGCCTTGAAGTAACATGATGAGCGGTTCGCATAGCAAGTGACTCTTCTTGGGTATTTAGATCGATATGCGGAAGGATAATGACAAATGTTGTGCCCTCTCCAGGCGTCGAGTCTACAGAGATAGCGCCTCTATGGGCACGCAAAATGCCTTGTACTGCTGCCAGACCAAGGCCACGGCCGCCTGATTTAGCGCTAAAAAAAGGATCGAATATCTTAGCTACGACTTCAGGTTTCATCCCGACACCACTATCTGTGACCCAAATACGAATATATTGGCCTGACTCTAAGCTTGAATCGGGGTGAAAAAGGTCGAGCTCTTTCTTTGTGTAGTTATGTATTTCGGTGCCCACTGATATTGTTCCGGTACTGTTACCGTAAGATTCGGATGCATTGGTAATGAGGTTCATAATTACCTGCCTCATTTGGCTTTTGTCTGCCTTGATGCCAAGCGGAGATTCGCTTAGTTTAAAGCTCAGGTTGACCTTCTTCGGCATAGCTGCACGCAACATTTCGCCAGTTTGATGCACCACATTATTTAGGTCGAACTTCTCGACCGTGGTGACGCCTTGGCCCGTGAAAGCCAACATCTGCTTGCACAGGTCGGTCGCTGTGATACTTGCGTTTACAATCTGCTCAAGGTTGTGAACGATTGGGCTCTCTTTCTCAGCGGTCATCATGGCGAGATCGGCATTTCCGATGACGGCGGCCAGAAGATTGTTAAAATCATGCGCGACTCCTCCAGCCAGCACCCCCAGCGCTTCCATCTTAGCTGCCTCGCGAAGCTGAGCCTCCAAGCGGTCGCGTTCGATTGCGAGGCCAACCATGCGAGCGGACATTTCGAGCATGTCCATTTGGTGATGTGTCGGTGCAGCTGGCTTCACGTCGTAGAGTGCCATCGCACCTAATACGTTATTGTTCATAGCCTTAATGGGTACCGACCAGCAGGAAGCAACGTTGGCAATCGCCGCCGCTGGGCGCAGGTCCTTCCATAGTGGATCTTCAGCAATATTTTCTACTACAACCGGCACACTCCAGAATGCTGCGGTACCGCAGGAGCCGACGGCAGGACCAATGCGCAGTCCCTGGACCGCTGCATTGTATTTATCGGGCAGGCTAGGACCTGCACCTACCATGACATGCTCTTCATCTTCGTCGATTAACAGGATCGAACAACGAAGCCCAGGGTTTTTAGATTCCACAACATGGACCATGGCTTCAAGGGTGGATGATAGTGCTTGCCTGGCATAAGAATAATCGCCTTCCTCTCGGCTAAGGTCGGCAGGCAAACCTTCATCAAAACTACCCAAGACCGAAATTTGCCCGTCTTGAACCTTTGCCCGAAAAATGAGCGGGAGCCAGTCATCCCCCTTGGTTCTATGCCGCGCTAGCGCATATCCATCTCCTGTCGCCAGAACCTTTGACAGTAAGGCTTGGTCTTCAGGATGAATCCAGCTTAGCAAACTGCCACTTGCAAGCTCATGCTCGGTAAAGCCAACCGCTGTGGCGAAGTCCTTGTTCATGCGCAGCAGAGGCCCAGCCAATGCATTGCGCAAGATCATTGGTTGGCAATATTTAGTTTCTTCTTTATTCACTTAATGCTCTCTTATACAACTGCTTACTATAAGAATAAGTAGAGAAAGAAGAAATACGTGGTATTACGTAAATGGGTGGCAATAGGTAATGAATACGGATTCAATTATCCCAGCGAATAATCCGCCTATTTGTTTCTTTCAAAGCGTGCAGGAAGCCAGTATCAGTAAAAATATGGGCATAGCCTCCTCTCAAAACGTGAACCCCTATTATTTTCAGTAAGGTCGTCGCTCTGGTTTTGTGCTCGGCATGCGGTACATTAGAGCCATTCAGTAGGAGCGGATTATGGATGTTGTGTCGCGGATATTTGATCTATTGGCCCTGTGTTTTGTTGTGGCATTAGGCTTTTTATGTCTTTTTTTTATAGTTATGTACATAGCAGATCGATTGCAGACTAAGCATGCAATCCGGCGTAATTTTCCGGTGATTGGTCGTTTCCGCTATACTTTTGAGCATCTTGGTGAGTTTTTCCGGCAATACTTTTTTGCGCTTGACCGGGAAGAGATGCCGTTTAATCGGGCTGAGCGTTCCTGGGTCTATCGGGCGGCTAAAGGCGCAGATACAACTGTTGCATTTGGCTCTACCCGTGATTTACGGCGGGTTGGTACGGTGATTTTTGCGAACACAGCTTACCCAACCTTGGAGGAGGAGAGCGTTGCATCAATAACTCTAAAGATTGGTCCGTATTCTCAAACACCCTATGAGACTAATCGCTTCTTTCATATTTCCGGAATGAGTTTTGGTGCTATTTCAAAGCCGGCCATATTGGCACTGTCTCATGGCGCAAAGAAGGTGGGTTGCTGGATGAATACGGGGGAGGGCGGCTTATCTCCTTACCATCTTGAAGGCGGCGCGGACATAGTTTTTCAATTGGGTACGGCAAAGTATGGTGTGCGCAATGACGATGGCAGTCTTAACGACGAGAGTCTTGCCGAGCTTGCTGCAATAGAGCAGGTTAGGATGTTTGAAATAAAGCTCAGTCAGGGTGCAAAGCCAGGTAAGGGCGGCGTGCTGCCGGGTATAAAGGTGACTGAGGAGATCGCGCGTATTCGCGGAATCCCGAAGGGACATGACTCCATTAGCCCTAACCGACATCCGGAGATTACCGATGCGGGGTCGCTGCTTGATATGATTGCCCATGTCCGCGAGGTCACAGGTAAGCCCGTCGGCTTTAAAGCGGTGCTGGGTGGGTTTTCCTGGCTGCAAGATTTATTCACTGAGATTAACCGCCGTGGTATCGAAAGCGCACCAGACTTTATCACCATAGATTCTGGTGATGGAGGCACTGGTGCTGCGCCACAACCGTTGATTGATAATGTAGGCCTGCCGATACGTGAAAGCTTGCCAAGGGTTGTCGATGCGCTTCTTGCCGCAGGCTTGCGTGACAGAGTTAAGGTCATTGCAAGCGGAAAACTGATCGATCCTGAATATGTCGCGGCTGCATTATGCGCCGGCGCAGATTTTGTTGTTTCCGCGCGTGGGTTTATGTTTGCGCTAGGGTGCATTCAAGCTATGCAGTGCAATCGCAATACCTGCCCTACCGGCATTACGACGCATGATAAGAAACTTCAGCGGGGCCTGGTGCCTTCGGATAAGGCGGAGCGGGTAGCTCTGTATCAGAGGACGATGGAGCATGAGGTCTCTGTTATTGCTCATTCCTGTGGTGCTAAGCGGCCTAGGGAGTTGAAGCGTCATCATTGTCGTATTGCTCAGGCTAATGGTTTGTCGGTATCGATGGATGAGCTCTACCCTGAGCTTGATTTGGGCGCAGTTAACGACTAATGCATCGGGTATAGAAGATAAAAAAGCCCCGCAGATTGCTCTGCGGGGCTTTTTTATCTTCTATAGGTCGCTTGCTAGTCTTCGAGCAGGAAGCTGCGCAGTTGATCGCTGCGTGATGGATGACGCAGTTTGCGCAATGCTTTCGCTTCAATCTGACGAATACGCTCACGAGTCACATCGAACTGTTTACCCACTTCTTCAAGAGTGTGGTCGGTATTCATTTCAATGCCGAAACGCATTCGCAGTACTTTGGCTTCACGGGGGGTTAAGCCTGCCAGCACCGAGCTTGTGGTTTCTTTGAGGCTAGAACCGGTAGCAGCATCGATAGGCAGCGCTTCGGTAACGTCTTCAATGAAATCACCAAGGTGTGAATCTTCGTCATCACCAATGGGTGTTTCCATCGAAATAGGCTCTTTGGCAATCTTCAGAACTTTCCGGACTTTTTCTTCAGACATGTCCATGCGCTCGGCCAGTTCTTCAGGAGTAGGTTCGCGACCCATTTCCTGCAGCATCTGACGGGAGATACGGTTCAGTTTGTTGATGGTTTCGATCATGTGAACCGGAATACGGATAGTTCTGGCCTGATCGGCGATAGAGCGCGTGATGGCCTGTCGAATCCACCATGTGGCATACGTGGAGAACTTGTAGCCACGGCGATATTCAAACTTGTC
>JABIQA010000061.1 GCA_018699155.1 Chromatiales bacterium
CAGCGTCAGACTTCCGGGGCACTAACCCAATCCTTCGGCCACCAAAGAGGTTGTGGCGGAGGGCCGTCAGGAAATAACAGCGGCCCAAGCTCATTTAAAGCGTAAACATAAACATGCCGCTTAAAATAAATCACTTCTTTCACCGGCCGCCAATACTCAACCCAGCGCCAGCGATCGAACTCGGGCTGATCAGTGGTATCGAGCCGCAAACGATCTTCTGATGAAGTGAGACGCAGCAGGTACCACATTTGTTTCTGGCCAATACACAAAGGTCTGGAATTGCGCCGGATAAACTTTTCCGGCAACTTATACTTAACCCAACTCTGCGTCACTCCAAGGATGTCAACGTCATCTTCGGTTAAGCCAACTTCCTCGGCCAACTCCCGGTATAGCGCCTCTTCAGGCGTTTCATCCTCTTGAATACCGCCCTGAGGGAACTGCCAACCGTTATGTCCGGCGCGGCCTCCCAACAACAGGCGACCAGCCTCATTAGTAATAATGATGCCGACATTCGCCCTATACCCGTCTGTGTCGATATGATCCATTTTGCCACTTGTAAGATTCGTTACTTGCATTGTTCCACAATCGCATTTATGCCGCCACGATGTCATCATGACCCCTTAGCCACATAACATCACCAACCATGCCACGAACCCTGCTGCTTCTTTCTCTTTTAGGCCTCGCACTAGCTACGCTAGTGCTGGCTCTGGGCATAGGTAGCGCATCGTTTTCGCTTGCGGAAACCTGGTCAGGACTGATGGGCAATGGGGATCCACTGGTGCGCGAACTGGTCTATGGGGTGCGCATGCCACGCGCGCTAACCGCGTTTGGGACTGGAGCGGCACTCGCCGTTGCCGGCGTCATGCTGCAGGTATTGCTGCGTAATCCACTTGCAGACCCCTACATTTTGGGAACGTCTGGTGGCGCAGCTGCCGCCGCTCTCAGCGCCATGGCTATGGGCGCAAGCGGTCTGCTGTTAAACGGTGCTGCTTTTGTCGGTGCGCTCGGCAGCACCGCTCTGGTCTTTGGTCTAGCGCGCTCAGGTGGCAACTGGGCACCCGGCCGCTTATTGCTAACGGGCGTTGTCACAGCCGCTGGCTGGGGCGCTTTAGTCACGTTGATATTGGCATTAGCACCCGATGCGAGCCTGCGCGGCATGTTGTTCTGGCTAATGGGTGATTTCTCGTTTGCGCAAAACCCCTGGCCAATCATAATTATTGCTGCAGCGGCTGTGCTGGCAGGACTCACGATAGCGCCCGCGCTTAACGTACTCGCCACGGGGCAGGATCAAGCAATGTTGCTCGGTGTTTCTGTTGTGCCGCTGCGAATTAGTCTGTATCTGTTCAGTTCGCTGCTCACCGCAGTTGCCGTAACCACGGCCGGTACAGTCGGTTTTGTGGGGCTGGTTATCCCGCATCTAGTCCGACTGCTGGTAGGGGCAGATCACCGCATTGTGATCCCCTGCTCTGCTCTGGCTGGCGGCACATTACTGATGGCTGCAGACTTACTGGCGCGGACAATCGTGGCGCCACAGCAGCTTCCGGTAGGCGCAATTACCGCAGCACTCGGCGTACCCCTATTTCTAGTGTTGTTAAGAAACAACCAAAGCATCAAAGACTGACACTGGCCGAAAGCTGTGATGCAAGCCTATTGCCGACCCTCAAGATAAGCTCTGCCTGACTCCATCAACTTTACAAAGCCATCCTCATCATCGCCACGAACGAGCACCGCAATTTTTTCAACTGCAGCCTGCAGGCCTTCAATGGGCTCCATACCAAAGTCGTTGAGCGACTGAATCTCAAAGTACAAATACGGATTCTCTTTGGCCACACGTCTCGCAACGTCCAACTGTGCGTCAAAGGTGGTGCTGGATATTTTCGCCAGACGTGGCACGCGCTCACCGCTTTCTGCTAACACGCTGAAAAAGGCAATATTTAATGCATGAGACAAGCCCAGCACATAAGCAATTAAGCGATCATGATCTTCCAGTGACATCTCGGTCTGCAATGCCATAGTGGCATCAAATAGCTGGCGCGCAGCCGCTGTTGCATCCGGGCAACCTGCGTCGAGAAACAACACATGCTTGTCCGATAACAATTCCGTATCTGGACCGAACATCGGATGAACCGAAGTCACCTGACAGCCACTAGCCGCCAGTTTACGCAAACCGGGAATCAACGGACTCTTAAGCGAGCCCACATCAAACACCAGTCCGGGCCAGGCTTTCACTGCCATCTGGCTTAAAATATCGGCGGTCTTGCTCAGCGGCGCAGCAATCACAGTAAGCGCAAATTCACCACTGGCATGACGCCAGTCACTGATGCACTCAACCCCGTCTACCGAACCGAGAGGATCGGCAACCATCACCTGATAACCCTGCGAGTCTAGAAAGTTAACAAACCATTGGCCCATCTTGCCGGCGCCACCGATCACTAACGCACGCTGACCAGAGCCACGACCTTCAGCCTTGACGCGCGCCCGCTCTTGCTTAGTCAACGATGATGTAATTAACATCGTCATGAGTTGTTCGGCTAGATCAGGAGCCAGACCCAGTGCCTGCGCCTGTGCGCGCGCACCATCGATAACATCTTTCTCGCGGGCAAAATCACGCGTTGCACGACCTTCCGAGCGTTTGAATTTTCCAACCTCATCCACAATCGACTGCCTTTCGGCAATCAGTTGCAAAAGCTGCTGGTCGATATCAGATAACCGCGTGCGCAGTTCTTTCAAATCCATGAGGTTCTCTTCAACTGTAAGCCGAGTAAAAAACGGCTGTTGGACGTCGCTGGCAAGATACCATGTCGATATCTGCCCCGTATTGCTTATACTGCGGACAATCGCACAGAGCCATCATCGTAATCAAATAATTCGCTAGGAGTTGGAATGAAATCAAGAGCAGCTGTTGCCTGGGAAGCGGGCAAGCCCTTAAGTATTGAGCTTATTGATGTCGAGGGCCCCAAACAGGGTGAAGTACTGATCCGCATCGTTGCTACCGGGGTATGCCATACCGATGCATTTACCCTCTCAGGTGCCGACCCAGAAGGCCTGTTTCCCTCCATACTCGGACATGAGGGCGGTGGCATTGTTGAAGAAGTCGGACCCGGCGTAACATCGGTAAAGCAAGGCGATCACGTGATACCTCTATATACACCTGAATGCGGCCAATGCTCATACTGCATATCAGGCAAGACCAATCTTTGTCAGGCCATCCGGGTCACACAGGGCCAGGGACTTATGCCCGATGGCGGCAGCCGGTTCTCACTGAACGGCAAACCCATTTTTCATTACATGGGCACATCAACCTTTTCTGAATACACCGTAATGCCGGAGATTTCGGTTGCAAAAATCAACCCGGCGGCACCTCTGGATAAAGTTTGTCTACTTGGCTGCGGTATCACCACTGGGATCGGTGCCGTGCTCAATACGGCTAAAGTTGAACCTGGCTCCAGCGTTGCTGTATTTGGTCTTGGCGGCATAGGGCTTAGCGTTATTCAAGGCGCCGTAATGGCGGGTGCAGAACGCATACTTGCTGTCGATATAAATCCCGCAAAGTTCGAAATGGCCGGCATGCTCGGCGCAACAGAGTGTGTTAATCCCAACGACTACGACCTGCCCATTGCTGAAGCTATCGTCGAAATCACTAATGGCGGCGTCGACTATTCGTTTGAATGCATTGGCAATACTGACCTCATGCGTGCGGCACTGGAGTGCTGCCATAAGGGCTGGGGTGAATCAGTCATTATTGGCGTTGCCGGTGCTGGTCAGGAGATCTCAACACGCCCGTTCCAGCTGGTTACCGG
>JABIQA010000092.1 GCA_018699155.1 Chromatiales bacterium
TCCAATCGTTGCGTGGTGCAGATGTCATATTCGGTGTTCCCGGGTGGGGCAATGCACCGCGGTGAAGCCCGCTGTGCGCTGCCGGAGTTTCCAGTTGTTTCTGCTCATTCAGAGCGGTTTTGCCGTTGGCGCATTGGCAGTAAGCGCGTCAGAATGCCCAGTATCAAAGGGCTGCAGGAGGCTGTCAACCAATGCGAAGCTGTTCCGTTGACAGGCTTGGCGCTCGGCTCTGGACACCCTGCTGTGTGCTCTGCGGTATTGGTGTATTTGCGCGCGATGCCACTCAGGATATCTGCCCGCACTGTTTGGGAGATTTGCCCTGGTTGTTTAATAATTGCGAAGGCTGTGGCGTGCCTCTGCCCATTGCCTCGGTAGAGAATCGCCCGGCGGCTTATGAACAAGGTGCTGCAAACTCTGCCATAGTTTCAGCACCGGCACGGTTGCAAAGGTCTGAGCACAATGCCCACTTGCCCCCGCACTCAGGTGTTGCGCGCTTGGGCATGCCGGAGGCCACCTCTCATCCGGGCGCCGCCTTGTTATGCGCCGCCTGTCTTACCAAACCCATGTTCGATGGGTGCGTCATGGCTTGTGAGTATGTGTATCCGGTGAACCTATTGCTGCAGGCACTGAAGTTCCGGCGCCGAAAGGCATTGGCCAGAGTATTGGCCTATATGTTGAGTTTGAGTTTACGTCAGGCATTTGCTGAACCCGGTCAGGCCGGCCAGCATGGTATAGCCAGCAGGCTCGCTGTGACGCAACCTGAACTTATAGTGCCGGTGCCATTGCACCGAAATCGATTGGTGATGCGCGGTTACAATCAGGCCGCAGAAATTGCCTTGTGCTTGCCATTGGCGTATCGCCAGCGTCTTGCATTTAATCTTGTTAAGCGGCATCGCCCGACTCAACAGCAGACGGGCCTTAGCAAGGCTGCCCGCGCAGCGAATTTATCGGCAGCGTTTGCACTCAGGCGCGGTGCGCAACAGCGCATGGTGGGCAAACATATCGCGCTGCTTGATGATGTGGTGACAACAGCGGCAACTATGCGCGCGTTAGCTCATTTGTTTGCAGCTGCCGGTGCAGCCAGCGTCCAGGTTTGGGCGGTAGCGCGTACGCCATGAGCCGCCGCCCTCTAGCGCTAGACCAGCGCGTAGTCGAGAAAAATCCCTGCAAATACCACAGCGCCGATATGCCGGTTATTAAGAAATGCGGCGAAACATTTATCGGGTACCCGTTCGCGAATTAGCACAAGCTGATAAATCATCATTGCGGCTGCCGCGAGTAGCGATAACGAATACCAGCCCCCTAAACCGGCCTGATCGCCAATGAGCTTGAGTGCGAACAGCAACGTCAGTTGCAGCATGCCCACAATAAACACGTCAGCCTGGCCAAACAGAATAGCAGTGGACTTAATGCCGATTTTGAGATCATCGTTGCGGTCAGCCATGGCGTACATGGTGTCGTAGCACACCGCCCAAATAACCACAGCCAGCCACATGAGCCAACCCAGTTGAGGCACCGTATTGGTCTGCGCCGCAAAGGCCATTGGAATCGCCCAGCCAAAGGCCGCGCCCAGAATAAACTGCGGCGCGGCAAAATAGCGCTTGGCAAAGGGGTAAATCAGTGTCAGCACTGCACCACCAAGGGCAAGTAAGAGCGTGAGGCGATTAAGGGTTAGTGCCAGACCCAATGCCACCATCAGCAGCGCAGCGCAGAGTGCCAGCGCCTCTATTGGCGTGGTTGTGCCAGCGGCAAGTGGACGGTCTTTGGTGCGGGCGACCAGAGGGTCGAGCTTGCGGTCTGCGAAGTCATTAAACACACAGCCTGCCGAGCGCATCACAATAACGCCGGTAACAAACACTGCAAAAATGGTTGAATCAGGGTGACCGTCGGCAGCGATCCATAAGCCCCATAACGTGGGCCAGAGCAACAGCCAGATACCGATGGGCCGATCGAGTCGCATCAGGCGGGCGTAGTCGCCCAGTGGCTTCATAAGGCTATCAATAATGTCGACAATCACTTGCTGATTCATGCATGGGCCCGGAGTGTGTTTGTATTAACAATTGCAGCTGAAGTGTAAACGATAAATTTAAATGCCACCGCCGATCCGGCAATGCCCGCTTAGACAGTCACTCGAGACTATACTTTGACAAATTCCTGATGGTTGCCGATCCAGCGATCGATGATTGCCTGAGCAATGTTTTCATCTTGTTGAAGAACCGTGTTGGCGGCACTCTGCACCGCCGGCAGCAGATCGGCATCGCGGATTAAGTCGGCAACCCGCAGTTGCATAGCGCCCGTCTGGCGTTTGCCAAGAACCTCACCCGGTCCGCGCAGCTCGAGATCCTGCTGGGCAACCACAAAGCCATCATTGGTTTCGCGCATGACGTTCAGTCGTTTATGCGCGATATTCGAAAGTGGGCTCTTATACATCAGTACACACGCGCTTTTATCGGCACCGCGGCCGACCCGACCGCGCAACTGATGAAGTTGTGAAAGCCCCATGCGCTCGGCGTTTTCGATAACCATGAGTGTGGCCTCAGGCACATCCACGCCCACTTCGATTACCGTGGTGGCAACCAGCAGATTTAGTTTGCCTTCGGCAAAAGCCTTCATGGTGCGATCCTTCTCGGCGGCTTTCATGCGGCCATGAATAAGCCCGACCGCGAGCTCCGGTAATGCCTCCTGCAACATAGCGAAAGTTGTTTCGGCGGCGGAGTAATCGAGAACTTCTGAATCATCAATAAGCGGGCAAACCCAGTAAGCACGTTGTCCGCCTTTACAGGCCTCTTTGATCCGTGCCACCACTTCACCCCGGCGTTGTTCCGGAAC
This sequence comes from Chromatiales bacterium, assembly GCA_018699155.1. Taxonomy (GTDB): domain Bacteria; phylum Pseudomonadota; class Gammaproteobacteria; order Steroidobacterales; genus JABIQA01. The sequence goes on from JABIQA010000092.1 coordinate 2,830, forward strand.
GGCAACGGTTGTGACAGGCGTTCTGCCCGGCGGTAGTTCTGCAATTACCGATGTGTCCAGGTCGGCATACAGGGTCATTGCCAGCGTGCGCGGTATAGGTGTTGCGGTCATCACCAGTTGATGCGGTTGCCGCTTTCCAGTGCCGCTTTTCTCAATGAGTGATAAGCGTTGTTCCACACCAAACCTATGCTGCTCATCAACAATGACTAAACCGAGTTTGTGATAAGCGACCGCATCTTGAAACAATGCATGGGTGCCGATGATGAGTTGTGCATGGCCGGCCGCAATACCCTCGTAAGCAGCAGCACGCGCCTTACCGGTGATACTGCCGGTAAGCCAGGCCAGTGTAATGCCCAGCGGCTGAAACCATTTCTGAAAATTGTCGCGGTGTTGTTCGGCCAGGAGTTCCGTCGGCGCCATAATCGCCACCTGATAACCGGAGTTGATTGCCGTAAGTGCAGCAGCAGCAGCGACAACGGTTTTGCCGCAGCCAACATCACCCTGTATCAAACGCATCATCGGGTGCGGTTTATAGAGATCCTGCTGAATGTCGGCAAGCGTTTGTTGTTGGTCACCCGTCATTTGAAAACTAAGGCTGCTGAGGAATTGATTCAGCAGTTTAGTGTCGGTTTTCATCGGTAGGCCAGGCTCTTTGTCGTTGGCCAGTTTGATGCGCCGCATGCTCAGATGATGTGCGAGGATTTCCTCCAGAGCCAGGCGTCGTTGAGCGGGGTGCTTGCCGTCAATGAGTTCGTGCAGTTCGACATTAGCGGGGGGTTTATGCAGGCAAAGCAACGCGTCCTGCAGGCTCGGCAGTTGCTGCGCATCAAGCAAACTTTGCGGCAGGAGCTCCGGCAGCTCGTTAATGCGTGTTTTTAGCACCTGATCCAGCAGACCGCGCAGGCGGAACTGCTGCAAGCCTTCGGTTGTTGGGTAGACCGCTGTGAGCTGATGTTCGAGTGGTGCTGACTCATTCTTATTGAGCAGCTGGTATTCCGGGTGAACCATTTCAAAGCCGCCCGGCCCGCTGCGCACTTCACCATAACATCGCACTCGTTGACCGCGTGCCAGAGTATTTTGCTGGGCTTTGGAAAAGTAGAAGAACCGCAGTGTGAGAATGCCGGTGCCGTCGGAAACCCTGCACAGCATGGTGCGCCGTCGCCGGTACACCACTTCGGTGAGTTCGACTTCACCCTCAATGACAGAGCGGTTGCCTGGGCGCAGTGAACCGATGGCCGTAACCCGGGTGCGGTCTTCGTAGCGCTGTGGCAGCAGAAACAGCAAATCATCGGGCGTATGCACGTTAAGCCGCTGCAGCTTTTCGGCTAGTGCGGGGCCTATACCCCGCAGGTCAGTGAGTTTTTCAGGGCCCGGCACCTTATTACAGCGACAAAATTGCGTCCGCTTCAACCAGCGAGCCTTTCGGTAATGCGCTGATCTCCAATGCTGCGCGCGCGGGAAAAGGCTGTGGAAAGTACTCGGCCATAATGTCATTAACAGCGGCAAAGTTACCGAGGTCGGTAAGGTAAACGGTCACTTTAACTGCATCAGCAAGCGTGCCTCCGGCTGCGGCGGCAACTGCCGTCATATTCTTAAACACCTGATGAATTTGATCCCCAATGTCTGCGCTGCAAATGTCACCGCTGGCAGGCTCTAGTGGAATCTGGCCGGAAATGTAGACGGTGTCGCCGGCTTTAATTGCCTGTGAGTAAGCGCCAATAGCGGCTGGAGCATCGTCGGTGTGAATAGCGAGTTTTGGCATTGCAGAATTCCTTACAGTAGGCCCGCGTAACGCTGGGTGGCAGCGGGAAAATATTGTTTATTAAAGCTATTTAATACTTAAGTTTCATCGATTCTGTATAAGATCAGCGCCTGGTTCAGGCGCAGGTACGAATAACGCGGCGCACGTTCTTCATATTGCGGATTTTTTTCAGTACCTGGTCGAGACTGACGCTGTCTTTTACCAGAATATTGAAGCGCAGTTGCACGAAGTCCTCTTCGGTTTCATCGATAGACACCTGCTCAATATTCGAATCGGTGTTGGCAATACGGGCAGCCACTTCAGCGAGAACCCCCGGCTTATGCTCGGCCTCAACTCTAATCTCCGCAACGAATTCGCGCTCGAGCTCTTCGGCCCAGTGCATCGGAATCCATTTGTGCGGTTGTTTGCTGTACTGGCTCAGGTTGCCGCAAACGTTGCGATGAATAACGATGCCACGCCCGGAACTCATGTAACCCATAATCGCATCGCCCGGCAGCGGATGGCAGCAGCGGGCATAGCTCACTATCATACCCTCGGTACCGGCAATGGCGATGCTGGTTCCGGTAGGATGCCCAGCCGTTTGTTCGCGGTCGTCTTCCTGCACCAGCATTTGCGCAACCAATGGTGCCAGGCGTTCACCCACGCCAAGTTGCTCGTAAAGCTCCACGGTTTTGCGCAGCTTCAGTTCGCGCAGTACTGATTTTACGCGGGCCCGGCTAACCTTACGCATAGACGAACCAAAATTAGCCAGCGCCTGAGTGAGTAAGCGTCGGCCGAGTTCGATAGCCTCATTGCGACGGAGGTTTTTCAGCCCCTGACGAACGTTGTAGCGCGCCTTTGCGGTAACCACAAAGTTAACCCATACCGCATTAGGTTGCGCCCGCTTGGAGGTTACGATTTCAACAGTCTGGCCGTTTTTAATCTGGGTTCGCAGCGGCACCAGACGACGATCAATTTTTGCAGCAATACAATGGTTGCCGATGCTGGTGTGCACGGCATAGGCGAAGTCGACACAGGTGGCTCCGCGTGGCAACCGCAGAATTTCGCCGCGTGGTGTAAATACATAGACCTTGTCGGGGAAAAGGTCGACCTTAACATTCTCCATAAACTCTTCTGAGCTTGCCGCTGATTGCATTTCGGAGATGGATTGCAGCCATTCGCGCGCGCGGGCCTGCGGCGTGATAACTGACGAGTCTGCGGCTTTATATTGCCAGTGCGATGCAACCCCGGCTTCCGCAATGAGATCCATGTCTCGGGTGCGGATCTGCACTTCAATTGGGATGCCATTTGGCCCGAACAGGGTTGTATGCAGCGATTGATAACCGTTTACTCGCGGAATGGCGATGTAGTCTTTAAAGCGGCCGGGCATTGGCTTATAGAGCTGATGCACGATGCCTAGGGTGCGATAGCAGGTGTCGACATCATCAACAATGAGCCGGAAGCCAAATACATCGACAATCTCGTTGAGGGCGAGGTTTTTGTCGCGCATCTTTCGATAGATGCTGTACAGGTGTTTGCGTCGACCGTAGACATTGGCCTCTATTTCGGCATTGTTCAGCGACGCCCTCAACCGGTCGGAGATTTTCCGAACAATCTGTCGTTGATTGCCCTGGGCTTTCTTAAGGTTTCGCTCAATGACCCTGGCACGAAATGGGTAGGTGTTAATAAACCCCAGATCTTCGAGTTCACTTTTCAGCGCGTTGATGCCCAGACGATTGGCGATAGGCGCATAAATCTCGAGCGTTTCGCGGCCGATGCGGGCTCGCTTCGGTGCGGGCAGCGCCTCGAGGGTTTGCATGTTGTGCAGCCGGTCAGCAAGTTTTACCAGAATGACCCGGATGTCTCCGATCATGGCCAGCATCATTTTACGGAAGCTTTCTACCTGCGCTTCGGTGCGGCTGGTGAAGTTGAGCTTGTCGAGCTTGCTGACGCCATCGACCAGAGTGGCAACATCATCGCCAAATAGGTTGCGGATTTCGCTGAGTTCAACCGCGGTATCTTCGACCACGTCGTGCAGCAGCGCTGCGATCAGACAGTCGGGATCCATTTTCATGTCGGCCAGGGTGGCGGCTACGGCTAAAGGATGTGTGATATAGGCTTCACCGGAGGCGCGATTCTGACTGGAGTGAGCTTTGGCCCCGAATTCAAAGGCTTCGCTGATGCGGGCGCGCTGATCCTCTGGCAGGTAATCGAGTTTGAGCAACAGCTGCTGGAAACCAGTGTTGCGAAACACCCGCGGCAAGGCACCTTTAATTGTTGCGGCATACTCCATTACGCGTTCCTGAGATGGATTGCGCGGACAGGGCGGGTTTCTATAGAAAGCCTGACGTCGACCGCACTACCTGATCAGAAATCTGACCCGGCTAAGCTTCAGTATATAGGAGCGCATTCCGCTGTGAAGCAGAAGCGCAGCAAATTGGGGTGTTGGTCGGTCAGCGGTGCCTTTCGGCGTGGTCTGTGACCGGCCGACTAGTACTTGTCGCTGAGCTGCGGTATTGGGGTGTTAGCCAGAAGTTCTTCTGCATCCTGAACCGCGAGAATGTCTTCTTTAGGCTCATCCACTTCAGTAAGGATGTCGCTGGTGACAAGGCCAGCAGCAATTTCACGCAGTGCGATAACGGTAGGCTTATCGTTTTCCATATCAACCAGTGGTTCGGCGCCATTGGCAATGCGTCGGGCGCGCTTGGAGGCAATGGTGACCAGTGCAAAGAGGTTTTCTACATTCTCTAAGCAATCTTCTACTGTAATTCGTGCCATGGCTGAGTTTCCGTTATCACTAACTGTATGGAAGGCGGGGCAGATTACCGCCAGAACCCCGAACTTGCAAGGATACAGTACCGCGGGGTTTTAGTTAAGCAGCTGTTTTGCCGCATTTTTTATCGAATCTGCAGTGGTTTTATGTGCCCCGCCGTTACCGGCGATGATGGTTTGTAGCGCGCCAACAGCCTGCGCAAGCTCATCATTAATGACGGCGTAA
>JABIQA010000143.1 GCA_018699155.1 Chromatiales bacterium
TGCAGGAGTCTGTAGATGCGCTGCTTGATAACGGTCGTCGTGGTCGAGCTATTACTGGTACGAATAAGCGCCCCCTGAAATCTTTGGCCGATATGATCAAGGGTAAGCAGGGTCGTTTCCGTCAGAACCTTCTGGGTAAGCGAGTTGATTATTCCGGCCGTTCAGTAATTGTTGTTGGCCCCACCCTTAAGTTGCATCAGTGTGGTCTGCCCAAGAAAATGGCGTTGGAATTGTTCAAGCCCTTTATTTTCAGCAAGCTGCAGTTGCAGGGCGAAGCCTCCACTATTAAAGCTGCAAAGCGTTTGGTGGAGCGTGAAGGCCCGGAAGTATGGGATATCCTTGAGGATGTCATTCGCGAGCATCCGGTGATGTTGAACCGTGCTCCGACTCTCCATCGCTTGGGTATTCAAGCATTCGAACCTGTGCTTATTGAAGGCAAGGCTATTCAGTTGCATCCATTAGTCTGTACGGCCTTTAACGCCGACTTTGATGGTGATCAAATGGCGGTTCACGTGCCGTTGTCGATCGAAGCGCAGCTTGAAGCACGAGCATTGATGATGTCATCGAACAATATTCTGTCACCAGCAAACGGTGAGCCGATTATTGTGCCGTCGCAGGATGTTGTGCTGGGGCTGTATTACATGACGCGCGAGAAGATTAATGCGCGCGGTGAAGGTACGGTCTTTGGCGATCTGACTGAGGTGCATCGCGCACGTAATACTCGCAATGAAGAAACAGGCGATTTCCATGTGGATCTGCAAGCCAAGATTCGCGTTCGTGTTCAGGACTCCTCCATTGATGAAGATGGCACCCTGAATGAGCAGAGCTGCATTGTTGATACGACTGTTGGTCGTGCCTTATTGTCTGAGATTCTGCCAAAAGGCCTGCCGTTTGAAGTTATCAACCGGAACATGACGAAGAAGGCGATCTCTGATTCGATCAATCAGTGCTATCGCAAGGTCGGCATGAAAGAAACCGTCGTTTTTGCTGATCGCTTGATGTATACCGGCTTTGCTTACGCAACTCGCTCGGGTGCTTCAGTGGGTATCAATGACATGGTTATCCCTGATAAGAAGCCGGAGATCATCGCCGAGGCCGAAAAGGAAGTTAAGGATATTCAGAAGCAATATTCTGATGGTTTGGTTACTGATGGCGAACGTTATAACAAGGTTGTCGATATTTGGTCCCGTACGAATGACCTCGTTGCAAAAGCTATGATGGAAAAGCTTGGCGAAGAGGAAGTTAAGGATGCTAAGGGAAACCTGGTTAAGCAGGCTTCATTCAACTCTATTTATATGATGGCTGACTCCGGCGCTCGTGGTTCTGCCGCTCAGATCCGCCAGCTTGCCGGTATGCGTGGTTTGATGGCGAAGCCTGATGGTTCGATCATCGAGACACCTATTACAGCAAACTTCCGCGAAGGACTGGATGTTCTTCAGTACTTCATCTCTACTCATGGTGCTCGTAAGGGTCTTGCAGATACAGCGTTGAAGACAGCTAACTCCGGTTACCTGACTCGACGATTGGTTGATGTTGCTCAGGATTTGGTTGTTACCGAGGTTGATTGTAAGACTCTGGATGGCGTTATCCTCAACCCCATCGTTGAAGGTGCCGACGTGGTAGAGCCGCTGCGGGAAAGAGTGCTTGGACGTGTTCTTGCAGACCCGATCATGAAAGTGGGTACGGATGAGGTATTGCTACCCGCTGGTACGTTTATGGACGAGGCAATGTCCGAGACTATGGAGAAGCACAGTATTGATCAGGTTAAGGTTCGTTCGGCCATTACCTGTGAAACCCGTCATGGTGTTTGTTCGATGTGCTATGGCCGTGATCTTGCCCGCGGGCACTTAATTAATATTGGCGAGGCGGTTGGTGTGATCGCGGCTCAGTCTATCGGCGAACCCGGTACTCAGTTGACGATGCGTACTTTCCATATCGGTGGCGCAGCATCCCGTGCTGCTGCCGTCAATAGCGTCGAAGTTAAGCTCGGTGGCACAATCAAGCTTCACAACGTGAAGACTGTTCTGAATAAGAAGAGCAATCTTGTTGCTGTGAGTCGTTCGGGCGAAATTGGTGTGATCGACGAGCATGGTCGTGAGCGAGAAAGCTATAAGATTCCGTATGGTGCCGTTCTATCTATTAATGACGGCGACGTTGTTAACCAGGGTGCTGTGGTGGCAACTTGGGATCCGCATACCCATCCGGTTGTATCGGAAGTTGACGGTTATCTGCGCTTTGAAGACTTCATCGATAACATAACTGTGGCGGATCAGAACGACGAGATTACAGGTTTGTCGAGCACTGTGGTGTTGGATCCGAAGGAGCGTGGGGGTTCGGGTAAAGACCTTCGCCCGATCGCTAAGCTGGTTGATAGCAAGGCTAAGTCAGCGAAGGAAATTTGTTTTCCTAACACTGAAATCCCTGCTGTATATGCATTGCCGCCAGGTGCTGTTGTGAATATGAAGAACGGTGACAAAGTCGAAGTTGGTGACGTTATCGCTCGTATTCCTCAGGCAAGCTCAAAGACCCGCGATATTACTGGTGGTCTGCCTCGTGTTGCTGATTTGTTTGAGGCTCGTAAGCCGAAAGAACCAGCAATTCTTGCAGAGCATAGTGGCACTGTCAGCTTTGGCAAGGAAACCAAGGGCAAACGTCGTTTGGTTATTACCGACGAAACGGGTGAAAGTTACGAGGGCCTCATACCTAAGTGGCGCCACCTTACTGTGTTCGAAGGTGAGCAGGTTGAGCGCGGTGAAGAAGTAGCTGATGGTGAGCCTAACCCGCATGACATTCTTCGTCTGAAGGGTGTTGCGCCGCTGGCCGATTATGTGGTTCGCGAGATCCAGGACGTTTACCGTCTGCAGGGAGTGAAAATCAATGATAAGCACATCGAGGTAATTCTTCGCCAGATGCTGCGTAAGATTGAGATCACTAATGCAGGTGAAACGGCGCTGCTTCGTGGCGAACAAATTGATCGCGCGCGGTTGCTTGAAACCAATGAGGTTGCAGTACGCGAGGGCAAGGAACCTGCTGAACTTGGGCCTCTATTGCTCGGTATTACTAAAGCATCGTTGGCCACCGAGTCATTTATTTCGGCGGCATCTTTCCAGGAAACCACCCGCGTTCTTACCGAGGCTGCTGTGAAGGGCTTGCGCGATGAATTGCGCGGATTGAAAGAGAATGTGATTGTTGGTCGCCTGATTCCGGCCGGTACGGGCTACGCATATCACGCTGAGCAGCGCAAAAATCGCGATCGCGCTCAGGTGTTGGCGGCGGAGTTGCAGGGCTTGGAGAAGGCTACACAGAAAGAAGTTGAGGCGGCTGTAGAGCAACCTGAGACTTCTGAAAATGAGGGAACTGCTGCGTAAGCAGTAGGTATAAGCCTGCAGGCTTTGCTTGACAGGCTAAGAGTGCCTACCTACAATTTGCGCCCCTTTGTCTAAGGGGTCGCGAATTGAGCGGTATTCTGCTGAAGATGGCTTTGTGCCTTCTACCAGGTTGGCCTGCTGAAGTGTTTAGTAGTGCACTTTACGCGGGCTTCAATACGTTAAGTTATTGTTCGGGAGATGCTTCCGGGCTTAAGAGATTTGTTTGTTATGGCAACAGTTAATCAGCTAGTTCGCGGTCAGCGTAAGAGCAAAATTGTTAAATCTAACGTGCCGGCGCTTCAGGCGGGGCCGCAAAAGCGCGGCGTATGCACGAGGGTTTATACGACCACACCGAAAAAACCAAACTCGGCGCTGCGTAAAGTCGCTCGTGTTCGTTTGACCAACGGCTTTGAAGTAACCAGCTATATTGGCGGTGAAGGGCATAACCTACAGGAGCATTCAGTTGTTCTTATTCGTGGCGGTCGTGTTAAAGATTTGCCAGGTGTTCGGTATCACACAGTGCGTGGCACCCTTGACTGTTCTGGAGTTAAAGAGCGTCGCCAGGGTCGTAGTAAGTATGGCGCTAAGCGTCCTAAGAATTAATCGCGTCATACGAAAGACGGAATAGAGGCTTAAAATGTCCAGAAGAACCCAAGCTCCAAAACGCATCCTCCTGCCAGATCCAAAGCATGGAAGCCAGCGACTTGCCAAATTCATCAACATGTTGATGAAGGGTGGTAAAAAATCGATAGCTGAAAAAATTGTCTATGATGCGATTGAGCAGATGGCCTCTAAAGGCTCCTACTCAGAGGAGCAGGCAGTAGAGAATCTCGGAACCGCGCTTGATAATGTGAAGCCTTCGGTTGAGGTGAAGTCACGCCGCGTTGGTGGTGCGACTTATCAGGTGCCTGTTGAAGTGCGCCCACAGCGTCGTGAAACTTTGGCGATGCGCTGGGTTATTGATGCTTCACGTGCTCGCAGTGAAAAAACGATGTCACAGCGCCTTGCTAGCGAGCTGATGGACGCGGTCGACAATCGTGGTACAGCTGTTAAAAAGCGTGAAGATACGCATCGCATGGCCGAAGCAAACAAAGCTTTCTCGCACTACCGCTGGTAAACGCTGTGCGCGCTGCGGCGCGATCTTTAACGAGGTTGAGTTGTGGCACGCACTACCCCAATTGAGCGTTATCGTAATATTGGCATCATGGCTCACATCGATGCAGGTAAGACGACCACCACTGAGCGCATCCTTTTTTACACCGGTGTCTCTCATAAGATAGGTGAGGTTCATGATGGCGCCGCGGTCATGGACTGGATGGAGCAGGAGCAAGAGCGAGGGATTACTATTACCTCGGCTGCCACTACATGCTTCTGGTCCGGAATGGACTCCCA
>JABIQA010000168.1 GCA_018699155.1 Chromatiales bacterium
ATGCGATAGGCCCCACCGTATAACTGAAAAATTCAGGCGCATAGTTCTCTTGTTTAGATTAGGTTGATAAGTCTGTTCTTAACAGAGCCAGGCAATAATCATCAATTATCTTCCTTAAACCTAGGTTGAAGGTCAAGCGCTATTCTAGGGGTTTGAAGAGGTAAAACTTTTTTGATACTGCAACATAGGTTCAATCAACTCCAATGCAGACCTATTGCAGTCGGGCAGATGCTTGCCACTCTCATCCAGCGGATGGCTCCTAGAACCCCAGCGCAATACAGCCGCTGCGCGGGTCAATCCGGCACCAAATGCGGCCATGAATACCAGCGCGCCGGGTTTGATCCTGCCCTGCTCCAGCGCCTCACACAGTGCGATGGGCACGGTAGCACTGGACGTGTTCCCATAGTGCGCCACATTGCTCATCACTTGGTCGGGCGACAAATGCAACAGCTTGCCCAATGATTCAATAATACGTTGATTTGCCTGATGTGGAATGAGCTGATCACAATCTGTCAGACTCACTCCCGCACGATCCTCCGCCTCACGCAAGCACTCGGCCATACCCTTAACGGCACGTTTGAAAATCTCGCGGCCATCAAACTGCAACGTGAGTGGCTCCGGCTGTTTACTCATATCCATGACCGTGCCGAAATCAGGAATCATAAGAATTTCGCCTGCATCAGCGTCGCAATGCATGCTTGCAGAAAGTACTCCGCTATCATCGTCACTGACTTCTAACACCACCGCACCTGCGCCATCACCAAACAGCACGGCGGTATTACGATCTCGCCAGTCCAGATAAAAGCTCAATCGCTCCGCACCGATTAATAAGATTTTTTTATGTACTCCGCTGGCAATCAAGCCGTTCGCTGTCGCCAATGCGTAAACAAAGCCTGTGCAGCCCGCATTCAGATCAAATGCCGATGCCGATTCAATTCCCAGTATTTTCTGCACACGGGACGCTGTGCTTGGAATTAAAACCTCAGGGCTGGTGGTCGCCAAAATGACGGCATCAATATCGCCCACATCCACTCCGGCACAAGCAAGAGCTCTTGAGCCCGCCACGGCTGCGAGCTGACTCACGCCTGTATGGGAAATACGTCGTTCAGAAATACCGGTTCTTGTGCGAATCCACTCATCATCGGTATCAAGAAACCCAGCAATATCAGTATTACTCAAAACCGCGGGTGGCAAACATTTACCCCAACCGGTAATCACACCACGCATGCCCTACTCCTTATCTACAAATGATTTTGCCACCAGCAAAATGACGACAAGCTTGTACTGAGATAATACTCCGAATACCCAACCCAAATAAAAAGCCCGTATGCGCCCTAATAAACTCATCAGGGTGCAAACGGGCTCGATCGCACAATTATGCGTTTCGGCTTATTCGGCGCTCTCATCCTCGACACCCAAACGCTTATGTATCGTGGGGCTTGTGGTGGTGTATTGGAGATGCACCTTCTTGCCTGGCTCAATAATAGCCTTAGCGGCAAATGCTGCCAATGCGGCCTCATGGAATCCGCTCAAAATCAGCTTCTTTTTACCCGGATAAGTCGAGATATCACCCAGTGCAAAAATACCCGGCACATTGGTTTGCGAATCGGATGTACCCACATCAATTGCTTTCTTAGTGATTGTTAAACCCCATTCAGCAATCGGGCCAAGTTTCGGTGAAAGACCATAAAACACTAACAGGTGATCTGCATCCAACGCCTGCTGATCACCGTCTTTAGATTTAAGGTCCACTGAGGTCAACTTGCCGTCTGTAATCCCAAGGCCAGCAAGATTAGTGCGCTCAACAATCCGCACTTTACCCTCCACTTCCAGCGCTTTGAGTTGAGCAACCGATGCGGGTGCCGCACGATAGTCATCGCGACGATGGACCAACGTTAATTCAGTTGCAGAATCAGCTAATGCCAATGCCCAATCGAGAGCAGAGTCACCGCCGCCGGCAACAACCAGTTTCTGGTCAGCGAAAATCGAAGGGTCCTTAACTTTAAAATGAAGACTGCTATCTTCTATTTCCTCAATGCCTTCGAGACGTGGTTTGCGCGGCTGGAACGAGCCAACACCGCCGGCAACAAAAATAGTTTTGGCATGAAACTCTTTGTCATTGCTGGTAACAACACGGAAGTAACCTTCTTGCTGCTTCTCGACCAATACAACTTCTTCATTCAAATGGAAGGTGGCGCCAAACGGTGCTGCCTGTTCCATCAATAGGTCAATCAGTTCCTGGCCTGTGCAACTGGGCACGGCAGGAATATCATAAATCGGTTTATCGGGATAAAGTTCTGTGCATTGACCACCGACGGTCGGCAGAGAATCGATGATGTCGGCCTTAATGCCAAGCGATCCCAGCTCAAAAATCTGAAAAATGCCGCATGGGCCCGCACCAACGATCAGTGCATCAGTCTGAATAATAGACATAGTCATTTCCGCTATCAGAGTAGACGCTGTGGATTCGCCCCACAGCGTAGAGGCAGGCATATTACTGAAGAGCGCACTGCGCAACAATAGGCGATATGCAATATGGATATATCAGAGGATTATATTCGCTAGCATTCACCCAATATCGTCAGGTCACAGCCTCTGAAATTCATACGACGATTTTGATGAATAGCCTGAAACCGTCTATTCCAGAGTAAATTCGACCACTTCGTATTCGGGGATGTGCTCGTTGCGGGCCAGCTTCTTAATGCTATTAATGATTCGACGGGATTCCCACTCAACCACTTCAGCACAGCAATTGCGCAGCTCCCGAGGCAACTCAGCATCGATACCAAAGGGTCGCAGAGCCAACACTTTAAGCCCGAAGTTCTCAGCCACCCGCAGCTGGTAGTCAACTAAGCCTGGATTAGCCTTATAAATATTGACCGGCACAATGACGATTTCGGCCAAGCCTATTTGCTTACGCAACTCTTCATGTGCAGCTTTGTCGCCACCGCCAGGTTTAATAAGGCTTGCTGTATTGACGTAGAAGAAGCTGTCCTTACTCTGGATGTACTCGACCACTTTGCAAAAGTCGTCATGCTCGACAAAGGTGTGCGCGATAAAAAGTCTGATAGGGTCATTGCTTACCATAGGTTTGCCTCCGGGGCGCCCGCAACTCAGTAATTGCGATAACAACCCCTATTTAACGCATAATTGCCTTATACGCCAAGTATCCAGCCAGTAAACTGTGAACTCTATGCGCTTGATGCTATACAACATTCGATACGCCGTGGGTTTAGGCTCGCCGGGACTTATTCCATTGCCCGGCGCCCGCTATCTGTTCAGCGATTCCGGTGCACTGAAACGCATTACTGCGTTCATCAAAGAGCAGAAACCCGACATTGTTGGCCTAGTTGAGGTTGATACCGGTTCAATGCGCAGTGGACGGATCAATCAAGCTGTCGCAATTTCTGAAGCCTTGGGGCACTACTCCTGCTATGAATGCAAATACGGTGAGAGCTCGGTTAACCAAGTTTTACCGATACTCAGGAAGCAGGCTAATGCCTTTCTGGCATCGCCCAAAGTCACTGGCGAGCGCTTTCACTACTTCGACACTGGCATCAAACGACTCATTATTGAATTAGAGCTTGATGAAGTGGCTATCTTTCTCGTGCATTTATCACTGAAGTACAGGCATCGTCAGTTCCAGCTACGCAGACTCTACGAACTGGTTAAAGGCTCATCGAAGCCCGTAATCATCGCTGGCGACTTCAACGCCTTCTGGGGCGAGGACGAAACCTTCCTGTTCTGCAAAGCCGCCGGACTGCGCAGCGCCAACCCCGAAAAATTACCCACCTACCCAAGCAATAGCCCTCGGCAGGAGCTGGACTTTATTCTCTACAGTGATGGTATTGAGGTCACTGACTTCTCGATACCCAGAGTTGAACTTTCCGACCATCTACCACTGATTTGCGACTTTGAGATCACAGCGGCCAAGACAACGTCAACGGAGTAACTGGCAACATGGATACTATTAACTTCTGGACTTTAACCACAGCAACTAATGGCATCTCAACGCTGATGCTGGATGTTCCTGACTCTGGTGCAAATACGCTATCAGCTTCGGTTATCGAAGAATTGGAACAACAGCTTGCAGCACTCGAAAAAAATCTCCCTGCCGGGCTGATTATTGCATCAGGAAAGCCCGATAGCTTTATTGCCGGTGCAGATATCAAAGAGTTCCCGAAACTCACCAACCGGACTGCCGCTATCGAACTTATTCAACGTGGCCACAGTGTGTTTGCGCGTTTGGAAGCTTTGCGCTGTCCCACCGCTGCAATCATCAAAGGCGCAACACTGGGCGGCGGGCTCGAACTCGCATTGTGTTGTGACTATCGTGTCATGCACAGCTCACCCGAACGCAGCGTTGGCGTGCCGGAGGTTCAACTCGGCCTGCACCCAGGCCTTGGTGGCACAGTCAGATTGGTGCGCACCACAGGTGTTCGCGTCGCAATGGATCTTATGCTCAGCGGTCGCAGCTTGTCCCCATCGGAATGCCTGCAGCGCGGTCTCGTCGACAGTATCGTTTCTGCGGATGATGCCCACAATAAAGCGATACAACTGCTTGAAAGTCGTCAAAGCAAAGCCCGTGCAGGCTTGGTTGACGGCCTGCTCAATTTAAGACTGTTGCGCCCCATACTGGCGGGGGTACTGCGCAAACAAGTTATAAAAAAGGCAAGGCCAGACAACTACCCAGCGCCCTATGCCATCATCGATTTGTGGCAGCGGTATGGTGCTGATCCGGCTTTAGGCTTCAATGCCGAAGCTGAATCCTTTGCCAACCTGCTCGCAACCGAAACCTCTAAAAACTTAGTGCGGGTATTTTTTTTGCAGGATGGGCTAAAGCATCAGCCGAAGGTTAATGTTGAAGCTGCGAAACGCGTCCATGTTGTTGGCGCCGGCGTCATGGGCGGGGATATAGCAGCATGGTGTGCGCTACGCGGACTCGACGTCACACTTCAGGATCGAGAAGAAAAGTTTATCGCCCCAGCCCTGGAGCGCGCTAAAGAATTGTTCAGAAAACGTTTGCGCGAACCCGCATTAGTTGCAGAGGCCGTTTCCCGCTTACGCGCTGATGTCGCCGGGTCAGGGGCTGCCGATGCTGATGCAGTTATTGAAGCCATTTTCGAAAATCTTGAAGCCAAACAGGCTCTGCTCAGCGAACTCGAACAGAAGATGAAGCCGGGCGCCTTACTCACCAGTAATACGTCCAGCATTCCTCTAGAGCAAATCGCCTCAGCATTGCAGTTTCCAGGGCGTCTTGTCGGACTTCATTTTTTCAACCCGGTTGCTAAAATGCCATTGATTGAAGTGATCCGTTTCACCGGGTCCGATGATGCCTCTGCGAATCATGCTGTGGGCTTTGCCCGGCAGATAGGCAAACTGCCGCTGCTATGTCAGAGTTCACCAGGCTTTCTGGTTAACCGTGTTTTAGGCCCCTATCTTGACGAAGCCATGCGCCTTTACAACGAAGGTGTGACAGCCGAGACCATCGATCGCGCGGCACGCAATTTTGGCATGCCCATGGGCCCAATTGAACTGGCTGACTCGGTTGGTCTGGATATCGGACTTCACGTAGCGGAAGGCCTGGCAGAAATTACCGGCCGCGAAGTACCCGAAGCACTGCGGACAATGGTTGCTAACGAACAACTGGGACGAAAAACCGGGCAAGGCTTTTATCGTTATGAAAACGGCAAAACTCAACGACAGCCATTGCCCTCTGCAGCCATTGATCCGGAGGTCGAAACCCGTTTGGTGTATGCACTGCTTAATGAAAGCGCCAACTGCCTGAGTGAAGGCGTAGTAAGCACTGCAGATGAAGTTGACGCAGGTGTGATCTTTGGTACTGGCTTCGCTCCGTTTCGAGGCGGCCCGCTAACCTATGCAAAACAATTGGGCGTGAGTCATGTCGTCGCCGAACTCAATCGCCTCTCTGACGCATACGGTGATCGCTTCGAAGCATCTGCAGGTTGGAGCCTGCTTTAGGGATTGTTCTTTCAGGTTTAACCCGCTCTTAGCTGTAATGCGGTGATAAGTAACAGTAGAATGGTAATCCGCAGGCACAAGCTTGTTGACAAAGAAGTAAGCGGAGTTCCACATACAATATGGACACACCCTTAACAACCCAACTACTTAAGCGATTTGCGCCTCTCGAATCGCTTAAGTGGAAAAATCTCGATGCGCTCTGTCGGAAGACACAGGTCGCTATTGCCGACCAGGGAGAAGTACTTCTCAAACAAGGTGACAGCGACCAACGCCTCATCTATCTGGTATCGGGAAAACTCATTCTGACCAATCCTGACGGCACAATAGAGATTATTGAAAGTGACTCAGTTAAAGCACGAAGACCTATTTCTGAATCGCTGCCGCGCAAGTACACCGTAACGGCAGGAAGTGCCGTTGAGTACATCTCGCTTGATGCCGATCTGCTTGACGTTATGCTGACCTGGGATCAAGCCGGGACCTACGAAGTCAATGACCTTCGCTCTCTCGACAATGACACCGGTCAGAACCACTGGATGACAGCATTATTGCAGACGCGAGCATTTCGGAAAATTCCGGCGGCTAACATCCAAGCCATCTTTATGCGCCTGGAGCAGATGGACTACCAGGCCGGAGACCCTATTATTAAACAGGGTGAAGAAGGTGATTTCTTCTACATTATTACTGCAGGTACCTGTGCGGTGACCCGCGAAACGCCTTTAAATAGTGACGGCATCCGCTTAGCCGTGCTCGCTGTAGGCGAGACCTTCGGTGAAGAGGCACTCATTACCGAAAACAAACGTAACGCGACTGTATCGATGCTGACCAGCGGCAAGGTCATGCGCCTGAGCAAAGCCAATTTTCAGGCTCTGCTGAAAGAACCAACCATTGAAAAAGTCGAATACTCTGAGGCTCAAATCACTATTGCAAACGGCGGAAAATGGCTGGACGTTCGTCTACCCAGTGAGTTTGAGGCGTCACATCAGCCCGGGGCTATTAATATCCCCTTGTACTTCATCCGCCTGAAATTAAGCAGTCTTGATCCGGATGCCCAGTACGTTGTTTACTGCGATACAGGTCGACGCAGTTCAGCCGCAGCATTTATTCTAATTGAGAAAGGTTATAACGCCTGCGTATTACAGGATGGCACCAAGAGCGTAGATGCCTAGCGGCGATTAATTTAGATTGTATGCCCTTTCAGCAACCGCATCACATTGTGTGAGTGGCTTTGTCACTGCCCAGAGCAGTTTGCAGATGATCCTCAATTTTCCGTTTTGTTGAGCCTTCATCCTGATCGTCAAATTGCACACCAATGCCCGCAACTCGCTTACCCTGAGCACCTTTCGGCGTTAACCAGATCACTTTACCCGCGACCGGCAACCGCTCATCCTCTCCCATTAAGTCGAGCAACATAAAAACTTCATCGCCGAGTTCATATTCGCTGCCGGTAGGAATAAACAGCCCACCATTTTTCACAAAGGGCATATACGCGAGGTACAAGGAGTTTTTATCTTTAATTGTCAGTGTGAGCATGCCGGGTTTAGACATTGAATTAACCTATTACTTTATTCGTTTTACACTAAGAAACACATTTACTGCGGCATCGGTTTACCGCAAGCCAGTGAAACCACCGTACCACGCAAACAACAAACGAGCGAGATTCAAATCCATATTAAGCCCGCCATTTTGCATTCGCTTCAGGTTGTTCAACTCTCGCAGGTACACATAACATGCTTCTGTCGACTGGTTCGCATTCCCGCCATCGGCCTGCTGCCTCATCACCTTTGCTGCTTGCGCGTACAACCAGCGCAAACACAGACCTATATCCGTTTTTGCCCATTTTCGCGCAACAGCAACCGGGTCAGCCTGGCACCGTTGTATGGCATTCAGATCTTTCGCGTACTGACGGGCGATATCCATAAAGCCACCTTGCTCCAATTCACGCGCAAATAGCGGGGCATGGCCACAGAACTCCAGCAGCCCAGCCCAATCCATGTCTGGATTGTGCTGCTGCAACCACTGAACCCCAATCTCCTGAGTCGGTGCAGCCACCCGAATATGCTGGCACCGGCTGGCGACAGTGGCAGGAAGACTGCTGATCCTTTCGCAAACTAAAATGATCAGTGTGCGACTCGGTGGCTCCTCCAACGTTTTCAAAAAGCTGTTGGCCGCATTATTAGTGAGCTTATCTGCCGGAAATACCGCCGCCACCTTGTAGCCACGCTGATGACTGGTTAGCTGCATAAAACGGGTGAGATCACGGACCTGATCAACTGAAATACTCTTCTTTGGCTTTGGGCCACTCTTGCTCTCGGCATCCGGCATATCAGCGGCGGGCACAATTTCGCGATAATCGGCATGCTGATCGTTCTGATCCAGCGGTGTTCCCAGCACCTGCTCGGACAAATAACGCGCCAATTGGCGACGTCCTGTGCCATTGGAACCATAGATCAATAGAGCGTGCGGGCAACGGTCTGCAGCAATCGCCGCCGCGAAGTCCTGCTGATGCTGTGTCAGCCAGGGCAATGATTGCGGTTCTTTTGCTCGCAATAACATCAAACGAACTCCGGGTAACTTGCCGTCAAAAC
>JABIQA010000170.1 GCA_018699155.1 Chromatiales bacterium
AATGATCAATCGCTATACCGCAGATCGCAAGCCACGATCTGATGATGCCTATACACCGGGTGGTCAAGGTGGTCAGCGTCCCGACCGGTCTTCAATTGTGTATACCCAGCGCTGTAAAGAGGCCTGGGCAGATGTCCCGATTGTATTGGGTGGTATTGAAGGTTCCTTGCGCCGCATAGCCCACTATGATTATTGGCAGGATGAAGTGCGTCGTTCGGTGCTGCTCGATTCCGGTGCCGATATTTTGCTTTATGGCAACGCCGACAGGGCCATTGTAGAAATAGCTCATCGGATAGCCCGCGGCGATAGTGTGGCGGAAATTGATGATGTCCGTGGCACTGCGTTTGTCAGAATGAATACTCCATCTGATTGGGTTGAAATTGATTCAAGCCGCATCGATCGGCCGGGTCGGGTCGAGAAAGTTGTTAATCCCTATATCAATATTCGCGAGATGGGTGACTCTGAACGAGATCGACGCAATGCAGCTATGGCAGGCATTGAGATAGAGAGTGAAGACTCGGAAATTGCGGCAAAGGTCGTTGCGCTGAGGGCGCACCCTAAACTGGACCGTGGGCAAACAGTTATTCGTCTGCCAGCGTTTGAAAAGGTCCGCAATGATTCGGTGCTTTACGCCCATGCAAACAGGGTGCTGCATTTAGAAACTAATCCTGGCAATGCCCGCGCACTGGTGCAACGCCATGGGCATGTTGATGTGTGGCTGAATCCGCCACCCATACCACTGACTACCGCTGAAATGGATTATGTGTTTGATCTTCCCTATGCGAGAAGTCCGCACCCCTCATATGGCGATGCTAAGTTGCCTGCTTGGGAGATGATCCGCTTTTCGGTAAATATAATGCGCGGTTGTTTTGGAGGCTGTACTTTCTGCTCGATTACGGAGCATGAGGGCCGCATCATTCAGAGTCGTTCATCCGAGTCGGTATTGAAAGAAATCGAAACAATTCGTGACAAGGTGAAGGGTTTTACCGGTGTTATTTCAGACCTGGGCGGTCCGACGGCAAACATGTATCGTATTGCGTGTAAGAGTCGTGAAATTGAATCAGCATGTCGTAGACCCAGTTGTGTTTATCCTGGCATTTGCCCCAACCTCAATACCGATCATTCTTCATTAACTCAGCTATATCGTGATGCCCGTAATATTAAGGGGGTGAAAAAGGTACTGGTGGCTTCGGGTTTACGCTATGACCTCGCGGTGGAAGATCCGGAGTACGTTAAAGAGTTGGTAACCCATCATGTTGGCGGTTATCTGAAGATCGCTCCGGAACACACCGAACAAGGGCCTTTGTCAAAAATGATGAAGCCCGGTATTGGCACTTACGACAAGTTCAAACGCTTGTTTGAGCAATACTCAAAAGAAGCCGGCAAAGAGCAGTACCTTATTCCCTACTTTATCGCCGCTCATCCGGGGACTACCGATGAAGACATGTTGAGCCTAGCCCTTTGGTTAAAAAGCAACGACTTTAGGGCAGACCAAGTGCAGGCTTTTTATCCTTCGCCGATGGCTACTGCTACGGCAATGTATCGGTCGGGCAAGAATCCGCTACGTAGGGTGACGTATAAAAGCGATAAGGTTGAGTCGGTAAAAGATCCTGAACAGCGAAAACTACATAAGGCCCTTTTACGTTATCACGACCCGAAGAACTGGCCCTTATTGCGAACAACTTTGCGACGCATGGACCGCACCGACCTTATTGGTGAGGGCCAAGAAAGCTTAGTGCCTGCTCATGATCCGGGCAGTGTCAACGATTACAAATCACCACGACGTAAAAACTCGGCATCGGCACATGGACGTCGTAAAGGTGGCCGGATACTCACGCAACATAGCGGCTTGCCGCCACGTGATGATGGTTCAGGCCCGAACAAGGGACGACGAAAAACCACTGTGCGAAAAAAGCCCCGGTAGTCAGGTTTCGTCGCTACTTATTAACTCTTTTTGTTTGGCGTTGCTATTTTAAGCACCACAAACCCAGCAATACCTGCTAGCAGAGATCCCGCAATAATGCCAAGCCTGTCTGGTCGGGTTGTGCCGAGCACACCACCTTCCTCGAAGGCTAATGAGCCGATAAATAGGCTCATCGTAAAGCCCACTCCGCATAATATTGCTGCGCCATAGAGTTGTTGCCAGGAGATGCCCTCTGGCAATTCGCAGAGT
>JABIQA010000099.1 GCA_018699155.1 Chromatiales bacterium
AAGATCTTATCGGCACTGTTCGTCTTCCTGCGCCCGCTCGTATCGGCTCTTATGCGCTCGGGCATTGGTTACGCTGAGTTTTCTGAAGCCGCAAAAGCTTGTTACGTTCAAGTTTGTTTGGATGAGTTCGGGGTGCGTGGACGAAAAACCAATATCTCCCGGATTGCCATTATGACTGGCTTAAGCAGAAAGGAAGTTCGTCGTATTAGCGATGCCGAGTGGCACAACGGTGGCGTTAGCAATCCGCTCTCCGAGATACTTCACCTTTGGCATACAGATAAAGATTTTCAAGATGAGCGGGGCAAGCCATTAGCAATTCCATACGATGGAGAGGTCATTTCTTTTTCCAGTCTTCGGCGACGCGTTCGGTGTGATGTTCCTTCAGGTGCTGTTAAGACCGAGCTGATCAGAATGGGTATTGTTTCTGTTTCTGAGGATGGAAAGCTCCAAGTTAATCGAAGAGAGTTTGTTCCTGACCGTGTCGACGATAGCCTTGCCGAAGGACTTTTAGCCGGGTTGAAGAGCCATGCCGATACAATTGCATTTAATGCCGACCCGGCGAACCCAAAAGATACTCGCTACGAGTGTTTAGTTGAGTCCCTGAATGCAGATGCTCGGCTACTGCCAAAGCTTCGAAAGGTATCTCGTAAGCGCCTATATGATTTCGTGTCATCGTTTGATGATTGTCTTGCTGAGTATTCAGTTGAGGACGGTGATGAGGATCGCGCGACGAGGGCGGGTATTGGTGTGTTCTATTTTGAGGATACTTAAGGCAAGAAAGGGTCGCGTCGCCATTCTTTCTTTAACGATATCGATGCTTTTTCTCGATGTCAGCCAGTCTTGCATCATCTAAGCTCGAGCCCTAGTCGATGATCGTATTTCTAAATACTTTTATTATTTTATGTGCTTATCTGTAATTCAGAAGATGCTTTTGCATCGATTCTAAGAGCGTGAATATCCGTCTTCATCAGGTTGCCGACAGCATCGTAGATAAGTCTGTGGCGTCGTAACATTCGGAGACCTTCGAAGGCTTCGGCGACAACAACGACGTGAAAGTGGCCCATGCCGGTTTTTGCTCCGGCATGCCCTGCGTGCAGATGGCTTTCATCTTCAATAGTCAGGCTGACGGGCTTTAGCGCGCTCCGAATAGCGCTGTCGATTAGGGCCATACGATCTTCGCTGACAGTGCTCATGGCAGCACCTGTTTAAAGGGTTTGACGGTTACTTTCTGGTAAACCCCAGCTGCAATATAAGGGTCAGCATCAGCCCATGATTTTGCCGCGTCCAGGCTCTTGAACTCGGCAACAATCAAGCTGCCGGTAAAGCCGGCTTCACCCGGGTCCGCGCTGTCAATAGCGGGGTGGGGGCCTGCCAGTTGGAGTTTGCCGGCATCGCGTAACGCTTCCAGTCGGGCAAGGTGTTCGGGCCGGGTATTCAGGCGTTGAGCGAGTGTGCCCGGTATGTCTTCGCTGATGATGGCGTAAAGCATATTGCTGGCTGTCATGGCTTTGATTCATCTGAGTCGCTGTCTTCATTTGCTTGCGCACCGCTGATTAGGGCTTGATCCTCGGGTACACGCTTAGAAATCCAAATGGCTTGCAGCACCATAAATACCAGCGTGAAGCCGAGCAGGCCAAACAGCTTGAAGTTAACCCATACTGCCTCTTCAAAATTATAGGCGACGTAGATATTGGCTGCCCCCGAAATTGTGAAGAACACAGCCCACATTAGGTTCAGGGTGCGCCAATGGGCCGGTATGAGTTGAATCTCATTTTTGGCTACAGCCTCCATAATGCGTTGGATGATGGGTTTGGCACCAATGAACTGACTGCCAAGAAATACCAGAGCGAACGCCCAGTTCAGTACGGTGGGCTTCCATTTGAAGACGAGGTCATTCTTTAATAGCAGGCTTATGCCGCCCAGTACAATCACTAGGGCAGCTGAAATCAGGAGCATCTTCGGTACGGTGCGAGTGAGGGCGAAGGTGACAATCACCTGAATGCCGACGGCAGCCATAATCACTAGGATCGCGGTGTTGAAGTCCTTGGTGACCCAGTAGGTCACCGCAAATGCGATCACCGGTAAAAAATCGAGTAAAGCCTGCATGCTTCGGTATCCTGTAAATAAGAAGGCGAATCATACTGAAATTCACTACACTTCTGTGCTGAATTTGCTCGTGGATTTCCAACAGCGATAGCAACTATGGCTCGACTCATCGATATTCATCCCGACAACCCCCAGCCGCGGCGTATTGCAGAGGTGCTGGCGACGCTGCGATCTGGCGGCTTGATCGCATACCCATCGGACTCAAGCTACGCTCTGGGTTGGCACATGGGCGATCAAAAGGCGATTAAGGAGGTTCAGCGAATCCGTAAAACCGATAAGCAGCACAACTTCACTTTGGTGTGCCGTGATTTATCAGAATTGGCCAACTATGCGCGTGTGGAAAACTGGGTCTATCGACTGTTGAAAAGCCATACGCCAGGGCCTTACACCTTCATATTGGAGGCCACACGCGAAGTGCCGCGTCGATTGCTAAACCCTAAACGCAAAACCATTGGTCTAAGAGTGCCGGATCATCCGGTGCCTCTTGCAATACTCGAGGCGCTCGGCGAACCGATGATGAGCTCTTCATTGATACTGCCCGGCGAAGTCATGCCGCTGACTGACCCTAGCGAAATTTTGCATCGCCTGGGTAAAGATCTCGATACGATTATTGATAGTGGTAACTGCGGCATTGACCCAACTACGGTTGTGGATCTAACCGGCGACTTTCCCGTGGTTCTGCGTCAGGGCAAGGGTGATGTCACCGACTTTGCTTAAGTCGCTGCGCTTGTATCTTTAGTTACAGGCTTAACTCTATAATAAACACCATGCCCTTTGATCTTGCCCAAATTCTCCAGACCGTCTCGGTCGCCGCTATTCCTATCCTGTTCGCGATCACTCTCCATGAGGTTGCGCATGGCTGGGTGGCGCGCTCTTGCGGCGATCGAACCGCCGAAATGCTGGGGCGTTTGTCGTTGAACCCGCTGAAACATGTGGATCCGGTTGGGACTTTGCTGGTGCCCACGCTCACTCTGTTGTTTACCGGGTTTTTATTCGGCTGGGCCAAGCCGGTGCCGGTTAATTTCAATGCATTGCGGCGCCCAAAGCAGGACATGATTTTGGTGGCTATTGCGGGTCCGCTTAGCAATCTGGTGATGGCGCTTTTCTGGGCGCTGGTGCTGAAAGCAACGCTGTTGCTAGGAGCTGCGCCGGATAACAGCGTGTATTTCTTTCTCCGCATGGCCGAGATAGGCGTATTTTTCAATGTCTTACTGGCAGTATTTAATTTTATGCCGATACCGCCATTGGATGGCGGCAGGGTGCTGCGTGGCTTGGTGAGCGAGTCGCTCGGAAAACTTCTCGATAGAGTAGAGCCATTCGGGCTTATAATTGTTGTAGGTTTATTGTATATGGGCTGGTTATGGGCCCTCGTTGAGCCTTTAATGACAATAATAAAATCGCTCATCTTATCTATGGTTGGGCTATAAAGCGGTGGGACATGACTGAAGCGGATAAGCAATCCGGACCAGAGTTGAAAGTGGTGCAATCGTCGGCTGAGCGAAAAGCCGCCATGCTTGCTGCCCAGCATCCGAGTGGCGTCTTAAGGCCTGAGCAGGCAGAAATGCCTTTTGCCGTTGTTGAGGGCGAGGCTTATACCCGGCTGCCGCAGGATCTCTATATTCCTCCGCAGGCACTTGAGGTGTTTCTCGAGGCATTTGCCGGCCCCTTGGATTTGTTGTTGTATCTGATTCGCCGGCAAAACATGGATATTCTCGATATCCCCATTGCCCAGATCACCGAACAATATGTCGAGTACATTGACCTTATGAACGAGCTTCAGCTCGATCTGGTGGGCGAGTATTTGTTAATGGCAGCAATGCTGGCAGAAATCAAATCAAGAATGCTGTTGCCGCGATCTAAAGAGATCGATGAAGACGACGAGGATGATCCGCGTGCTGAGTTGGTGCGCCGTCTCCTTGAATATGAGCGTTACAAAGGGGCAACCGATCAGCTTGATGGTATGCCGCGACTTGAACGTGATATTTTTCCGGCAACCATCGACCCTGGCAAGCTTGAAGTTGTTGAGCAGTTGCCCGATGCCACCCTCAATGAGTTGTTAGTGGCATTCCGTAATGTGTTATCACGTGCCAAGTTTAATGCGCATCATCATATTCAGGCTGAGCAGCTCTCAGTCCGTGATCGTATGACGGATGTGCTGGCGCGCGTTAGTTCGACCGACTTTATTGAGTTCACCCGTTTGTTTAATGCGACCGAAGGCCGCATGGGCGCTACAGTTACTCTGTTGGCTTTGCTGGAACTATTGAAGGCCGGCATTATTGAGGTGGTTCAGCCTGAGTCGTTTTCACCGATTCATGTGCGGGCTACCGGCAGCGCAAAGCAGATTTCTGCCGAGCAGGCTGAACAAGCCGACTCTTATTCCTAACCTACAGACCGAAAAAGGCGACATGGAAACTAAGCAACTTAAAAACATTATTGAAGCTGCGCTGCTGGCAAGCGGCGAGCCGTTGTCACTCGATTCATTGCTGGCGTTATTCGGCAAAGATAATGAGATGTCCAAAGACGACATTCGTGCCGTTATAAAAGATTTGCAGGAAGAGTACGAAGATCGTGGTATTCATTTGCTGGAAGTGGCCAGCGGGTATCGTATTCAGGTTTCGGATGCGATGTCACCGTGGCTGCAGAAGCTGTGGGAAGGTCGTCCGCCTCGCTTCTCCCGGGCACTGATGGAAACTCTTGCTATTACTGCGTATCGTCAGCCTTTAACGCGTGGCGACATAGAAGATATTCGCGGGGTTGTTGTGAGCACCAACATTATCCGTAATCTTCTGGATCGTGGTTGGTTGCGTCCGGTAGGGCAGCGTGATGTTCCCGGTCGTCCGACGTTATACGCCACCACCAAAACATTCCTTGACTATTTTGGTCTCAAGAAGCTCGAAGACCTGCCACCATTGGCTGATTTGCAGGAGCTTGATCCGGTAAATGTGCAGCTTGAGCTCAACGTTCCGGTTGAAGAGCGCGTCTTGCAGGAAGGCATTTCACCCGGCGCACATTTATTGGCGCCGGCCGAGGTCAATGAGCTGCCCGAAGAGCCGGCATCAGTTACATCTTTAGATGAGAAGCGGAAAGAACGTGATGAGGACCCGGCTCCTGCAGAAGTTTCTTATGTTAATTCTGAGCATGGCGAAGAGATCATGTTTGCAGAGCTGGAAGCAGATGCCGAATATGAGTCACCGGCTGACGAAACCAGTGCCGAAGATCAGCTGCAAGCAGAAGCAGTAGAAGATTCTTATGTTAATTCTGAGCATGGCGAAGAGATCATGTTTGCAGAGCTCGAAGCAGATGCCGAATATGAGGCGGACGAGCAGGATTCTGTTGACGTCGTTCCTCTTAAGTCCTGATCGGTTATGCCAGAACAGCGCTTACAGAAATGGCTGGCTAATGCCGGGCACGGTTCCAGGCGTCAGCTCGAAGAGCTGATTAAAGCCGGCCGTATTAGCGTTGACGGTGAAGTTGCTGAGCTTGGCCGCAAGGTTAAAGGCGATGAGCGCATTGTTATCGATGGCAGGG
>JABIQA010000157.1 GCA_018699155.1 Chromatiales bacterium
GCAATAGAACCTTTGCATCACCGCCAGTAACGATCAAACGCACAGGCTGTTTTTGCCTATTTAAAGTCCGCTCCACCGCCCCGACAACAGCCTGCACAGAGCCTAAGTGAACCGCAGAGTGCGTCGACCGGCCCAGTAAGTCGTCAGCCTGCTTACCGTTCCCTCGCATGGAAAACCCCTCAATGTCACCCGTAGCTGCAAACAACGCATTTCGCATTAATGCCAACCCGGGAAGTATCAACCCACCCGTGTGAGATGTTCCGCTAACCACGAAATCAATAGTGACCGCAGTACCTGCATCGACCACACAAAACGATACTAAGCCCTCATCCATTGCACCAAGCATTCCGACCCAGCGATCTGCCCCCAACTGAGAGACATCGGCATACCCATTGGTCAAGCCCAAACACTCCAACTCGCTTTCGGCAAAGCTGACCTCCAAATGAAACTCGCGCATGCACAAGTCGGTAAAAAGGCTGCGCAATTCAGAGCCCATGACGTTGACAACAAACACTCTGGAGATCTTAGTGCCGGAGTCTAACGAAGCCCTGATTGCCGCTGGCAGTTCGGTTAGTGCTGCCGCTATTCTCCCTGCATGAACAACATCCCCGGATGAAATAAAAACCTCGGTCGAGGAACCTAAGTGAATCGCCCACTTTATTCTTGTGTTACCCACATCAAGCAGCAAATTCATCGGACTGACTCCTGTGGATTAAGCCGCAAGCTAACATCGCCGGCCCCAACGAGTTGTTCGCCATGTTCAGCAACAACACGAAGATAACCTTGGTCATTCACCCCCATTGCAACTCCAGAAAGCGCACTACTACCACTAACCATAACCGGTTTATTTCTCAAAAAATCATTCGCACACCAGAAATCTTTGTCTCTCGAAAATCCGGCTCCTGCATAATTCTGCAGCATATCGACCAGCGCCGAGACTACGTCCGCCGCAACCAAATTCCTGGATCTAGTAACGCCCAATTCATACAAGCCTATCGGCGGCTGACCGCCATCTGCATTAACCTGATCACGAGTCGCATCCGAAACAATCAAGTTAAGCCCCAAACCAACCACGACAGTAATGGGGCCGGCAAGGTCGCCTTGCACATCAATCAGAATACCCCCGATTTTTCGGCCATCGGCCAGCAAATCATTCGGCCATTTCACCTGGAGACCCTCGCAACCGAGTTGTTGAAGAGCACGCAAAACATGCGCTCCTGCGGCGAGGCTTAGAGCAGACAAATCTGCAGGTGGGGCATCCCATGTCCACGAGACAGAGCACCACACTCCGCCCCCCGGCGGAGACACCCAACGACGTCCTCGACGGCCACGGCCACCGGTCTGCAGTTCGGCGAGACAGACTGATGCAATACCAGCAGGCAATGGTTCTGAGTTCAGTCCATCCAACAACACATTGTTTGTTGAATCGCACTCCCAGAGCGTGTTCAGTGAATGAAGCACGCCACAGGCCGAGGCACTCAACGCACTCTGAATTGTTGCTCTATCAAGCGCCTCATAAGGCTGGCCCAGTCGGTAACCTTGACCGGCCTCACCATTCACCTCAAGTCCAAGCGCTCGTAGCTGGCTCAATTGCTTCCAGACAGCAGCGCGCGAGACGCCCAGAATAGCGGCCAACTCGCTGCCAGAATGAACCTCGCCATCACCTAACATTTGGAGCAAGTGCTGCTGGGTAATCACAAGTCAACTTCGTCCGATATCAATCCAGGGAGTCACATCCGCTGAAGATTCATGCGCTAGAAATTTAATGACATTTGATCGGTGGGTATACAACACAAATAGTCCTAACAGCGAAGAGAACATAAACAATGACAACACAACGGGCGACTGAAACATGAGTACCGCCAATGGCATCGCAAGCCCTGCAACAATAGTGGCTATTCCAACAAATCCGAACAACTTAAGTGTTACCACCCAGGCGATGAGCGCAGGAATAAGCAACACCGGTGCGGCAGCTGCAATAACGCCGAGGGCAGTCGCAGCACCCTTCCCTCCCTTAAAACCAAACCAGATCGGATAGCAATGCCCAACCACGGCTGCCAAACCGCATGAATACATGAGCCAATTACGAGCGATATCCGGATCAGTACCGACACCAGGAAGTATTAGCAAGGGGAGCACCAGAGTGGGAATCACACCCTTGAAAATATCTATAGCCATTACACCAGTTGCAAAAACCTTACCCTGCGTGCGCAGAGCATTGGTGCCACCCGCATTACCGCTGCCAGACTGGCGAATATCTACCCCACGGAGACGTCCGATTAACAGCGCCCCGTTTATAGACCCGAGCAAATAGCTCAGAAATATTTTCAAGCCAAGTTCCAGCATAAGAATCTAACCCGATAAAGACAGCGGCATTGTATCACCACCAAATAGGAAGGCGGATCAAACGGCACCATACTAAACGTCGTTGGCTTTACGCCAATGACTTAGGTCTCGCCCAGCAAGAAGCTCAAGCTCTGCAATCTCATCGGCAAAAACCCGCCCCAGCCTGGAGCGCATTTCATTGCTCATGAGCATCCGCTGATGATGGCTTTTATTAAGCTGATCGAGCTTGCCAGACACTGACACATTACCCAACCCCAGAAACTTTTTCAGCAGCCGGGCGGGACGCCGGATAACCGGTGGCAACCCGCGTTGTGCTATGGCTGCAACCCATTTGCTTTTGTTAGTTTTGTTCGCATTCACCACAGGAAATTCATTAAGTGCGAAAGGATCCAGCCCGAGGAACCCAAGTACATCATCGAATGTTTCCTGTGGCGCCGCTTTGATTTCATCAATCAGCAAAACCTTAATCTGCTCATCAGGGAAAACCGCCAAGGCTCGGCGGATGCCTTTGCTCATACGACCCATCGTTTCATATTGCAAAACCGCAGGCTCCAAACACATTTTAGGTATATTGCTGCCTTCACGGCGAGCGGACTGCAGCTCCCAAGCTGCCGAAAAGTCGCTAACATTTTCGTTCAATGTAAACAGATGCTGAGAGTGGAGCGAGTACACCATATCGACCGGATTTCGCAACATGACAATAATTTTCGCCGCCGGATTAAACTCAGCAATCCGCTTCAAAGCGACATCGGAGTACATATACACAACCGATGCGTCGCCAACAGAACGGCCGGATTCTTCCGCCTCAGCATATAGCGCGAGATACTCAGCTTCACTGCGCGGGCCGCGAATGCCAGAAAAGTCCTCACAAAAATAGTTAGGCTCCTTGATTGCTGGAGCACACACATCCGGATGCATGCAGAGGTACTGGAATAACGCAGTAGTTCCGCACTTAGGCGCACCTACCAAAAAGAAATCTGGCTTCACCATACCTTATGCAACCAATGATCCAGGTTTCGGCCCGTCAACTCAGACAGCTCCGTAATGTCATCTCTGAAATACTCAAGCAACTCAGCAGCAAAAGCTGAATTGATGGGCTTACGCTCCGTTTCAACAGTACTGGCATTAATGAGGATGCGTCGAAAAGACATGTTCTGAAACCCGAGCAGGCCCTTCAGCCATCGTAGACACTTCTTCGAAGCGCCACCAAGCTGCATTTTTCCTAAGCGCATCAAGAAGCGCGAACGCAGCTCAGTATTTGCATTCACTGTACGATATTCGGGCAGCTCAAATTGACTGACATCTAGAAATGTAAGGATATCCTGATACACGCCGGCGGTATCAGCCTTCATATCCTCCATGAACACGACCTTAACTTGGTCATCTGAAAAAAGGCCTTGAATGCGTTTAAGGCTCTTGGCTAATAACCCAATCTCACCATACTGAACGACGAAAGGCTCCTCACAACCAGATGGTAGGTTCCTGCCATGGGCCCTGTCTTCGCAAAGTGCCCATGCGCGCTCGAAGCTGGGCTCATCCTCATTCAAATTCCAGCGAAGCTGAGAATGCCACGAATAAACCAGATCAACCGGATGTCGCAGCATCACAATAATTTTTGCTTCGGGGTCAAAAGCGTGAATACGTTTTAGCGCAACATCAGAATACATATAAAGCACTGAGCCGTCGACTGACATTCTGTGCACCTCTGTCATACCCGAGAATGCCTTCAGGTAATCATCATCAGACATATGCGATTGAAAGAAATCATCACAAAAGTGATGGAATTCTTTGATGCGAGGACGAAATATCTCTGGATGGAGTGTCAAATATTCCCACAAGGCTGAAGTCGCCGTTTTAGGCGCACCAGCGATAAAGAATATTGATGGTTTGTTTATCAAAAACCTGCCCTACCTGAGTAATTCATTCACTAAATTACGCAACTCCGTCCACGAAAAGTCCGC
>JABIQA010000169.1 GCA_018699155.1 Chromatiales bacterium
AGTTAGCTTTTTCAAAACGAAGATTTCCAGAAATGCCTGACTGACTTTTTGCGAGCACTTCAAGCACTCCAAACGCTGGAAATAGCACGCTAGCGGTGAGTGGATCGGGAACGCCCGCCGTTTTAAACAATGGGGCTGGCATATCTATCGCCAAACCCTGTAAATCAGACTCTACAAGAATCTCAAACTGACGAGAGTCGGCAGCATCAACTGTGGGAAATAGGGCCCGCGCTTCCCAGGCAATCGAGCCGGTATAACGATTGGGTAGCGGTATACGCAGTGCTGCTGAGATATCAGGCATAGGCGTTTCACCCCTGACCTCGACAATCTGATTGAGACCACTCTCAGTTGACGTCGGATGTCGTAAAGAAATTGATACTGGCTGCCCTAAAAAACGCCCATCGATAGACTTCGATGACAAGCGGGTTCGGTCAAGCTCAATCGGCCCGTTTACTTCAGTTACAGGATAGTCAATACCACGAAGACTCATCATGGCATCACTTACTAAAAGATTGGCGTTCAGCCTATAATTTGTCAACGCATTAACCGGCAGATACAAATTTACAGCGCCACTGACATCACCCGATGCTGTCACATCGTTTAATATTGGACCGAGCACATTACTAATGGTGGACTCGCGCAACAAACGCAACACTTCGGGAAGTCCGGTGCTGACAGATGCATCGACGGTCAATATGCCATCGCGCATATCCGGCATTTGCGCATTGATGTTACTAAATGCAGTGCCGGCAATAGCACCCTCATTTCGCGTACTAAACATCGATAGGCCATCAAAAACAAGCTCTCCACTTAGGTTTTCCAGCTGCGGCCAACCCGGAGCAAATGCCAGCGCGCCTTTTTGAAAAGGCACCATCACACTAAACACACCTTCTTCAGCTGTCGTATATGGGAACTTGCTTAAATCGCCCAACAACCTGAAACGAACGTCATTAACCTCACCTGCTAACACCGCTTCCTCTAGCCAGTCCAGTACCACTGCAGGAATCTTAGTGGGCATATTGGGTATCACTTGGGTAACATCATCGGAACTGGCCACTGCGGAAAAATCCACAATCCATCCGCTGTCGCCGTCAGCAGCTTTAAATAAGCTCAGTTCGCCACTGCCTGTGCCATAGGGTGTCTGCAACTCTATTGCGCCGGTTTCGACTAACAGCCCATCGTCGCCAGTGCTCCAAAACACCTGAGCATTTAAACGTTCGGTATTTATCGCCTCACGAAAGAAATTATCGAGCTGAAAACGCCCGTTGCTTATATCGATCTTCAGCTGGCCACTTTGCATGCCACCATCGATATTGCCGGAGACACCCGTAATATCGATACCGGCACTCTCATTTACATAGCTGACCTTTGTAAACGTTCCGCGGACACTTAAATCTGACAAGCTCTCATTTATCAGTGAACCCCGTATTCGCACGCCATCAAGATGCCCCCCGAGCTGACCATCAAAACCGATCGATTCCAATTGACCGCGTGCAAATGCACTGCCCAGCGGCATGAGATTATTGAGATTTACAAAATCGACATCCAGCATGAAACTACTAGGTCTATTGTCCGCATCCAACGATATCTGTCCATCAAAACGCCCTGCCGGCCACTGCTGTTGGTGACTTTGCAACACAAATTTACGGCCGCTAAACAGCCAACCCTGATCATCACGCTCAAAACTCACTTCGCCGGCAACGCGCTCATAAACAATAGGCGCTGCATCGGGAAGTGCGATCAGCACATCCTGCAGATCAATATCTACCTCGATAGCAAGCGGCAGGCCTCCGCGTAAACTTGCTGAAATAAAGCCCGCACCGGTGCCACTCGAAACCGGCGACATCTCATCCGGTAATAAACCGACCCATTGTCCAATATCGAGATCCGGGACATTAACCTCAATCGACCAAGTTGCACCCTGAACTGAGTGCTCGTTATCTAATAATGCGACCAGGTCGGCCTCAGCCAAAAAGCTGATGTCCTCGCCAAAGCGCAGCTCTGGCTTGACCAGTCCGATCAACTCAAGAATGCCATCGTCCAATTCTGCCTTGAGCATATCAATACGAAAATCCGTTGGCGGTCGGCTCAGAAACTGGTCGTCGAACCCTACTGACACATTGTTCAGCCATAATGAGGTATCAGGCAAATCACCGGCATTAAATCCGTCGCTAGCGCGCATCCGAACCCAATCTGCCAGAGTACGACCCTGCAATAATAGGCGGCCCTCAGTGTCACGAATAAAATTAAGACGAACACCGCTGATTTCTGTATGACTCGGCAGTACAGTCTGATGCAGGATCAAAGCAGCCACATCGAGACTGATCTTGACCTCTTCCGCATAGACAACTTCAGAGCCTTCTTCCGGCAGTGAAATACGGGTCTGCTGCAATCTCAGTTCCGGGCCATAACGCGAAATGCCTGCACCAATCTCACCGAAATCAACCTGAAAACCCGTTGCCTGCTCCGCCAGCCGCTGGATATCACCCTGATACTGCGGAACTTGTGGCAATAATAAACGGGCGACACCAACCAACAGTGCCAGCACAATCAAAACCGTCGCCATCAACGGCAGTAGCAATGTTTTTAGCAATCCGAAAAAATGCTTCATGTGCTATACCGGCATCACATCGAATTCATGCTGCGCACCAATTGCCTGCGCCTGCAACCGTATGGTCTTGCCTGTCAATTCTGCTAGCTGGGCAAGGCCTGAAGCCTCTTCATCAAGCAACATCTCAACGACATTATCGTTAGCGAAAACCACCAATTCCTTAACCTCAAATTGCCGATGCTGTCGCATGATCTCTCGAAAAATCTCATAGCAGATAGTCTCAGGTGCTTTTATATAGCCTGCAGAGCTGCATGTTGGGCAAGGCTCGCACATCACATGCTCTAAGCTCTCACGCGTTCGCTTCCGAGTCATTTCGACTAAGCCCAATGGCGAAACCTGGGCGATCTGGGTAGTGACATGATCCCCAGCCAATGCCTTACCTAAGGCGACCAGAATCTCTTCCTGATGCGACTTCGCATCCATATCAATAAAATCAAGAATAATGATACCGCCAAGATTACGCAGGCGAAGCTGCCTGGCAATAGCCACAGCCGCTTCCAGATTAGTTTGGAAAGCCGTTTCGGCAGGACTGTTCTCGCCAATGAAACCACCGCTATTCACATCAACAGTCGTCATTGCTTCGGTCTGGTCAAAGATCAGATAACCCCCCGATTTGAGGTTCACTTTACGGCACAATGCGCCCTGTATCTCATCTTCGATACCGTATAAATCAAGAATCGGTAGTCGCCCCGAATACAACTCCATTGCTGGACTGGATTCTGACATAAAGCTATCTGAAAAACGCTGCATTGTGGCCAGACAATCTTCAGAATCAACAAGAACCCTGTCGACATCAGGGTGCAACATGTCACGCACAATTCTAACGGCCAGCGGCAAATCTTCATGAACCAAATCACCTGCCTTTGCAGTTTTGGATTTAAGTTCGATGGACTCCCAAAGTTTTTGCAATACCAGTCCATCCGCTTCCAACGCCTCGGCACTGGCGCCTTCAGCTGCGGTGCGAAGAATATAGCCATTTATGACTTGGTCGGGAAGTAAGGCTATGGCAAGCTCCC
>JABIQA010000070.1 GCA_018699155.1 Chromatiales bacterium
CGGGTTTGCATGGCATGGTTGGTGAGCAAGCAGCGCGCGCTAATATCGATGGCTTGTGGTGTGTGGGTGAGCTTAGCCGGAGTACCGCCAGCGCTTTCGGTGACAGCGCTCATTGGTATGCCGATGTCGCTGCACTTATCGATGCTTTGAGCGATGCCATGGTGCCAAATGTGACGGTGCTGGTTAAGGGATCACGATTTATGGGGCTTGAACGTGTCGTGCTGGCATTAACAGAGTCGCGGGCCGAAGGGGGACAGAGCTAATGCTGATGTATTTCGCGGATTACCTGAAAGACCTTTATTCGGGCTTCAACGTATTTACCTATATCACGCTGAGAGCTATTTTGTCGGCATTGACGGCGCTGGTTATCTCCTTCGTTGTCGGGCCAATAATGATTCGTCGTCTTACTGACCGTCAGGTTGGCCAGACTATTCGTTTGGATGGACCGCAATCGCATTTGCCAAAACAGGGCACCCCGACAATGGGCGGGGCACTGATTATTCTGGTTATTACCCTGAGCACGCTGTTGTGGGCAGACCTTGCCAATCGCTATGTCTGGATTGTGCTTGGTGTGCTGCTGGCTTTTGGTGTTATCGGCTTTATCGATGACTGGAAGAAGTTGGTGCTGAAAGATCCGAACGGTATGAAAGCGCGCACCAAGTTCTTGTCGCAGTCATTTGTTGGTGGTATTGCAGCAGTAATTCTGTATTTAGGTGCTCAGGAGCCTTATGAGACTGCACTGCTGATCCCTTACTTTAAAGACATGCTGATTCCGCTTGGTGGTTTCTATGTGGTGTTTTCGTACCTGGTAATTGTTGGCACCAGTAATGCCGTGAATTTAACGGACGGACTTGATGGCCTGGCAATCATGCCTGCTGTCATGGTGGGCGGCGCTCTCGGTATTTTTGCCTACGCCGCCGGCAACATTAATTTCGCAGCGTACCTTGGCCTCCCATATATCTTCGGCGCTGGCGAAATGATGATTTTTTGTGCGGCGTTAGCGGGTGCCGGGCTTGGCTTCCTCTGGTTTAACACGTACCCCGCCCAGGTGTTTATGGGTGACGTTGGCGCCCTAGCTCTGGGTGCTGCGCTTGGCACTGTCGCGATAGTCGTTAAGCAGGAAATTGTGTTGTTCATCATGGGCGGTGTATTTGTGATGGAGACCGTGTCGGTAATGATGCAGGTAGCTTCATTCAAGCTTACAGGTAAGCGCATTTTCCGTATGGCGCCTTTGCATCATCACTATGAATTGAAAGGTTGGGCCGAGCCGAAAGTTATCGTCAGGTTCTGGATCATCACCGTAATTCTCGTTCTGGTTGGCTTGTCCAGCCTCAAGATCAGGTAATGGCAGAAGCAGTGTTGAATATGCAGCAATCACAGCAGCCCACAGTACTTGTTCTCGGAACCGGTCTGACGGCTGCTTCGTGTGCGCGCTACTTTTCAGCACGCGGTGTTACTGCTGTGTTTGCCGATAGTCGCCAGCAGCCTCCGGGCTGGCCAGCAGTTCAGTCGGTTATGCCTGAGGCATGTCTGCTTGCAGGTGGTCTGCCTAAGTTTGCGCCTGAAGGCATTCAAACAATCGTTGTTTCACCGGGCCTGCCCCTGAGCAAGACTTTATTCGATGCGGCTCGGTCTGCTGGTGTGTCGGTGGTCAGTGATATCGATTTATTTCTTGCCGAAGAGGTGGGGTCGGTGTTGCTGGTTACCGGATCCAACGGCAAGAGCACGGTGACAACATTGGTTAATCACCTGTTATGTGAGGCTGGCATGAGTTCCGTTGCCGGTGGAAATCTGGGTACGCCTGCATTGGATCTGCTTGATGAACCGCATGATACAGCGGTGCTTGAGCTATCGAGTTTTCAGCTTGAGCGCAGCCAGCTGCCGAAATCCCTTGTTGCTACCGTGTTGAATCTTGCAGTCGATCATCTTGATCAGCATGGCAGTTTGGATGCTTATCGTGATGCTAAGTTGCGTATATACGATGGCTGCGAACTTGCGGTTGTAAACCGTGCCGAGCCTGATGCCATACCACCCGAAAATGCAAATGTGGTGAGCTTTGGTCTGGACTCGCCGGACGAAGGACATTGGGGTGTCGCCGATGGGTCCTTAGTTTTTGGTAGTAGGGTCGTAATGCCGGTTAGTGAGATTCCATTGATGGGCCAGCACAATCTGCAGAACGTGCTGGCAGCCTGTGCAATGGCCCATGCATATGGGGTTAACTTTACCCAACTGCGCGAGGGTGTATGTTCATTCAGCGCCTTGCCACATCGTATGCAACGGGTGCCGACTGCAGATGGTATTAATTGGATCAACGATTCAAAAGCGACTAACGAAGCAGCAGCAGCAGCAAGCATCCGTTCGACCAGCGATCCACTCATCCTGATTGCCGGGGGTGATGGTAAAGGCAGTAGTTTTTCTGCGGTTGCCGATGCTCTGCAGAACAGAGCGGCCCAAGTGTTGGTCTTTGGTAAAGATGCATTGACGTTGCGCGATGCACTTTCGCCGGTGGTTCCGGTGAGTCAGGTTGCCGACCTCGGGTCTGCTGTTGCAGCAGCTTATGAGCAGGCCTGTCCAGGTACTACGGTATTGCTGGCTCCTGCGTGCGCCAGTTTAGATATGTTCTCGAATTATGCGGAGCGCGGCGAGCGTTTTGCTAGCCTGGTCGCGGAAAAACGGATTATGGAGGTGCAGGAATGAGTCGCGCCTATAGCGCCTCCAGCGACACGCGAATGCCTGATGGCACATTGCTGTTTGTTTGCATAGTGCTGCTTTGTGGCGGCTTGGTCATGCTGACATCAGCGTCCATATCTCTTGCTGAAAGTAGCACAGGCCAGCCTTTTTATTATTTGCAACGACAGATGCTTGCGGTGCTGGTGGGCTTGATGGGTGGCGCAGTGATGTTGCGTATTCCGAGTGAATTCTGGGAAAGTGCGGGTTTGTCATTGGTGTTTATCGCCGCATTGTTGCTAATTATTGTGCTGTTACCTGGGCTTGGGCGGACAGTAAATGGTGCAACCCGTTGGCTGAGTATTGCGGGTATCAATATGCAGGTATCCGAGCCTGCTCGTTTGCTGATATTAATGTGGCTAGCCGGCTACGCAGTCCGGCAGCAGGCTGAGTTACTGGCAACTTGGCAGGGCTTTTTTAAACCGATGTTGGTGATGGCTATTATTGGCTTATTGTTGCTTCAGCAACCGGATTTCGGTGCAACGACGGTGCTGTTGGCAGTGACCTTAGGCGTGTTGTTCGTTGCTGGTGGCCGATTGAAATATTTCATCGTCTGTTGTGTGGCTGTTGTTGCAGCGCTTGCTGCATTGGCGGCGTATTCGCCTTACCGGCTTAAGCGTGTCACCGGGTTTCTTGATCCATGGGCCGACCCGTTTGATAGCGGCTTTCAGTTGACCCAGTCACTGATCGCAATTGGCAGTGGCGACGTGTTCGGTTTGGGTTTGGGTAACAGCGTACAAAAGCTATTTTATCTGCCGGAAGCGCACACCGACTTCATCTTTGCCGTAATCGCTGAAGAGTTTGGTCTGGTCGGTAGTTTGCTGGTGATTCTGTTATTCGCCACCTTGGTGTGGCGGATTGTCGTTATTGCCCGTCAGTCAGCAGTATTAAACCGCATGTATCAAGCTTATCTGGCCTTTGGTATTGCCATTTGGTTGGGTGTGCAATCGTTGATCAATATAGGTGTGAACATGGGCGTCTTTCCGACTAAAGGACTGACTTTGCCTCTGGTTAGTTACGGTCGCAGTAGTTTGATTATTACCATGATTGCACTTGGTTTGTTAATGCGTATTGATCTTGAGAATCAGCGGGCTAT
Source organism: Chromatiales bacterium (assembly GCA_018699155.1). Classification (GTDB taxonomy): domain Bacteria; phylum Pseudomonadota; class Gammaproteobacteria; order Steroidobacterales; genus JABIQA01. The sequence goes on from JABIQA010000070.1 coordinate 3,824, forward strand.
TAACGGTGGTAGTAAGCGCAAAACCCGACGGAGTGCACGATGACGGTACCTGCTCCCGTATTAATTATGGCTGGTGGTACTGGCGGACATGTGTTTCCGGCGCTTGCTGTAGCGCGCGCATTACGCGAACGCAGTGAGTCGGTGATCTGGCTGGGTACCGAAAAAGGTTTGGAAGCACGAGTTGTTCCGGCTGACGGTTTTCCATTGGAGTTTGTGCGTGTTAGCGGCCTGCGCCGCAAGGGCTTTTTGAGTTTAGTGGTCGCGCCATTTAAATTGTTTTTCGCGGTGTGGGCTGCGCTGCAACTTATGCGCCGACACCGGCCTAAGGTTGTGCTAGGTATGGGTGGTTTTGCTTCAGGTCCCGGCGGCTTCGCAGCCTGGTTGTTAGGGCGACCGCTGGTTATTCATGAGCAGAATGCGGCGGCCGGTTTAACCAATCGTCTGTTGGCGCGTGTTGCTTCGGGCGTGTTGCAGGCTTTTCCGAATGCTTTTGGCGGCAAAGTAGAGGTGCAGACTATAGGCAACCCAGTGCGCAGTGATATTTTTAGTCTCCCGGCCCCGGATCTCCGAATTAGTGCCGAGCCAGGCCCTCTGCGCCTTTTGGTTCTGGGCGGCAGTCAAGGGGCATTGGTATTGAATGAGACCGTGCCTCAGGCCGTAAGTTTGCTGCAGAGCGCGGGCATGAGCGTTGAAGTTTGGCACCAGTCGGGCGTAAGTACTTTAGATGCAGCTAAGCATGCATACAGGGATGCGGGTGTGACCGCCCGTATCGAGCCTTTTATCGAGGCGATGAATGGTGCCTACGGTTGGGCGGACCTCGTGGTCTGTCGTGCAGGCGCATTAACTATCGCCGAATTAGCAGCCGCAGGTGTCGGCTCGATACTGGTTCCGTATCCATCGGCCGTAGATGATCATCAGACCTGCAACGCGATGTTTATGGTTGATGCAGAAGCTGCAGTGTTAATGCCGCAGTCTGAATTGAACCCTGAATCGCTGGCGGCGCAGCTTGAACGCTTTGCCACTGATCGTCAGCTATTAATTACAACGGCACTTAATGCAAAGGCTCAGGCGCGGCCCGATGCGACGGCCAATTTAATGTCGGCTTGTTTGGATGCCTGCCTGCCTGAAGAGGCGGCCATGCAATGATCGATCGGATGAGAAAAATTACCCGGATTCATCTCGTCGGTATCGGTGGTGTCGGTATGGGCGGCATTGCAGAAGTGCTGTTAAACCTTGGTTACGAAGTCCAGGGTTCGGACCTAAAAGAATCAAAAGTCACCCAACGTCTGGCAGTTCAGGGAGCAACAATATTTTTTGGCCATGATGGCGAAAATGTCGGCAATGCTGATGTAGTTGTTGTGTCAACGGCAATTAGCGCTACTAACCCGGAGGCAAACCGCGCCCGTGAGTTGCGTATCCCGGTGGTGCGGCGTGCCGAGATGCTCGCCGAGTTAATGCGTTTCCGTTATGGCATCGCAGTTTCCGGCACCCACGGTAAAACGACCACGACCAGTCTTATTGCCAGCGTGTTAGCCGAGGCGGGCGAGGACCCTACTTTTGTAATCGGTGGACGTTTGATTAGTGCCGGAGCGAACGCGCGCCTGGGCGAAGGGCGTTATCTTGTTGCTGAGGCAGATGAGAGCGATGCGTCGTTTACTCATCTGCAGCCGATGATCGCCTTAGTGACCAATGTGGATGAAGACCACATGGAAACCTATAACAATGACCTAGAACGTTTGCGCAGCACCTTCGTTGATTTTCTGCATAACCTGCCGTTTTATGGACTTGCGGTAATGTGTATTGATGATGAGGGCGTTCGCGATATATTGCCGCGGATTAAGCGCTCAATATTGACCTATGGCATCTCCGAAGAAGCTGATATTTGCGCGGTTGATTTGCGTGTTGACGGATTTCAGTCAGTAATGAAAGTAGCGCGACCCGGCATCGATGAGTTGCTGGAAGTGCATGTGAATTTGCCTGGCAGGCATAACGTATTAAATGCGTTGGCGGCGGTTGCAATCGCATACGAGCTTGATCTTCCTGACGTGGCAGTACAGAACGCGTTAAATACTTTTGAGGGTGTTGACCGGCGTCTTCAGTTACATGGCGAGCATAATTTGCCCGCTGGTAAGGTCATGTTTATTGATGATTATGGTCATCACCCCACCGAGATTGCCGCCACGCTGGACGCCGTTCATCAGGGTTGGCCGGGTCGCAGTGTAGCAGTGGTATTTCAGCCGCATCGTTATAGTCGAACTCGTGATTTGCTCGATGATTTCGCCGAAGTGCTTGCTGGGGCCGACCGACTGATAGTGACCGAGGTGTATCCCGCTGGCGAAGAGCCGATTGCTGGTGCGGATGGTCGTGCGATCTGTGCCGCAGTGAGGGCTCGTGGAAAGGTTGAGCCTGTGTTCGTGAAAAGCTTGGATGATCTTCCTAATGCACTGCCTGCATTGCTAGAGAATGGTGACGTTCTGCTAACTTTAGGTGCCGGCAGCATTGGTACAGTCGCGCCGACATTGTCTGATGTTCTAAAGAGAGGAGGCAACGCTAACAGATGAACGCCATTGCGCCACAGCTTGATAGCGCCATTCGTTATGACGAAAGTATGAGTCGTCATACCTCATGGCGTGTCGGTGGCCCGGCGGATGTGTTTTTTACACCTCAGTCACAGGAACAATTAATTAGTTTTTTACGTGAACAGAGTTCATCGACACCGTTAACCTGGATTGGTCTGGGCAGCAACTTGCTGGTTAGAGACAATGGTATCCGTGGCATCGTCATTGCCATTACGCCTGCATTGGGCGGTTTTGAAGCTGGCGAAGATGGCGTTATTACCGTAGGTGCTGGTCTGGCATGCACTGTGTTGGCGCGAAAAGCAGTGCGCCTGGGTCTCGGTCCCGCAGAGTTTTTCGCAGGAATCCCCGGAACTATTGGTGGTGCGCTTAGCATGAATGCCGGCGCGTTCCATGGCGAGACCTGGAATAATGTAGAGACTGTCGATGTGGTCGATCGCAGTGGCAAGGTAACCACCCGTAACCGGGATGAGTATGAAGTGGCGTATCGTCATATCGTAGCTCCAGTTACCGATGAATGGTTTATCGCAGCGCGTTTTCATTTTGCAGTTGATGCCGATACCAACATGAGTCGGCTAACCGCACTAATTCAGGAGCGGCGTGAGAAACAACCGCTAGGTTTGCCAAGTTGCGGTTCAGTATTCCGTAATCCTCAAGGAGACCATGCCGCACGCTTGATCGAAGCCTGTGGTCTTAAGGGCTTCCGTATCGGCGGCGCAGAGGTGTCACCAAAGCACGCTAACTTTATTATTAATACCGGTGAAGCTACTGCTGCCGATATTGAGGCTCTCATTGAACATGTTCGAACCGAGGTAGAGAGTATCCACGGCATTTTGTTGCAGCCGGAAGTGCGTATTGTCGGGGAGGCTTCATGAGTCGCATAGCGATTAGCAATCCGGCAGATTTTGGCAAAGTGGCTGTGCTGCTCGGTGGTGACTCAGCTGAGCGTGAAGTGTCACTGCTAAGTGGCACCGCAGTCCATCAGGCTTTATTGAACCGCGGTGTTGATGCGCATCGGATTGATCCCCGTGGCGGTGTTGCAGATCGGCTATCCGGTTTTGACCGTGTCTGGATCGCATTGCATGGTCGTGGCGGTGAGGATGGTGTGCCTCAGGGTTTGCTCGAGTCATTGGGCTTGCCATATACCGGAAGCGGTGTGCTCGGTTCGGCTTTATGCATGGATAAGCTCCGCACGAAACAGGTCTTGCAGGGTTCGGGAATTGCGACGCCGGCTTATGCTGTTGCGCGGAGTCATGCTGATTGCGAGTCGTTGGGGCAGTCGCCCGGCTTGCCGATGATGATGAAGCCCGTGCTGGAGGGGTCGAGCATTGGCATGTCGAGGGTCGATACCTCTGATCAAATTATTTCTGCATTCGACAAAGCAGTCGAGTCAGGTTGTGAAGTATTGGCTGAGGCCTGGGTCGATGGGCCGGAGTACACAGCAGCAGTGTTGCAGGGCGAAGTATTGCCATTGATCAAAATAGAAACTGATGCCGTGTTCTATGACTACGAGGCTAAATACCACAGCGACACGACCCGCTATATCTGTCCTTGTGGTTTGCCGGAAGAGCAGGAACAACAGTTCCGAAAAATGGCTGCCCGCGCATTTGTTGCGGCTGGCTGCTCCGGGTGGGGTCGGGTTGATTTCATGGTTGATGCGACCGGTGAGGCGCTTGTGCTTGAGTTAAATACATCTCCGGGAATGACCAGCCACAGTCTCGTGCCGATGGCCGCGAAACAGGCGGGTATAGATTTCGACACATTGGTTTGGCGTGTGCTTGAAACCAGTTTTGAAAATGTGGCTATGCAGGAGGTGGTTAATGCCGGCTAAACGCTCAAATCGCCGCAGTGCTGTTGCTCGTAAACGATTTGCGTTGCCGACAATAAATTGGCGCGCATTGCTAAGTGGGCTGGTGGCATGTGTTGCCTTGGCCGGGGTGTATAAGGGAACAATCTGGCTGCTTGATCAGCCGATTGAAGCTGTACAAATTCATGGAACGTTCCAGCGGGTTCCTTCGGTTCGTATCGAGGCGGCTTTGGAAGGCTATCTTGATGAAGGTTTTTTAAGTGTAAATCTTCGTGATGTGCAGAATCGTTTAACGGAGGTTCCCTGGGTGGCTAAAGCCTCCATCCGGCGTCAGTGGCCGGGTGTCCTTGATGTCACCATTATTGAAGAGAAAGCTGCTGCGCGTTGGGGCAAAGCCGGCTTGTTGAATACTCGGGGTGAGCTATTTATCGAAGAAGCGACGCACCTGCCAGTTGAATTGGCACGCCTTGAGGGCCCGGCCGGCAGTGAAAAGTTAGTCGCGCAGCGCTATTTCGACCTGCAACAGCGCCTTGAACAGCGTGGTTTAAGTATCAATATTTTGGGTTTGAATGACCGCGGTGCATGGGCGATGCGTTTGAGCGGTGGTTTTGATGTGCGTCTGGGTTCGACCGGAATTGATGGTCGTGCTGATCGCTTTTTCCGTGCTTTAGATCAGATTCTTGCGCAACAGAGTGACAAGGTGGCGTACATCGATATGCGATATACAAATGGATTTGCAATTGGTTGGAAGAAAGCGGGCGCAAGGAATGCGTCAATCGACTCGGAGATAGGCCCACATGGCTAACAAGGTTGAAAAAGAGCTAATCGTTGCTCTCGATATTGGCACATCAAAAATCGTAGCCATAGTTGGTGAGATTCAGGATGATGGTGAGCTGGAGATTATTGGATTTGGCAGTCACCCCTCAAAAGGGCTTAAGCGCGGCGTCGTCGTAAATATTGAGTCGACGGTTACGTCAATTCAGCGCGCGGTAGAAGAGGCTGAGTTGATTGCCGGCTGCGAGATTCAATCAGTATATGCGGGCATTGCCGGCAGCCATATTCGCAGTCTGAACTCACATGGCATTGTAGCCATTCGTGATCGTGAGGTGACCCAGGGTGATATCGAACGCGTCATCGATGCTGCCCGTGCTGTTGCTATTCCCGCCGACCAGAGAATTCTGCATGTGTTGCCGCAGGACTTCATTATTGACGGTCAGAGCGGTATTCGTGACCCGATTGGTATGTCTGGTGTCCGTCTGGAGGCTCGCGTTCACATGATTACCGGGGCAGCGAGTGCTGCGCAGAACATTATTAAGTGTGTTCAGCGCTGCGGCCTTGCCGTTGACGATATTGTGGTTGAGCAGCTGGCCTCAAGTCATGCCGTGCTTACCGAAGATGAGCAGGAGCTCGGCTCTTGCCTCGTTGATATTGGCGGCGGTACCACTGACATCGCTGTATTTCATGATGGCGCAATTAAGCATACGGGTGTGATACCTATCGCCGGCGACCAGGTAACTAACG
>JABIQA010000217.1 GCA_018699155.1 Chromatiales bacterium
ACCTGCAGATTCTGGCTGACTGGGCGGATGATAGAAAACTGCAAGCTGTCATCGATAGCGTGTATAGCCTTGATGACATACAAGCTGCGCATCTGCGCAGCCAGACAGAGCGAGCTGTAGGTAAAATAGTTATCCGGATAGTTGAATAGCTGGGGCGATGCTAATGCGCGAATATACGCGCATCAACAAACTTAGCTGGCTGGCTTTTGCTTCTCACGCAAGCGTACACCAACTTCGCGCAGTTGCGCACTTGAAACAGTGCCCGGCGCATCGGTCAATAAACAACTGGCAGACTGGGTTTTCGGGAACGCGATAACATCACGAATACTGGTCGCGCCAGTCATCAACATCACCAAGCGATCCAGACCGAAGGCCACGCCGCCGTGCGGAGGGCAGCCGTACTTTAGAGCAGTCAGAAGGAAGCCGAACTTGGTGTCAGCTTCTTCTTCAGAAATGCCCAGAAGATCAAACACAGAGGACTGCAGAGTGGCATCGTGAATACGAATTGAACCGCCGCCAAGTTCTGTGCCATTAAGCACCAAGTCATAGGCTTTCGATAAGGCCTCACCCGGGTTCGCTTTGAGTGCTTCAGGGTCATCATTTTTCGGTGCAGTGAAAGGATGATGCAACGCATTCCAGCGCTTATCGTCCCACTCAAACATTGGGAAGTCGACCACCCACAATGGCTCCCACTCGCCCTGCACCAAACCACGATCATGACCCAGTTTGACACGCAAGGCTGCCAGCGCATCGTTCACAATTTTGGCTTTGTCAGCGCCAAAGAACACGATGTCACCAGCGGCCAGATCTAAGCGATCAATAATGCCCTGCACTGTGGTGTCGGGCATAAATTTCAGAATAGGTGACTGCAGACCTTCGCGACCCTGCGCCGGATCATTAACCTTAATGTACGCCAGACCACGGGCACCATAACGACTGACGAACTCGGTGTAGATATCAATCTCTTTGCGACTGATGTTGCCACCACCGGGAACTTTCAGCGCAGCGACGCGGCCTTCAGAGTCTGCCGCCGGACCAGCAAAAACCTTAAACTCAACCCCTTCCATCAGATCGGCAACATCCACCAATTCCAGCGGTATACGCAGATCAGGACGATCGATACCGAAGCGTCGTATAGATTCAGCGTAGGTCATGCGAGGCAATGGGTTCGGGAAATCAACACCCAGAACTTCCTTAAACAATTTCCGAATCAGCCCCTCCATAATGGTCATGATTTGATCTTCATTCATGAACGACATTTCGACATCGAGCTGAGTGAATTCGGGCTGTCGATCTGCACGCAGGTCTTCATCGCGAAAGCAACGGGCGATCTGATAATAGCGATCCATACCTGACATCATCAGCAGCTGCTTAAACAACTGCGGCGACTGCGGTAGCGCGAAGAACTCACCCTGATGGGTGCGACTGGGTACAATGTAATCGCGCGCACCTTCGGGTGTAGCGCGGGTAAGGATCGGTGTTTCGATATCCAGGAAGCCATTGGCATCCATGTACGAACGCAGAATACTGCTGATCCGTGCACGGGTCCGCATACGCTTGGCCATATCGTCACGACGCAAATCGAGATAACGATATTTCAAACGCATATCTTCGTTAACATCATCGTCATGATGGAACGGCGGGGTTTCAGATGTATTGAGTATAGTGAGACCGGTGCATAGCATCTCGACTTCACCGCTGGGCATATTCGGGTTCACGGTGCCTTCGGGGCGGGAGCGAACTTTGCCGGTAATACTTAGAACATATTCGCTGCGAATGCGTTCGGCCATGGCAAACAATTCAGGCTCATCGGGATCACAAACCACCTGCAACACACCGTCGCGGTCACGCAGGTCAATAAAAATGACGCCGCCATGATCGCGTCTGCGATGAACCCAGCCAGCAACCTGTACTTCCTCACCAATCAGCGAGGCATTCACTTCACCACAATAATGTGTACGCATGAGACTCTGTCAGCCCTGATTCAGACCGGAAAACCCGGTCAAGACCGGCCAATCGACCTGTCAAAAAAAGAAAACTGCAGCCTGAACGGCCGCTTAAGTGCCAAAAACCTCTGGCGGGCGGGAATGTTAAGACTGCGGAGGGGCTTTCGCAAGGGCGGCAGGACTTTGTTTGCCTTCGACTTGCCAAGCAGGCACCACAACACCCAACGAAACGATCATCTGCAAGGCCTCCTCAATTTCCATATCGAGCTCGATAACCTCACTCTTCGGAACCATAAGAATCAAACCTGACGTGGGGTTCGGCGTGGTCGGGATAAATACACAGACCACATCCTCACCGGTTTTTGCCTGGACCTCGCCCAAATTCGACGATGTTTGAAAACAAAGACTGTAAAGCCCCTTTCGCGGATACTCAATGAGCATGACGCGATTAAACGACTGAGTGTTATCGGTAAACACAATCTCGGCAAATTGCTTGGCTGCGGAATAAATTGAGCGGACGAGAGGAATCCGTTTTAACACCGATTCCCAAAAATGCACCAGTTTACGTCCCAGAATATTGGCCACCAGAATGCCAGTAACCAATAGAACCACAAGGGAAAGGAGAATGCCCAGGCCGGGGATCCGGAAACCAAGCAATGTCTCAGGCCGATAAGCCATCGGGAGCAACAGCAAGGTCTGGTCCATCAGATCAACCAGAATTTTTAGCAGGATAATGGTGACGCCTAATGGCACCCAAACCAGTAAGCCGGCGACTAAAAATGTGCGTACACGCTTCATGAGACACCAATAATTTCTTAGGAACAGAAAACTATCCTGTCCGAAGCCAAAGCAAATAACAAGCTACCATTGCTGCCGGGCTGACGCCGGCAAGGCACTAAAGAGATGCGGCGCCTACTCGCTAGTGCTGGCCTTCTTAGTCTCGCTACTGGCGCCTTCTGCAATATTGCGCTTAGTGCCGGTTTTGAAATCGGTCTCATACCAGCCCGCGCCCTTCAGGCGGAACTTCGGTGCAGATATCAGCTTCTTTAGCTGACCTTCTTTGCATTCAGGGCAGTCTTTCAGCGGAGCATCACTGATCTTTTGCAGTTCATCGAAAATGTGCTTACAGCTGCCGCACTGATATTCATATATAGGCATTTCTAACTCCAGAACACCCCACGCCGATCAACAACGACCTGCGGGCGACACTTGTAGTGTCTTCAACGCCAAAAATCAAGGGTTCTCGCTTTGGTGCAACCCGCTTAGCGGGGTCGACCGACCCGGTGAAGCGTCTAATAGCTACTATTTGCTGAACTTCAAGTTTGGCTCGCCGGCATCCACGGTAATGGTGTCACCCGGCCCGAACTCGCCGGTCAGGATCTGCTGCGCAAGCGTATTCTCCAACCTTTGCTGCAAAGCCCGCTTCAGCGGTCGTGCACCATAGACCGGATCAAACCCTGCCTCTGCCAGTTGATCCAGCGCTGCATCGGTTAATGACAGCCTCATATCTCTGTCGGCAAGGCGTTTCTGCAACCCTGCCAACTGAATGGTGACAATCTCACGGATTTCGCTCAGCACTAACGGATGAAACACTACCAAGTCATCAATGCGGTTAATGAACTCGGGCCGGAAATGCTCGCCGACAACGTCCATTACTGCGGCTTTCATCGCCGCGTAATTATCTTCACCCGCCAGCGCCTGAATCTGTTGTGAACCCAGGTTAGATGTCATCACCACAATGGTATTGCGGAAATCGACAGTTCGACCATGACCGTCGGTGAGGCGTCCTTCATCCAGCACCTGCAGCAAAATATTAAACACATCCGGATGGGCCTTCTCAACCTCATCCAGCAACACCACTGAGTAAGGTTTGCGGCGCACAGCTTCAGTCAGATATCCGCCCTCTTCATAACCGACATATCCCGGCGGCGCACCAATCAAACGCGCCACCGAATGCTTTTCCATAAACTCCGACATATCGATACGCACCAGTGCATCTTCACTATCAAATAGGAAATGCGCCAGTGCTCGTGTCAATTCCGTCTTACCCACACCGGTCGGGCCTAAAAACAAAAATGATCCGTTTGGGCGCTTCGGGTCAGAGAGACCGGCGCGTGATCGACGAATCGCATTTGAGACGGCAATGATCGCTTCGTTCTGACCAACCACCCGCTGATGGATTTCATCTTCCATACGCAACAGACGCTCGCGCTCGCCTTCAAGCATGCGACTCACCGGCACACCGGTCCACTTCGAAACAATCTCGGCGACCTCCTCTTCAGTCACTCGGTTACGCAACAAGGTAGGTTCGGCCTGTTCGGCCTGACCCGCGCCGATCAGTGCCTGTTCCAACTCAGGAATTCTGGCGTACTGGAGCTCTGATACGCGTTGCAGATCCTGCGCACGCATGGCTGTGTCCAATTCCACCCGAGCCCGTTCCAACTCCTCTTTGATGTGCGTAGAACCCTGCACTGCAGCCTTCTCGGCCTTCCAGACTTCATCGAAATCGGAGTACTCTTTCTCAAAACCACTCAACTGGGCTTCCAAGCCGCCGCGACGTTTCTTGGAAGCATCGTCATCTTCTTTTTTCAGCGCCTCACGCTCGATCTTAAGCTGAATAATTCGCCGCTCTAAGCGATCCATTACCTCAGGCTTAGAATCAATCTCCATCCGGATAAGCGAAGCGGCCTCATCAATTAGATCAATGGCTTTGTCAGGCAATTGCCGATCGGTGATATAGCGATGCGACAAGGTTGCCGCGCTGACAATAGCCGGGTCGGTAATCTCAACACCATGATGCACTTCGTAACGCTCTTTCAGCCCGCGCAAAATAGCAATCGTGTCTTCGACCGTTGGTTCATCAATAACGACCTTCTGGAAACGTCGCTCAAGCGCCGCATCTTTCTCGATATACTGACGATACTCATCAAGCGTGGTAGCGCCCACACAATGCAGCTCACCACGGGCCAGAGCCGGCTTCAACATGTTGCCGGCATCCATTGCGCCCTCGGCTTTACCAGCACCGACCATAGTGTGCAGTTCATCAATAAATAAAATGACCTGACCTTCCTGTTTAGCGAGATCATTAAGCACTGATTTAAGACGTTCCTCAAACTCACCGCGGTATTTCGCCCCTGCGATGAGCGCGCCCATATCAAGTGATAAAACGCGCTTGCCCTTAACGCCCTCCGGGACCTCACCATTCACTATGCGCTGAGCCAAACCTTCAACAATTGCCGTCTTACCGACACCCGGCTCTCCAATAAGCACCGGGTTATTCTTGGTCCGGCGCTGCAGAATCTGGATGGTGCGACGAACCTCATCATCGCGGCCGATAATGGGGTCAATCTTGCCCTGCTCGGCCCTTTCGGTGAGATCGATGGTGTATTTTTCCAACGCCTGGCGCGATTCCTCAGCATTCGGATCATCCACCGACTGCCCGCCACGCAACTCATCAATCGCTTTCTCAAGCGCGCCGCGCACCACGCCGGCATCGCGCAATGCTTGTCCGGATGTGCCTTTGTCATCGCAGGCTGCCAGGACAAATAATTCACTCGAAATATATTGATCGCGACGCTCCTGTGCGAGCTTGTCAGCAACGTTCAGTAACTTGCCCAGCTCATTCGACAAATGCACCTCACCAGCGGAGCCCTTAACCCGCGGCAACCGATCGATGGCCTCGCCAAGTTTTGAGCGCAGGACATCACCCCGGCCGCCCGCCTTAGTGATTAGGTGACGCGCGCTACCGCCCTGCTGATCGAGCAATGCGACCAGTAAATGCACAGGTTCAATGAACTGATTGTCGCGACCAACAGCCAGCGATTGAGCATCGGCCAGAGCCATTTGAAACTTACTTGTTAATTTGTCCATCCGCATCAGAATGATCTCACATGCTGTTTATTGGGCATGACTAATATATAAGGGCTTAGGCCGCATTCTCAAGGCTTTGAATGCTTTATTTAATAGGGTCTTCCAGCCAGATTACTGATGCCTGCCGGCCGGTAATACCACTGCGCCGGAAGGAGTAAAAGCGCTCGTCAGCAAAGGTGCAAAAATTACCGCCATAAACCTCTTTAACCCCGGCGGCAATCAGACCGACCCTGGCCGCCGCGTAAAGATCTAAATGCCAGTGCCCCGGGCGAGCGAATTGAAAAGCATCGACGTAGTCGATAGCCGGAGTATTTAAACGCAAAAATTGATCGCGGACCTTATCATCGACTTCATAGCTTTTCGGCCCGATTGCGGGGCCCAGCCAGACCAGGACGTCATCACCTTCAAACTGCTGCAGCGCTTGCACTATGACTCCTGCCACAATACCTCGCCAACCGGCATGCACTGCCGCCACTTTAGTACCGCCAGTATTGCAGATGAGTAACGGCAAACAATCGGCTGTCATCACCGCGCAAACCTGACCCGGGGCCGAGCTAAATGCCGCATCAGCGACGGGGGTTATGGAGGTATTTGCAACATCCACCACAGCTTTACCATGAACCTGATTTAACCACACCGGGTCTGCCGGCAGACCTGCGACTGTTGCGAGTTGCTGTCGATTCGCCTGCACTGCAGCCGGGTCATCATCAACATGCAAACCTAAGTTTAGGCCGGCCCAAACACCGGTACTTACCCCACCGCGGCAGGTAGTCGAAAGCGAATTAACACCGGCAGGTGCCGGCCAGTCAGGGTAAATAAATTCGACAGTATCGGTATTGTTATTCATGACTTATCACGGTTTAGAAAACAGACCAAAGGGCCTTGCACAGACACATCACTTAGCTGCGATCGGGAATCTCAGGCCAGGCCATTGCATCAAACTCAGCGGCGCTGTGTTCACCATCGGAAATCACATGCAAAAGATTCAATAAGTCATTAGGCAATTGTGATTGCAATTCCATAGGCTCACCGCTTATGGGATGCGCCAAAGCAAGACGACTGGCATGCAAAGCCTGCCGTTTAAAGCCGCGCAACATTGTTTGCAAATCTTCGCTGGCACCGGAGGGCATTACCAAGCGACCACTGTATTGCGGATCGCCTACCAGCGGGTGACGCTTGTGCGCCATGTGCACTCGAATTTGATGGGTCCGACCGGTTTCCAGACGACAGGCTATCAACGTAAACCGTTCGAAGCGCGTTAGCACCCGATAATGGGTAACCGCCGGGCGCCCACTGTGGTGCACCGACATTTTTGTTCGTTGCGTCGGATGACGTCCGATGGGGGCATCCACGACACCCCCGGCAGTCAATCGCCCGGCACAAACCGCGCGATACTCGCGGGAAACTTCACGGGCCTCCAGCGCACGCACCAGTTGAGTATGCGCCTCAAGAGTGCGGGCAATCATCAGCAAGCCGCTGGTGTCTTTATCAAGCCGATGAATCAAGCCTGCCCGCGGCAACGCGGCTAATGCGGGGTCGTAGGCCAGTAAGCCGTTCACTAAAGTGCCTGTTGTATTGCCTGCGCCCGGGTGGACCACCAGACCCGCAGGTTTGTTCAGGACGAGCATATGCGCATCTTCATACACAAAGCTCAGTTCCATCGGTTCAGGAGCGGCCTCGGTAACCTCTGTGGCTTCAGCCAGCAAACAAAGCGTCTGGCCTGCCCGCACTGACTTCCGTGGCGCGACCTGCGCACCATCCAGTGTCGCACTGCCGTCCAGCACCCAGGCTTTCAGCCGCGAACGCGAAAACTCTGGAAACAGCTTTGCAAGGACGCTATCGAACCGGGCACCGTTAAGTTCTTCGGGCACTTCGGCGATGCGGGGTTGATCGCTCATATATGTGTTCCACAGACTGTAAAAGGCATGAATGACTAGAGGAGTAACAGTTTACGGTATACTGCGCCAATTCGCGCATTAGCCGGGTTAATGCCTCCCTTCAGGCTCCACACCCGACACTCAGCGCAGGGCAAATTATTAACGGATTTCACCATGCATCGCCTCGTTACACCCCTAATGCTATTGCTTGCAGCAAC
>JABIQA010000174.1 GCA_018699155.1 Chromatiales bacterium
GCTAAATGCAATGAATTCCATCTGAATATTGGGTCTCCGGGCAAAAAAAAGGGGCTTTAATTAAAGCCCCTTTTTTTTGCCCGGAGACCCAATATTCAGATGGAATTCATTGCATTTAGCAACGCCCTGATTGCATCACCTAGCTTCAGAATTTTGCTCAATGCACTGCCGAAAACACTGATAGCGGCATCAAGAAACAACTTGCAACTGTGTCTCGCAACCGCTCCGTCTTAGGATTTATCTGCTTTTTGGTCAATGCTTAATCGCCTCAAGCCGTATTCGCAGCTTCGGCGCCAAGCACCCCCAAGAAGCTCGTTCTGCTTGACTTGTGGGGCCATAAATCTGCGATAGCCTGAGAACCTGTTCACAATACCGACTTAACATAGTTGCCCGATTGCAGATAATGGGTGACTATCAACGACACCATCGATATTCGGCGGTACAGCATCGTATTTACTCCGGAACAACTATGTCAACAAGCGCATCACAAGCAATTCTCACTGGACTCTCGCTCCGTCTGGTAGCGGACGGCATACTTGACGAGGCGGCAATGACGGAAGTCGTCATGGAGGCCCGCAGCAATGGTCGCAGCCTGGTGGCACATCTGGTTGACGAAGGCCTAGCCGAAGCCAGTATGGTTGCCATTGCCGCATCTCAGGAGTTTGGTGTACCGTTAATTGACATCGATGAGATTACTCTTGATGTAGAAGCAGTTCGGGCGGTAAACGCCTCGCTAATCACTAAACATCGCGTACTGCCTATGGTGCTGCGCGGGAAACGCATCTATCTCGGCGTTTCTGACCCGACCAACCTCGCCGCTATCGATGAAATAAAATTCCAATCGGGTCTCCGCATTGAGCCTGTGCTGGTTGAATACGACAAGTTAAAAGAGGCTGTTGCTCATGCGCTCGAGGCAGTCGATGATTCAATGTCTGATCTTGACGATGATGAGTTTGACCTCGAAGCCTTAGAAATAACTTCAGACTCAGAAGAAAAAGATGTCGTCACCAAAGATGATATAGACGATGCACCGGTAGTGCGCTTTGTTAACAAGGTGCTTCTGGATGCCATCAAACGCGGAGCCTCGGACGTTCATTTTGAACCCTATGAGCAAACCTTCCGGGTGCGTACCCGTTTGGATGGGGTATTACGCCAAGTAGCTACTCCGCCTATCGCCCTTGCAACCAAAGTATGCGCGCGCCTAAAAGTCATGTCCCGACTTGATATTGCTGAGCGCCGCATACCTCAGGATGGCCGTATTAAGATGCGGCTATCAAAAACTCGGGCCATCGACTTTCGAGTAAACACCTGCCCGACATTATTCGGTGAAAAAATAGTACTGCGTATTCTCGACCCGAACAGCGCGAAGCTTGGTATCGATGCCCTCGGTTACTCCCAGCAACAGAAAGACCATTACATGGAGTTTCTTGCGAAACCCTACGGCATGATTCTGGTTACGGGCCCCACGGGCAGTGGTAAAACCGTATCGCTATACACCGGCCTAAACATTCTTAATACCGAAGAAGTTAACATTTCAACCGCGGAAGACCCTGCCGAAATCAACCTTCCCGGCGTCAATCAGGTAAACGTTAATCCTAAAGTAGGATTAACATTCTCCACGGCACTAAAAGCATTTCTACGCCAGGATCCGGATGTCATCATGGTAGGTGAGATTCGTGATCTCGAGACGGCAGAAATCTCAATTAAGGCGGCACAAACAGGGCACCTTGTTCTTTCTACCCTGCATACCAATGATGCCCCGCAAACGCTTACGCGCTTAGTCGATATGGGTGTTAAACCCTTTGCAATTGCAACTTCCGTGAGACTGATTATTGCTCAGCGACTGGCCCGAAAACTCTGCAACAAATGCAAAGCGCCGGTCGATGTACCAGCGGCAGCATTGTTAAAAGAGGGCTTTTCGCAGGAAGAAATCGATGCCGATATCATAATTTTTGGCCCTGTGGGCTGCAAATCCTGCGATCGTGGTTACAAAGGGCGTACCGGCATTTTTCAGGTCATGCCGGTTACCGATGACATTGCCCGTGTCATTCTGGAAGGCGGTAACGCGGTTCAAATTGCCGAAACTGCTGAAGCAGAAGGCATTTGGGACCTAAGGCGCTCAGGGTTAGAGAAAGTCAAAGACGGTTATACCAGTCTGGAAGAGGTCAACAGGGTTACAATCAGTTAAAACTCGACTTGGTTGGCGGAAACCATCCGGCGAACTGATTCAAAATACGGTTATGCACCCGTGGCATTAGCTATGGGGGAATCGCGAAAATGAAGATGGTGAGTTATGGCACAAGCAGCAGTTAAACAAATCACTTTCATCTGGAAAGGCCTCGATAAACAGGGCAAGCCGATCAAGGGCAAATTGGTTGCTGCCAGTGAAGCGGCAGTGCGCAACCAACTGCGCAGCAAAGGCTTCATCGCAAAGAAAATTCACAAGCAAAGCACACTGTTCGCGATGTCGAGCAGTATTGGCGCTGCCGATATCGCAATTTTCAGTCGCCAACTCGCTACCATGCTCTCTGCTGGCATACCGCTGGTCCAGGCCCTAGACATTGTCGGCAATGGCCATGAAAACCCTGGCATGCAAAAACTCATTATGAGTGTAAAGGTAGAAATCGAAGGCGGTAACAGCCTCGCCTTTGCGCTCGCCAAACACCCGCTTTATTTTGATGACCTGTTTATCAATTTGGTGGAAGCTGGCGAACAAGCTGGTGCGCTGGAAACATTGCTCGATAAAATTGCTACCTATAAAGAAAAAACTGAGGCCATCAAAAAGAAAATAAAAAAAGC
>JABIQA010000177.1 GCA_018699155.1 Chromatiales bacterium
AATGGGTATTGATGAAGACGCCATTATGGAAGCCGCGTTGGAAGCCGGTGCTGAAGATGTCGTCACTAATGACGATGGCTCGGTTGATGTTCTTACAGACCCTGCGGAGTACATAGATGTTAATGAAGCGCTTGTCGCCTCAGGCATTGTTGCCGAACTGTCAGAGATCACAATGCGTGCTGATTTATCCACCACGCTCGATGTTGACGATGCCGGCAAGATGATAAAACTGCTCGATACCCTTGAAGACCTTGATGACGTACAAAACATTTATTCCAACGCGGACATCTCTGATGACGTATTAGCGCAGCTGGATGAGTAGTTGTGCATGGCGCGAATTTTTGTTGTTTAACTCAGCACCTAGCAAAGGATTGATTTGAGCGCAGCAGTGCGAATTTTGGGAATAGATCCGGGCTTTCGCTTAACCGGATACGGCCTTATTGACACCAATGGCCAGCAGTCGGTGTATGTAGCGCATGGGAGTATTAAAAATACCTCGGCTGATCCAGCCGAGCGCTTGCGGAATATATTTCGCGAGATGCGCGCAGTCATTGCCAAGTATCAGCCTGACGAATTGTCTGTAGAAAAAGTGTTTGTCGCGCGAAATGCCGACAGTGCGCTGAAACTTGGGCAGGCGCGCTCTGCAGCAATTTGCGCGTCGTTCGATGCCGACCTCCCTGTGCACGAGTATGCGCCACGTTTAATGAAGCAATCGATCACCGGTCGCGGCAGTGCCGACAAAGAGCAGGTGCAGCATATGGTTCGCGTCTTGCTGTCCTATGATGGCAAGCTCACCCTCGATGAATCGGATGCCCTCGCATTGGCACTTTGCCACGCGCACACTCGCGCAATCAGCCTGTTGATGCAGGGCGCTAATGATGGAGTAACCGCGCGATGATTGGTTTTATACGCGGGGTATTAATCGAAAAAACCCCGCCTAAAGCGCTTATAGATGTCCATGGTGTTGGCTATGAAATTGATGCGCCGATGTCGACGTTTTTTAATTTGCCGAATACCGGAGTTGAGCTTTGCTTGCTTACGCATCTGGTCGTTCGCGAAGACCAACACACGCTCTATGGCTTCTTAACAGAATCCGAACGGTCGCTGTTTCGCGCCCTAATAAAGGTTAATGGTGTCGGGGCGAAGATGGCGCTTGGCATCTTGTCAGCAATTAGCGTAGATGACTTTGCCCGCTGTGTGCAAGAAGAAGACACTACTGCGTTGTGTAAAGTCCCAGGAGTAGGCCGGAAAACTGCCGAGCGGCTTATTCTCGATATGCGTGACCGTGTTGAGCCGTTAATGGCCAGTTTGCCGATTAGCCAGTCGGGAGTAACCGATGGGGGCGTATCAAATGAAGCTTTTCATGCGCTAGTGAGTCTCGGGTACAAAGCTCCCGAGGCCCGCAAGATGCTCGATGGCGTACCAGAGGGTCTTGAAACAACCGAGCAGATATTACAGGCTGCACTGAGTTCGGCAGTACCCGATAAGGCGCGCCCGAAATGAGCACTTTCACAAAGTTGAACACAGGATACCCGCATGGATAATCCGGCAGAGCGTTTAATCGGTGCGGCACAGACGCCCGAAGAAGTTGTTATCGACAGGGCTATCAGGCCCCAGTCACTTAATGACTATATCGGCCAGGCTGCCGTCAAACGGCAAATGAATATCTTCATCACTGCCGCACGCAAGCGTTCTGAGGCCTTAGATCACACATTAATTTTCGGTCCGCCGGGGCTAGGCAAAACTACTCTGGCAAACATTATTGCGAAAGAGCTGAACGTTAACCTGCGGCATACATCAGGGCCGGTGCTTGAGCGGCCGGGTGACCTTGCAGCGATTCTTACCAGCCTCGAACCGAACGATGTATTGTTTGTTGACGAGATCCATCGTCTTAGCCCTGTGGTTGAAGAAGTGCTGTACCCGGCCATGGAAGATTACCAGCTCGACATAATGATTGGCGAAGGGCCGGGGGCACGTTCTATTAAGCTAAATCTCAAACCATTCACTCTAGTGGGCGCGACCACTCGTGCCGGTTTACTGACATCACCGTTGCGCGATCGCTTCGGTATTGTGCAGCGACTGGAGTTTTACGATGTTCCGGACCTTCATTCTATTGTCACACGGTCTGCCGGAATTGTTGGCGTCGAACTGGACGAGCAGGGCGCGGCACAAATTGCTGCGCGTGCGCGAGGCACCCCGCGTATAGCTAATCGCCTATTGCGCCGTGTGCGTGATTATGCGGAAGTCGAAGCTGATGGTCGGATCACTGGTGATGTCGCTGCTGCTGCCATGGATATGCTCGATGTCGACCCATACGGTTTCGATGTTATGGACCGAAAGCTGTTGCTCACTATTATTGAGAAGTTTGCTGGCGGTCCCGTGGGCATAGATTCGGTAGCCGCCGCTATCGGTGAAGAGCGCGGCACCATCGAAGATGTATTGGAGCCGTATCTGATTCAGCAGGGCTTTTTGATGCGCACCCCAAGAGGACGCGTTGCTACGCAGTTGGCGTATCGTCATTTTGGCTTGGCTGTTCCAGCAATACCTGCGGATAATTTTTTTAGTGACGAGCAAAAATAGTTTGAGTAGCGAGTGGCACAGTCATTCGGTACGCATTTATTACGAAGATACCGATGCTCAGGGAATTGTGTATTTTGCAAATTACCAGCGCTTTATGGAGCGCGGAAGGACTGAGTGGTTACGCGATTACGGCATCACGCAGGAAGCATTGCATCGCACACATGGTATGTTTTTTAGTGTGGTGAGCACTGCAGTGAAATATAAAAAGCCTGCGTTGCTTGATCAGCAGGTCGTGGTGATGACACGGGTGCAGGA
>JABIQA010000180.1 GCA_018699155.1 Chromatiales bacterium
ATAAACTGTGCCACAGGCTCCGGCTTTAAAATCACTGGCACCATAAATCAAACGGGCGACACGGGCATTGACTAAAGCGCCTGCGCACATTGGACAGGGTTCGAGCGTCACGTATAAGGTGGTGTCATTCAGCCGGTAGTTCTGCAATGCCTGCCCAGCCTCACGAATAACACGTATCTCGGCATGGGCGCTCGGGTCGTGCAGAGTGATTGGCGCATTGCCTGCGGCGGCAATAACAACGCCGCCTTTTACCAGCACGGCACCGACAGGAACCTCGCCATTGGCTTCAGCTAACCTGGCCTGCTCAATAGCAAGAAGCATAAAACTTTCGTCGGTATTCGCGTCGCTAGTAGACGGCACCAGATTACTCCCACTCGATCGTGGCCGGAGGCTTACCTGATATATCGTAGGTCACACGGGAGATACCATCGATCTCATTGATAATGCGAGTCGAAACATGCCCTAGGAAGTCATACGGCAGATGCGCCCAACGGGCTGTCATGAAATCAATTGTTTCTACAGCACGCAGTGCAACTACGTAATCGTAGCGACGACCGTCACCCATCACTCCCACCGATTTCACCGGCAAAAATACCGCGAAAGCCTGGCTGGTTTTATCGTAAAGATCTGCTTTATACAACTCTTCAATAAAGATCGCATCAGCTTTGCGTAACAGCTCAGCGTATTCCTTCTTAACTTCACCCAAAATACGCACACCCAAGCCCGGGCCGGGAAATGGGTGGCGATAGACCATATCTTTCGGCAAGCCCAGCTCGACACCAATCTTACGCACTTCGTCTTTAAACAAATCCCGCAACGGTTCGATTAATTCGAATGCCATATCATCGGGCAAGCCACCAACATTGTGATGCGACTTGATGACATGCGCCTTGCCGGTTTTTGAGCCTGCAGATTCGATAACGTCCGGATAAATTGTGCCCTGCGCCAGCCATTTTATCCCTTCAAGCTTCGCCGCTTCGGCTTCAAAAACCTCAATAAATAAACGGCCGATAATTTTGCGTTTCTCTTCAGGGTCCGTTACACCGGCCAGTTCCTTCAGGTACATTTCTTCAGCATCAACCCGGATCACTTTCACACCCAGGTTCTTCGCAAAGATATCCATCACCTGATCGCCTTCGTTAAGACGCAACAGTCCATGATCGACAAACACACAGGCCAGCTGATCACCGATTGCTTCATGCAGCAAGGCCGCGACTACCGACGAATCAACACCACCGGACAGCCCGAGCAAGACTCTATCGGTACCCACTTGCTCGCGAATATTAATAATGTTGCGCGCAATGATATTGCCGGGGCGCCAGGTATCGGGACAGCCGCAAATGTCATGCACAAAGCGCTCAAGAATTAGCTGCCCCTGGTCGGTATGGGTCACCTCGGGGTGAAACTGCACACCATAGAAGCGGCGATTCTCATCTGCCATCCCGGCAAGTGGCGCATTCGCCGTGCTCGCCATGGCAGTAAAGCCTTCGGGTAAAGTTTCAACACGGTCGCCATGGCTCATCCAAACATGCAGCAGGTCGCCCTGCTCATCGGAGTCATCCTTGATGCCCTCCAGCAATCCATGCGAGCCAACAACATTGACCGTGGCGTAACCAAATTCACGCTCACTGGATGGCACAACCATGCCACCCAGCTGTGCAGCCATAGTCTGCATGCCATAGCAAATGCCGAGCACAGGAACGCCCAGCTCAAAAACCATTGCCGGAGCTTTCGGCGGCTCATCAAGATTTACTGACTCAGGACCACCCGACAGAATGATGCCGTTAGGATGAAATTCGGTTATATGCTCTAGATCAACATCCCAAGGAAAAACTTCACTGTAGACGCCCGCTTCACGCACCCGCCGTGCAATGAGCTGAGTGTATTGAGAACCGAAATCGAGAATCAAAATTCGGTGTGCAGCAACTTCCAGAACCGGATTATCCATGTCTGTAGAAAAACCTTAGCGTTAAATCAGTAATACTCGGACCAATGCGAAAGCATTATTCCGTACGGTAATTGGGTGCTTCTTTCGTAATGGCAACATCATGCGGATGACTCTCGCGCATGCCGGCGTTAGTAATTCGCACAAATTCAGGTTTGGTGCGCATCTGATCAATGGTGCCGCAGCCTGTGTAGCCCATCGCTGCACGCACGCCGCCAATGAGCTGATGCACAATCGCAACGACACTGCCCTTAAATGGCACACGACCTTCAATACCTTCAGGCACTAACTTTTCCAATTGCTCGGAAGAATCCTGAAAGTAGCGGTCAGATGAGCCATGAACCTGCCCCATCGCACCCAAGGAACCCATACCGCGATATGACTTATAAGAACGCCCCTGGAATAATTCCACCTCACCCGGCGACTGCTCAGTACCCGCAAACAAGCTGCCTATCATTACGGCGTGCGCACCGGCAGCCAGCGCTTTTGCAATATCGCCGGAATAACGAATACCACCATCCGCGATGACGGGAACATCACTGTCTTTAAGCGCCTCAGCCACATTGGCCACCGCCGTGAGCTGCGGCACACCGACACCGGCAACAATCCGCGTGGTACAGATTGAACCTGGACCAATACCGACTTTTACACCATCAACACCGGCAGCAACCAGGTCCAACGCGGCCTGTGCAGAAATAATGTTGCCTGCAATAACCTGCAGCTTGGGATAGGCCTGCTTAATGGACTTGACTCGATCAATTACGCCCTTGGTGTGGCCATGCGCTGTATCAACAATCACTACGTCGACCCCCGCATCAACCAGCAACTCGATGCGTTCATCGGTATCGCCACCGGTACCGACAGCGGCACCAACACGCAGCGCGCCGGAGGCATCTTTGCAGGCCAAAGGGAAATCGGTGGCTTTCTGGAAATCTTTTGCGGTGATCATGCCGCAGAGTGCAAAATTTTCGTTAACAACAAGCACCTTCTCAATGCGATGCTTGTGCAATAGTGCCAGCACCTCTTCGCTGCCTGCGCCTTCCCGCACAGTCACCAAACGTTCGCGGGGAGTCATCACAGTGGTCACCGGGGCATCGAGTTG
>JABIQA010000182.1 GCA_018699155.1 Chromatiales bacterium
CAGGATGACTTATGCCACCCCCTTATTATTCTCGGTTATACACAGCAACGACCTTGAGCTTCACATGGCAAATTCATAGCACCCAAAGAATCGTAGGTCTAAGGCACACAAACTGCAGTTAAACTATAGCTCTCGGGGTAACGTGTTGCTTCAAGCACCTCAGGCAAAAACTCTGGGTCATCACTGGCTATCACCCAGTTCCAGACCAGCTTGCCATCCGGCGTGACTTCAAAGGCACGACCTGCATTTGCCTCAGTAATTAAACGATTACCATTCGATAATAACTGATGCTTGCCGCCTTCCTGAGAATAGAAAGGCTGATCATCTGACGTGGGATAAGCAACGCTCCAACGATACGTTTCAGGGTCAACTTTAATGATGCGACTGCGACCCCAGTAATCACCATTGCGTGTTGTATCGTCATTGTTATCGAAAATAGCGATGGTTCCATCAGGCTCAAAATCCGGGTCATGCTGATGAATGAGCGGGTGACTAAAATGCCACTTAACTGCCCCGGTACTGCTGTCAACGACAACAACCAGGTTAAGGTTTCTCAAAGACACCAGCAGGTCGCCAGCATTGAACATGGGAAAGGCGGGTGCCATGGCCTCGGTCAACACCTCAACATCATTCAAGTGAGTCAAATCAAGCGTCTTATGACTCAGTCGGACAGTCCCCTGAAAGCCACTGTCATACAGCGACTTGAGCACGAAGATTTCCTGCAACATCTCGCCGTCCGGAGATACCTGCACCAACGTCTCATCAACGAAGGGCGCGCGCAATCCCACATACTCATCTATTGGTGCATTACGCCATACCGTCCCAGAGGCCCAGATATTGCCAGCATCATCAAGTGCGATGGAGTGATGAGTGCGATACGGCAGTTTCCAGACGACCTCCCCGCAAGGGTTCATGCGAACCATGCCTAAATATTCGATATTGAAAATAATATCCCCGTCAGGCAACAGCACACTGCCATGCACATAACCGGTCGGTTTATTGTGAGTGCCCTTTGCGATATCGGCATGTGGCGATTCGGGCCAGATTTGCTCCGGTCGAATTTTCCATTCGTTTAAAACGCTGCCATCAAAATCGATTAGGCGCGCTGCCGGTCGCCACTCGCCTTTACTCAGCCACATGCCGGTAACCAGCGTCACGCCCGGCTGAACTTCATCGGGGTCTAAAACTGTAACGCCGGAATCCGTATTACGCTTACGGTACATGAAGTGCAGCTGACCTTTATCCGCATCAGATTTAAGCGCACGAGCAGCTTCAATGATAGAACCCTCAACAGAAGGGTACGGGGGAATTTTAAATACACCTGCCAGCATGCCCGCAACAAAAGCCAGAAATACAATTGCCAGCCCAAAGACGACAAAGCCTGCCGCCTGTCTTAATCGATCATTCATCTGCAAGATAGCTCTCTATACAAGTTAGGTTCATTCTCAAGGAAACCCGCTGCGGGCGCAACAAAGAGCCGCAGCCTCAACCAAAGCTACTGCTTTGTCCGCCACCGGCTCACTGCTGCCACCAAAGCAGCGTAACCAAATAGGAGAAACCCAAGGTTAAAGAACAGATGGTGAATATGCACTAACAAAGGGTGAGTGCCATTATGCTCTGCATGATCACCTGCTCCAATACCGAGCAGAACCAATACGCCTTTAATCAGTAGACCGGATAGCCCCACCAACGAACCGATAACGATAGCCCGCCGCGAGTGAGATAAACTTCCCCATCGACCGGCAAAGCGCAGCAATAATATGCCGCAGACAAATGCCGACACAGCGAAAAATTCGGCCGCAGTAAACGCCTTGACTACACGCGTCAGCACGATACTGGTTATAACGAACAGGTAAGCCAAATAAATTAAGCCACGAGCACCGATCAATTGTCTTCTCCTGTATTTGCATCAGCACCCAGACTATCGCGAAACTCTCCGAAGTCATCCCGCACAATAGTTTTTCGTAAGGCGCGAACATAGCTCTCGGGCCCTAGCGGACACTGGGCATAAAGAATATGCTTCCAGCCATCCGGCGTTTTCCGGAATAAGGTCAAAACTCGGTCAAAGCCCGCAGTGGGCTCCGGGGGACCAAAGACAAGTTGAATTTCATAGTAGTGATCAAACAATGCAATGACTAGGTCATCGGCCAGAACTTTTACACGGAGGTTGTCGTAATCCCAGCGAAACCCTTTTAAAACTTTGCGCCCAGGATTCCAGTATTTATCCAACTGAGGCCAGGAAAAAAACGGCTGTTCAATTTCCTCGGGCACGTACCAGGGCTCTGGGTCATTAGTGTCCCATACTTCTTTCAACCTCCAGAATTCCTGACTGTTCCAGATGCTGCGGGTGGTCTGCAATACCTCATCAATGGCCTGATAAACACCATCAGGTGCTGATGACGGGATATCTACTGCAGCTGGCGCATAATGAGCGCCGGCTTTAGCCTCCTGGGTTAAACCCGCCATCCCACCGAGTGCCAGCATGAGGCTCAAAGCCTCGCGCCGGCCGATACCACTCTCGGCCTGCGCCTTCAGATCATCTTTATCTGCCATCGTCATTCCTCCACTAAAACCTCCGTTGAGCATATCTCAATAATCAAAATGGCGAAAACCCCAGCCTCGGCAGCAGTCGCAATTAGTGCAACCTGAACAATATTTACCAACCCCTCTAAATTATGCCGGCAGCAATAGCTAAGCCAGGGAGCCTTTGTGCGACGCCGCATATGTCATGCTGTTGCCAAGACCGAATAAGCCCATCTCAAGCTTGCAGAAAATAATGCTCTGTCACAAAACCTTAGGCTAAACATTAAACAATTGGGCACAAGTGCTTTGAGTACAGCGCCAATAATTGCGTCGCAGTCTGAACAGGAGATGGGCGATATGAGTGAAACTCGGGGCAGACAGGCACAAAAAAACCCGGAATTACCGGGCTTTTTTATTTGAACTGCTGAACCAAGCTGCTTAGAATCGATAACCAGCATCAAAGCCTAAGCGATTCGGGGCTTTCACCAAGCCATTAAAATCGACGCCGTAGTGCATGTATTCAATGCGCAGGAACGTGTTTTCGGTAGTATCAATGGTTGCACCAAAACCCAAGAGATAACCGTTGTCAGATTCTTTCATTTGGGCCGACGCAGGGGGGCGATACCAAACTGCTGATTGGTTTTGCTCCTGAATATTATCCGATGACTGAGCGTACTTGCCTTTAGCAAAGGTCCAACCCGCTGCGAAGTTAAAACCCCACTTTGGCGACATCGCCCAGTGATAACGACCCACTAAATTAAGTGCTGTAGCCTCAAAATCCTGCTTATAAGCCAGCTCCTCATTGGACTTATACCGGGGCGGCTGTAAAAGACCTCCCTGCGGCAGATCCGGATCTGATCCTACCAAGTCTGTCCTATCAGCTTCGCCCAGCCAGACGTACTGCAACTCGACGCTCCAGTTCGGAATAAATTCCCAACCTATAAAGGCACCGAGACCAATCGCACTTTCGTTAAAGCTGCCTTGACCATTGCTGAAATAATCCAGGCAGGCTGCTGGCGAATTATTATAAGCAAGTATTGTATCTGGATTAGTAGTGGTATTCGGCGCAGGCATAGCTAAACACTGCTGATTAGTGCTAGTAGAAGAGAGCAGATCCACACTGTCCTCCGTCTTATACTGGGTCCAGCTCACACCACCGCCAGCATAAAAGCCCGTTTTGCCTGCAGCCTGAGCACCGCCAGCAACCATAGCCAAACCCATCAAAAGCACGATAGAAATACGTTTCACTTAGACTCCCCCGTCTATATTGTTATGTTTCACTCATCGCAGACTACCGAACCGGCGCGAAAACGGCAATGTCCTGCAAGAACTATTAATAAGAGGATAACGCCACTATCCGCCTACCAAACAAGACTCTCGCCAAAAAGGCCCGATGCATCAAGCTAACTCTTTAAGATATCAGTAACTTAAGCAGCTCCCAGAAAGCCAAATACACGCTTAGACCGGCCCGTTTAGTTTAATCACCCGGCAAGGCTAACGATAAATTAGATGGTATCGCTGCAAACACGTTGTCATACAACACAATTTCCCGCTCAACGTCGGATTCGCTAATCAATGCCATAAAAGCCCAATCTGCACTTCCGAAGGCATCACGTGCTATATCGACAGTGCCTGAATGATGACCCATGTTTGAAACAATGAAATCAGTATAGGCAAGGGCAGCCGATTCAAAACGATCCAAAGCAGCGTCACCCTCCGCCACCAAACTATCACGGCCAGCCAGAAATGCTGTGAGATGCTTCTGGTTACCGGTCAAACGATCGTCCAGCTCCATCATAGCCTGCTTCGCGGACTCGGACGACAAATCAGCTTTCTCGCGCAGTAAGTCGCCCATGCGGATGTCCTGCGTGTGCAGCCGTTCCATAGCCGCAGAAAAGTAATCGCCAACGGCGATATAAAAAGGCACCCAAGTGGCTGATCCCTGAGCCCCCTGAGCCACGGCGGCGGATAGAGCTTGGCGGACTTGGCGCAACTTGCGTCGCTCTGACGCGACCTTATCTCTTAGTTCCATCAGAACCTCCATAAAATCTTAAGTACTTGTATTTTAAAACCAATCAGAAAAGCTAATAACGGTTTCTGCCCGAGCTATCCAATAACGAGAATTGTAGCGCTACTCGCTTTATATCAAGTGATACTTGATCTGGAGCAACCTACTTTTTAAACAGTTCATCGGCTGCAGATTCTGATGATACAGGAGTTTCGCCCGACTCGTCAGCGTCACCAAATAACGCCACCAGAGCATCTGTCGACTGCTGAGCAGCTGCCGCCTTTAGCGGGTCAAAGGCGGTAGACGAAGGCTTAAAATAATCGCAAAAGTTGAGCTGTGATTTCTCTTTGACATCCTCTGCATCATCTTCATGGCAAGCTCGCGCGACGGCAGGATCGAAAAACGCACACATCCGACAAACGTGAAGATAGTTGGCACACCCTGGGCATTCATCCTGACGACCCAGCGGCAAAATAAGCGACTGCAATGATTCTCCACATGACCAGCAACGCAAACTCATGACTGTTCCTGCAATAAATACTTGGCCAGAGAATTCTGCCAGAGCAAGGTCCGCGCTCTACCCTGGTCGGTGGCCCTAACCTGAAGGTAATAGCCCTGATCGGCCCCCGCGATACTAATATGACTGCCAAATGCCATATCAATCACTAACATTCCCTCGCTCTCGAGCAAGGATTTCATCACGGCGTAAGTCCCGAAATCGTAGGCATGAGCAACTCTGACTGAGCTCATAGAACACCGCCAAGGTGAAAACCTGCAACGTCATAAGAGATGCTAGTGGCCAAAAGTCATGCTCTTAGAATTGGCGCCTAACTGACTGGCTACTGTATTAAGCAGCTCCAGATCAACGAAACGCTGGCCCAGGTAATCGCAATAAACTTTCTGCACCATAACTCTGCTCCGTATCATCTGCGGCTGTTATTTAACATGTCCAATGAACAGCTTAACATGCAGAGAATCAGCAGCATAAAGGGCTGCGACCCGAACGCATATGCGATGGAATTCTATGCGGACAGGGGCAGGGTCTGCTGTTCATTTGAGGAAAATGACCTACAGTTCCTGCACAATTGCCTCGCCAACGATTAATATTGCACAGACACTTACGGCACTTCACGCAGCAAAACCTATAAATCAGGGGCCGATACAACCGATATGCGAATTTATGGCTTTATTGCACTCGCCATGCTCATGATCAGCGCTTGTTCTAATAACGATGAAAAGGATTCCCTCGCCAACGATCAGGCTGAGGTCGATTACGATATTGCGCTCGCCATATCGGAACAACCCCTGTCATTTATGGATGAAGTTCAGCCAGTGTTGGATAAGCGCTGTGTTGTCTGCCATGGCTGTTATGACGCTCCTTGCCAGCTGAAGCTAAACTCGCATGCCGGCATCAGCCGGGGCGCTAATCCGCAAAAGGTCTACGATGGCGAGCGCATCAAGGCGACCCCCAAAACCCGACTGTTTGTCGATGCACAAACAACTGAACAATGGCGACAAAAAGGTTTCCATTCGGTACTGAATGAAGAGCCTAACGCAACGCCAAAAAACAATTTGGAAAACTCTTTGATGTACAAGATGCTTCGCCAAAAGCAACTCTACCCACAACCAAAGACAGGAATGCTCAGCGAAGATATCGACATCAGTCTTAACCGCAAGCAGCAATGCGTGCAGCCAGATAAATTCGACAAATTTGCCCGCGAACACCCCGACTGGGGTATGCCATTCGGACTGCCTAACTTACCGGAACAGGAATACACCACTCTGGTGCAATGGCTAGGCCAAGGTGCACCCGGATCACCCTCCCGCGAAATTGCCGCCGCAAGTGTTCCGCAGATTGTTGAATGGGAGGCGTTTCTGAATCAGTCTGGCCTCCGTGCCCAACTGGTCAGTCGTTATATCTATGAGCATCTTATTCAGGGGCATATCCATTTTGCAGGAGCGCCCGAGCGGGAGTTCTTCCGACTGATCCGCTCAACAACTCCGCCGGGGCAACCCGCAATCGAAATAGCCAGTGATCGCCCCTACAGCGCCCCTGGTCAGGAGTTCTGGTACCGCGTCAAACTCTATGAACCGCATATCGTTATCAAAGATCATGTTCCTTATGAGTGGTCAGCAGCTAAAATGCAGCGCTATCAAGAATTGTTTTTTGACGTTGATTATGAGGTTACAGAGCAGGCTCCCTACGGACGCGAATTGGCCTCAAACCCGTTTCGGGTTTTTCAAGAAATCCCGGCGGATTCCCGATATCGGTTTATGCTCGACGATGCACGCTTCTATATTCAGGGCTTCATTAAAGGCCCGGTGTGTCGTGGGCAAATCGCGCTCGATGTGATCGCAGATCAGTTCTGGATCGTTTTCGCTGATCCGACCATGGCAGAACTCTCCACCAATCAGGCGTTCTTAAAGCAGGCCACCAACTACCTTGAACTGCCTGCAGATCGGGGCAACACGCTCGATATGTTGGCTATCTGGACCGATTACTGGAAACGCGAGAAGGCATACCTGAAACTGCGATGGACCGGTTTCGAGGATTCAGACTCTGACGAACCAGAGCGCCTGCTTGAGTACATATGGAACGGAGATCAAACCAACCCAAACGCAGCGCTTACCGTATTTCGTCATACGGATAGTGCCTCGGTGCGTTTCGGCCACCTTGGCGATTATCCGGAGACCGCCTGGGTAATCGACTACCCGCTGCTTGAACGAATCCACTACCTGCTGGTGGTCGGGTACGATGTCTATGGCAACGTCGGACACCAGTTGAATACCCGTCTCTATATGGACTTCCTGCGAATGGAGGCTGAAGAATATTTTTTGGTACTACTGCCACAGCAAGTCCGCAAACAGGTTCATGACAGCTGGTATGTGGGTGTGCACGCCCAGGTTGAGAAGCATTTTAACGAGCCAAAAGACTGGATGAATGTGAAATCCGGCATTCAGGTGAGCAGCGACCACCCGGTTGCCGAGGTCTTAGCTTTAATCGACCAACGTTTGGGAGCGGTCGCAGGACCTCCAGATTTCATCAATAGGTGCGATGGTCTCTGCGTCGAAAATGACTCTGATTTGCCCTCAGTCGAGGCGGCCTTGCATCGTGCAACGGCTATTAAAGGAGAACAACTACTGGCATTTCCTGATATGAGTTTTTTAAGAATACGCACCCCGGATGGACAACCTGACCTCGCCTACACCATCGTCGTGAATAAAGGTTATGCCAACCTGAACTCCATGTTCGAAAACGAAGACAAACGCGACCCCGCCCAAGACACACTTACTATTCTTCCGGGATTCGTCGGCTCTTACCCCAACTTCTTTTATGTGGTCGACCTCGAGGATATCGGGCAATTTTCGGACACGCTGGCGGTATTGCAGAATCCGGATGACTATGAACGTTTCGATGCGCTATACGGCATTCGCCGGACCAATGAAGAATTCTGGAAACATTCCGACTGGTTCCACAGCAAAGCAGTTCAAGCCGATCCGGTCGAATCCGGCATATTCGATCTGAACAGGTACCGGAATCGCTAACCCATATCGCCGCAACGCCGCATAGGGCATCACTTCCCTTCCCTAAATGGCCTCTATCCTGCTAAAAACCGGCTAATAAGCCCTCGGGTCTGAATCTGAGCGCACTAGCACAACGAATAGTGTCTTGAACTCAATATTGATTTAAGGCAGCAGCAAGCTCATGGTTTATGCACAAAGACTCAAATCTATAGGTGCTGCACTGAAACGCAGGCTGCCACTACTTATTGTGGTAATGGCACTGCTCACCTCCGGCGTACTTATTGCAAGCAGACCTGCAGAGGTACAATCCGAGCCACCCGAGCGTGCGTGGGTTGTAGAAACAGCCGTCATCAATAACTCAGCACACCAACCCAATGTCGAATTATTCGGCAAAATACAATCTCCTGAGGATACTCAGCTGCGCAGTGGAGTTGAGGCCGAAGTACTTAGCCTCTTAGTCAATGAGGGCGACACAGTAACGAAAGGTCAGCTGCTCATACTTTTGGATAATAGGGATTCCATTTTGGAGCTTCGCGAGCGCGAAGCCGAACTTGCAGAGATAAGGGCCCAAATACGCCTCGCATCTATGCGCCTAAAGAGCAACGAGCTCGTTCTTGAAAAAGAACAGGAACTCCTTCAGATCAATGAAAGCCAAAGCAACCGGGCAAGCCAACTGCAGGCAGATGGCTTGCTTTCAAAATCCGACCTTGATACCTCCATGGAGTCTCTCAAACGCCAGCAACTGAATATCAATCAGTCAATCCTTGCAGTCGAAGAAAGCAAAATCAGCGCCATCCAAATCGAGGCACAGTTGATGCGGGCATCCGCGCAGCGAGATCAGGCACAACTGGCGTTTGAACGCACCCAGATCCGTGCACCTTTTGATGGAATGCTCTCAGATTTCAATGTATCAGTGGGTGACCGTATCGGTCGAGGCGACAACTTAATGCGCCTGCAAAACCCGGCGACCACCGAGGTTCGTACGCAAATACCCACCGTCTATGCTGCCGCCCTCCGGGATGGCTTGGCTCGCGGTATACCAATGACGGTAATGGTCAATTCTCAGGGCTCTATGGTCCCAGCGAAACTCCTTAGAGTTGCAGGTCAAACACGCCAGAATAGCGGCGGAGTTGACGCATTTATCGGATTTGAAAATAGTTCTGCTTTTACTAATGACCTTCGTCTCGGCAGCACCGTAAGAGTGCTGATTGAGCTTCCGCCTGTAGAGAATGTATTTATGGTTCCAGCTGAGGCAGTCTACGGACAGAACCGTATTTACACAGCGCAGCAATCTAGAATGAAGTCAGTCATCGTTGAGCGCGCTGGCGAACGCGTTGATGCTACTGGTCGTAACCAGGTTCTGCTGCGGAGCCCGGAAGTTACCGATGGCACAGCAGTAATTCTAACCAAGCTGTCCAATGCAGCAGACGGTTTGCTCATAGAGAGCTCTAGCAATTTTACGCCCGCTGACTATCAATCGATAGCAGCGGCTAATTCTGCAACTGCAGAAGAACCCGTTAAAAAGCCCGATCAACGGGCTGGGAATCGCTAGGGACTATAATGCGACAAATCATACGCAGCTTTGTCAGACACCCTATCGCGCCTAATCTAGCAATGATGGTAATGATCATTGCTGGCATCTGGGCATCAAGCCAGCTCACCCGTCAATTGCTCCCCGCCTTCCAGCTGAATATCATCGAAGTCTCGGTTCAGTGGCCGGGTGCCGCTGCAGAAGATGTCGAACAATCTGTAACCAACCCTATCGAAGCAGCGCTGCAAGGCCTAAATGAGGTTAGCAGTATCTCATCCAACTCACGACCGGGTGAATCACGGGTGACGCTAGAGTATGCCGAAAGCGCTGACATGGGTAGCGCTCTCGATCAAGTGAAAGACGCCGTGTCGCTGGTGCGCAACCTGCCAGAGAATGCCGACGATGCTCAGGTTAGCCAGGTGAGTCGCAGCGAACCCGTCACCAAGCTTACCGTGGCAGGACCGGTACTCTCTGAACTGCGAACAATTGTGAAGCGCTTTGAGCGTGAGATGCGTGCCATTGGCTTGAGCAGAATCACGATTACAGGACTGCCTGAAGAAGAAATCTCCATAGAGGTATCAGCTGAGCAACTGGCAGAACTAAATCTTTCAGCTGCCGACATTGCGAGCCTGGTTAGGAGCTTTAGCCAGGATGTTCCGGCCGGTACTTTGGGGCAGTCTGATGTAGCCCGACAGCTTCGCAGTCTAGATAAAGCCCGCTCGGTCGATGACTTTAACAGTCTGCCAATCGTAGCGGATCAGAACGGTCGATTGCTTACTCTCGGCAATATTGCCACCATCAATCGACAACCCCGGCCAGAACAGACAGAAATATTCTTAAACGGTATGCCCGCCGTAGAAATCCAGATTCGTCGCTCCGAAGATCAAGATGCTATTGACGTCGCAACAACCATCTACAAATGGGCAGAAGGCGCACGCGCTTCGGTACCACCGAATGTTGATATTTTGTTTTATGACGAACCTTGGCGACTGGTCGATGAACGCATCGAACTGATGCTAAGCAACGCCTTATCTGGTTTACTTTTGGTGGGTCTGGCGCTGTATTTATTTTTGAATGTGCGAGTAGCGTTCTGGGTTGCTGTGGGCATTCCTGTAGCTGTTCTGGTTGCGCTTGCGGCACTGTATCTGCTCGGCGGCACCATTAACATGATCACCTTGTTTGCAATGATTATGGCGTTCGGCATTATCGTCGATGATGCCATCATCGTTGGTGAAGAAGCCGTCACCCAATTCCAGAATGGAGCCAGCCCGACCAAAGCCGCAGAAAATGCGGCGTTCAAGATGTTAGCTCCAGTAGCTGCTGCATCATTAACAACGATATGTGCATTTCTGCCACTACTTACCCTTGATGGGATCGCCGGTACTATCTTGCTGCCGATTCCGCTCATTGTGATCTGCGTGGTAATCGCTTCATTCATTGAATGCTTTATCGTACTGCCAGGGCATCTTCGGCACTCACTCGAAGGCGTAGCAACTCACAAAGTAAGCAAGTTTCGGAGACGCTTCGATGCTGCATTCAACAACTTTCGCGAGGTCAGGTTCCGCGGGTGGCTCACCTGGTCAATTAATAACCGGCATACCACCATTAGCATTGCTATAGCCTCTCTAATATTAGGAATTAGCTTGCTAATCAGCGGCCGTATTGGTTTTAGTTTCTTTCCCCAACCAGATGGCACGACTATTACTGCCAATGCACGATTTGTCGCAGGGTCACCGTCATATCGCATTGATGACTTCCTCATCGAGGCCAAGCGCACACTGCGCGAAGCGGAATCCGAAACGGGCGAGAACATTATTAATCTGGTGCTGACCAAAGTCGGCAAAGACAGCCGCGGCCCCAAAGGCAGTCACTTAGGCCACTTAATTGTAGAGGTTCTGCCTTCGGACGAGCGTGTCACCACCAACGCTGAATTCATTCGTATATGGCGTAGCAAGATTGATATGGCTGCGGGCATGGAATCCTTTCTGATTACCAGCAGCACCGTCGGGCCTGATGGCTCAGCTATCGAAGTCCAACTTATCGGCAACGACCCGAGAATACTCAAGAATGCCGCACTCGAATTCCAACAGGCTTTACAGGAATACCCTGGTGTAGGTGGCATCCGCGACGATACGACCTTTGGCAAAGAACAGTTAATCTATCAACTAAGCCCTACCGGTAAAGCTGTCGGCTTAACCGGACAATCTCTCGGCGCGCAGCTGCGCTCTTCGTTCCAGGGTGAACTGGTGCAGATATTCCAGGACGACGGTAACGAAATTGAAGTGCGTGTGCGGTTAAAACAATCCGAAAGCAACTCATTACGTGCTCTCGAATCACTACCGATTGTTGTTAGTGAATCTGATTCAGCGACCCTTTCTGACGTGGCTACACTTAGCTACCAAAGGGGCTTCGACAGCCTGCGACATAGCGATGGATTACTAGGAGTAACGGTGGTTGCCGATGTAGATCGAAAGGTTGCTAATGCAAATCAGGTGCGCGACTCTATCATCCGCAATGTGCTGCCGGCAATCGCTCAAAAATATGATGTTGGCTATCAGCTTGGTGGCGAAGCCAAAGATCAGGGCAATCAACTTAGCGACCTTGCCGTGGCTCTGCCACTTTCACTCCTGCTAATCTACATCATCGTTGCCTGGGTATTCAGCTCCTACGCCTGGCCGCTCGCGGTTATGTGTGTCATTCCATTTGGTCTGTCCGGAGCGCTATTCGGGCACTGGATAATGGGCGTTGACCTAACGATGCTGTCAATTTTCGGCATCTTTGGCTTGTCAGGTATCGTAATCAACGATTCCATTATTCTGGTCATGCGCTTCAAAGAACAGCGAGAAGCCGGTATGAAGGCGGCAGAAGCTGCTGTAGACGCAGGAATACGTCGTTTACGGGCAGTACTGCTCACATCGATTACTACTGTGGTCGGTATCGCCCCTCTGCTGTTCGAACAGGCTACCCAAGCACAATTTCTAAAGCCGATGATTGTTTCATTATCATTTGGTCTTATGTTCGCCACCCTGATAGTGCTGTTCCTGCTGCCGGCATTTCTAGTAAGTATTGAAAACATGGCAATGAAAATGGGCAACGTAAAAAGCCATTTTCCAAAAGGCATGATCACCAAGAGATTAACTCGGTTGATCAATGCGGGGGTCTCCGCCACAAACACAAGAAGCTCAGCAACTGCTGTCGACCCGGGAAATGGGGCTAGCGGATCAATCAAACAAGGACGTAAATCATGATGCGAGCAGATGCAAAAGCCGCACAATTACTCGAGCAATCCGCGGCAGAAATCAGTCAGGCTGCATCCCGTCACCTGCTCGCAACAGCACCGGATGTCGTACGACAATTTGGCAGTGATGTCGGTAGTATCTGGCAGCAACATTTTGATCAGCGTGTGCTGGAACTAGCCGCTGCCATGGCCACTGGGGAATCACGACTGTTTGCATCGCGGGTAAGTTGGTCGCGTGAAGCTATGACGGCGCGCGGGCAGGACGATGCATTCATAAAAAGTACGCTAGTGAGTCTCCGATATGCTCTTATTGAGGTTCTACATGACAATCTCTCCAACGATATAATTACGGTAATTGATAACGCAGAACAGGAGTTGTTCGACAACAAGTGTGAATCGACTGAGTCGGCACTAGATCCCAGAAACCCTGTTGATAATATCGTTTTGCAGTACCTGCAGGCGATACTCCAAGGTAATTCACGCGAAGCCATCAGAATTGTCATTGATGAAATCGACCACCGCTTAACCGCGAAAACGGCAATCCTGAATGTGCTGATGCCTGCTCAGCGAGAAATAGGTCGCCTCTGGCACCTTGGTGATGTCACCGTTGCAGAAGAGCATCAGGTGACGGCAACGACACAGCACACGATGGCGCTTATCTCACAGCAAACAAAACACCAGACTGACAATGGATACACTGCGGTGTGTGCGTCGGTAGCCGGTAATGCTCATGATCTTGGCATACGCGCTATTTCCTACCTGCTGGAAATGGAAGGCTGGCGCACAATTTATTTGGGTGCCGATGTCCCTGCGTACGATCTGCCTGCGGCGGTTGAATTTTATGACGCCAACATCATCATGCTGTCGCTGGGGCTAAGCTCACAGCTGCCAAAACTGCGCACTGCAATTGATGCCCTAAAACAGCACAGTCCACGCCCGCAGATCATGGTTGGCGGTAATGCTTTTGCAGGCGTTACCGGACTGTGGCAAAAGATCGGTGCGGATGGCTACTCGCCTAACGGTGAGCAGGCGATAATACTGGCAAAAGAACTGGTCATTCCGGTAAACCCTCTTAACTAAAGCTTTGCTTCAAGTTCCACCAGAAAGCCAGCAATGGCAGGCTGCAGAGCCGCACAGGCTCACAAATAAAGCTCGCGCGGGAGAGTAAAGACCGTCGACGAGCAGGAACTTAGCGTACGCCTAGCTTGCCCGATCATCGCACCCAGCAATGTGTGTGCCAATAGCTGTAGGAGTGACCGGAAAAACCAAATCTATCGGCATCATCCCGTCCATTTTCTCAGCAAATCACGGAACAACAAACAGGTCGAAGTACTACCCCCAAAACACCATTAGCACAAAAGCTGCCGAAACCTTTTTGGGGCTGCTGAGGCTAAACAAACGATCTGTAAAGAACCTGAGCGTTAAACCTACGGTGAAGGGAATACCATTGGCTCATCGCCTGGCTGCCACGGTACATATTTATTCATGACAGAGATAAACAGAGGCGACGCGAGCCATGCCGTCAACCAGGCACTTAATGCGCGATAGCCGGTGGTCGCAAACCACTCTGCATCAGTGTTTACAAACTGCCGCACAAACGGGAACACCGCAATATCGGCGGCGCCGGGATGAGCCCCCGCAAGATAAGGTGACAACATTAAACGATGATCGAGTTCTGCCAGCCAGAGTTCTCCAGCAGCACGATACTCTTCGCGACTTTTTTCTAAGTGGCGGTCTGGGTATTTATAACCATCCAAATTGCGTTTGAATTCACCATCGTTGTGAGCGATCAGCTCTCGCAAGCCAGAGGGCTCTGCCGGTCGCCAAGTCCCCTGCTCATAGTCGGAGAGCGCCCATTGCAAAATATCGAAACTTTCCTCCAGGACCTGTCCGTCAGGGAGAACCAGCACCGGCACAGTGGCTTTCGGTGAAGCGTCACGCAGCACTTCGGGCTTATCCCGCAGCACCACTTCACGAAGCTGCACCGCAACACCAGCCTGCACGATCGCGAGCCTGGCCCTGATTGCATAAGGGCACCGACGAAATGAATACAAGATAGGCAATGCTATCGGTGAAGTCTCAGGAGGTTTAGGCATGAGTGGATGATAACAAAACCCCTATAGAGCCTCTGCCAATAATCGCTATAATCCCGACCCCTAGGCAAAAGTTCTTTGCATTCCACTCAGGTACACACACTAAGGAAGGCCCGTGCAATCAATCGTCGTCGCTGCCATGTACCAGTTCGTTACCGTTAAAGACCCGGTCGCACTGCAACAACCATTGCTGAACCTGATGCAGCAGAACAACGTTCGGGGAACGCTTTTGCTGGCGTCCGAGGGCATCAATGGCACAGTGGCGGGCAGCCGGGAAAGCATCGATGCTGTGCTTGGCTGGTTGCGTGATTCGTCCCGATTCCCGGGACTTTCACACAAAGAGTCCTATAGCGATGAACCGCCTTTTATTCGCAGTAAAGTAAAGCTTAAGAACGAAATTGTCACCATGGGCATAGAAGGGGTCGACCCGGCCGACGTGGTGGGCAGCTATGTGCGGCCGCAAGACTGGAACGCCTTAATCGAAGATCCAGAAGTATTGCTCATCGATACCCGCAACGACTACGAAGTACAGATCGGCACATTCAAAAACGCAGTTAATCCGAAGACCACAACTTTTAAAGAGTTTCCCGCATTTGTAGCGGCCAATCTCGATCCGGCCAAGCATAAAAAAGTAGCTATGTTTTGTACCGGGGGAATCCGCTGCGAGAAATCCACTTCTTATCTTAAATCACAGGGCTTCAACGAGGTATATCACCTTGAAGGTGGCATCCTGAAGTATCTTGAAGAAGTGCCCGAGAATAATTCAACCTGGGAAGGTGAATGCTTTGTCTTCGACGAGCGTGTTGCCGTTGATCATCAGCTCCAGAAGGGCCATTACGACCAATGCAATGCCTGCCGCATGCCCATTACTAAAGATCACCAAAAAAGCGAGCAGTACGTTCATGGCGTAAGTTGCCCGCACTGCTACGATCAAACTACGCCTGAGCAACGGGCGCGCTATACGGAACGGCAGAAACAGGTCGATCTGGCAAAAGCTCGTGGCGAACAACACATCGGCAGCGATGTGAGCGACACCAACGAAAAGCGACGAGCGCATAAACAGGCTATCAAAGACGCTCAGCGGCAGTAGGCGTTACTGAAGGCCAAATACGCGCTCTACCGTCCACCAGGCACCCATCGCCGCAATACCCACTGAGCCGGGGATTACAATCCGCTGACGGTACCAAGGCTTCTTCCCGAACCAAACGCCGACAGCAAGAAAAGCTATCGCAATAACGGCGAGCTGCCCCAGCTCGACACCGACATTAAATGCTATTAAAGCGGTAACAAAGTCGCTGCGCGGCAAGCCCAGCTCGGTGAGCACTCCGGCAAAGCCCATGCCATGCAGCAGACCGAATGCAAACACCACATAGATACGCCATGGCTTCAGTTCGCTAGTGAGAATATTTTCCACTGCCACATAAACAATAGACAGTGCTATTAACGGCTCAACAATACTGGCCGGCAGCGCAATGTAGCCATAAAGCGACAATCCCAACGTAATGGAATGAGCAACGGTGAATGCGGTAACTTGCAATAACAGTGGCCGCAGGTGGAGGCTAAATAGAAAAATGCCCAGCACAAATAAGATGTGATCAACGCCTTTTGGCAGAATGTGAGTGAACCCTAAACCGACATATTCGGCCGCAACCTCACTGCTCGACTTCGGCTGCAGGCGATCACCAAGTGGAAATGGCTTACTCAGCTCCCCCGGCTGCAAAAATTGCGCCTGCACGGCTTCATCACCCGAAAAACCCACCCTTACCGCACTTTCACCAAAAAACGGATCGTATTGCCAGGTAAAATCCTTAGCGCCCGTCGGTATGTTGCCTCGTAAAACAACTGTGCTCAGACGCTGTACAGACGCATCCTCGGCAACTGGGACAGATGCCGACTCAAATACTGGCACCGAAAGCTCACCGTCAAAGTCCAGGCGGATACCGTCTACCCAGAGCGGAATAAAAGCCTCAATCTGTGCTGCAAAATCTTCCGGAGCTAGCTCACGCAGGCTATCGTAAAGAGCGGCATTGGGCGATTCACTGGTATCGCTGAGCGCAGGATCAATCTCAGCGACCAAGGCCTCCATATTAAGACGAGACTGTATCGTATAGGTACCGTCCGCCTGTAGGTTAATAGTGAAAATTGCCGGCAGAACTTCATGCGCAATCGCTGGTAGACTGACAAAAAACCAGACGACGACAAGCAAAGCAGAAAAGGTACGTTTGAGCATGATGGCATCTCTAAAAAATTGCGGCACGGCCTTAGTTGTATTGTTCGCTCTAACTGTAGCATCGGATGCTCACGATTTCTGGATCGAACCCACTGTATTCCAACCATCGCCGGGTGACCGCACCGAATTCAATCTGCGGGTCGGTGAAAACCTAAGCGGTGATAGCCTGCCATGGATACCCGAGTGGTTTCTGGATTACCGCGTAATTGGGCCCGATGGCGCACAGCCGGTGCGAGCTATAATCGGCGACATTCCCGCCGGCGGTTTCACGCCAGATGAAAATGCACTTTATACCGTAGGTTACTTCAGCGGCGCTGACCTTGCCGATCTGGAACCAGAAAAATTTAATGCCTACTTAATGAGCGAAGGACTGGAGCATGCGCTGGAAACTCGCCGAGCTGCCGGCGAAGAAAACACGCGGGGGCTCGAATACTACTCACGCTGTGCTAAATCAATAATCAAGTCAGGCGATGGTAAAGACACCACAGCACTCACTGCCATCATCGGCTACCCGCTCGAAATCATTCCACTCAACAACCCCTATGCGCTAGGCAAAGACAAGACACTAAACATTAGGGTTTTGTTTAATTCAAAACCCATCAGCGATCTCGCTGTATTTGCATTCAACTCGGCAGAACCAGAAAAACAACAACGTACAACAACCAACGCTGATGGCGAGGCCAGTATCGCAGTGCTAAGTTCAGGCACCTGGCTCATCAAAGCCGTGCACATCTATGAAATAGATAATCCCAATGCAGATTGGGAAAGTTTCTGGGCATCACTGACCTTTCGCCTTTGAAGTAACAGACCCGGCAAACCCATACAAACGGGCTCAAAATATAGGTCCTGAGACTGCCCCTCTGAATCCGACCATCCGCTAATGGCGAAACCTTTACCAGTGGCTAGAC
The DNA here is from genome assembly GCA_018699155.1 of Chromatiales bacterium. Taxonomy (GTDB): domain Bacteria; phylum Pseudomonadota; class Gammaproteobacteria; order Steroidobacterales; genus JABIQA01. The sequence continues at coordinate 18,057 of JABIQA010000182.1, forward strand.
CACTGAAAAAAAATTCTTGAACATTCAAAGAGGTCATACCATGTCAAAATTAAAATCAGCGGTTATCGCTATTGCAGCTTGTCTCGGACTCAGCGTGTCAACTGCTATGGCCGGCGGTCACACATCAGATCCAGGCGACATTGTTGAGGTCGCTGTCGGCAACGGCTCGTTTAACACTCTTGTCGCTGCAGTCACGGCAGCCGGTCTGGTCGATGCCCTTCAAGGGGATGGCCCACTGACCGTATTTGCACCTACCGATGCAGCTTTTGCGGCGTTGCCAGACGGAACCGTTGAGACTCTTCTGCTACCTGAAAACATCGAACAATTGCAGGCCATTCTTCTGTATCACGTCGTTCCGGGCCAAGTGATGTCCACCGATCTCTCCGGCACTATTAATGCTGCGACGCTTGAGGGCGCTACCATTGAGATTATCGCTAACGACGATGGCGTTACGGTCAATGGTGCCAACGTGGTTGCAGCCGATGTGCCAGCAAGCAATGGTGTTATCCACGTTATAGATGCTGTGCTGCTGCCGCCAGCAAACTAGTCGGTCTGCCGCCGCAACGGCAAATCATGGACCGGAACTGCTCTAGCGAGTGGTTCCGGTCTTTTTTTATAAAAGCGAATACGCCTTTTCTGCAGGGTAACACTGGCTCTACCTCAACGGGGAAGCGGCTGTGGATTGCGCGCCATCCCCCATCTTAATTAAGCACTTGCCTATCAGGCCGTCCATCAGTAAGTTAACCTCCTAAAGTGGCATGCTTAGCCGTCAGGCAACTGAGGCAGTATGCGTCGCTAAACGCACAGCGGCTCTATCGGCTTAAGCAGCGCTGCTGCGCGCCGCTTAGGACGAATCACTAAAGAAAGGAACCATCATGAGCTCAATGTTTTTAAATGCACTCCTTGCCCAACAGCATTCTGCGACCGATACCATCGAAACACTCGCTCAGGGTCGCGCGAATCCGGTCAGAACATCTAAGGTGGGTGCATCGCCAAGCCTCGATTTCGATAATCCGCGGGATAACCTCTATGCCTTCGGCAAAATCTGGGCTGGTTACGATGGTCCCGAAATCGGTGCCTTCCATGGTTTGATGTACGCACGCATTGATGACAAACGTCTGATCCCGTTATTTGGTTACACTGGCACAGGCTGCATGGAGTCGAGGATTGATGAGAATGGCAACATGGTCATTCGCGGCAGAGAAACCGGCTACTTCACCGACCTTGCCACAGGCGATATTCTGCAAACGTGGAAAAACCCGTTTACCGGCGAAACTGTTGAAGTCTTCGACTTCTATAACAAAAATATGGGCGGCACACTCACCGCCGAAATGCCGCGCTTTGCAATGGGCGCCGCGAAAGATGACGCAACACTTATGAACGACGGCACTGCCAAGACAAGCGGCGGTATTGTTCCATTCATACTGCCATTCGAAACCTACGGCGACGACCTGATGCTGGCCTGGGATTACGCTCATGAATACACCAACCCAGTTGATCCAGCCCATTGGCCGAAAGCGTCTACAGGCGCGCGTATTAGCCCTTCTGAACATTTCACATTCAGCATGTCTCTGGATGAGATGAACGACCGAAGTGCACCCTCATCTCGCTACAACGCTGGCTTTACTCGCTTGTCACAGTGGTGGCCATGGATGCGCATGGGTCAGAGTGAACTGAAAGACCAGGTGCTGTTCGGCCGCATGTTCAGCCACAAAGGGCTGAAAGACTACGGCGATATACCACCGAAGGTGCTGGCGCACATAGAAAAGAACGCGCCTGAGTATCTGCAACCGCCCGAAGGTTGGCCACAGGTTCAGCCTAAAGGCACATGGGAGGCATTTGCCGAAGAAGTACCCAAAGAAGTTAATGACCCGGCCTAACCCCCTCGCCCAAATTTAACGGAGAACCACATGACCATTGCACATCCTTTCTTAATTGAAGAACCCTGGCCAACCAAAAAAATGACCAAAGCGCAGCTTGAAGCGCGCATTGAGCGTGTTCTAGCACTCACTAACATTGGTTATCTTGGCACAGTAAAAAAAGATGGCACGCCTATTGTCAGCCCGGTGGAATTCTATGCTGAGGATATGTCGCTGTATATTTTCCCTCAACCGAACAGCCCTAAAGCTAAAGCCATTGCCAGAGATGGCCGTATATCGTTTGCTGTAGCAAACCCGATGGCCGGCTGGGCTTGCGTAATGGGCGCGCAGTTGTTCGGTAAGGCAACATTGCTCGATGTTGGCACGCCCGAATGGGAACACGGCATGCAGATTTTCAAATGGCCGGCATCCTCATTTGAACTTGGCCGCTCACTGACCGAACCACCGCAGGGGCAAATTGCACGCATCGACCCTGAGCGCATTGTCTATACAGAGCACTTCATGCGCAAAGAAGGTTATGCCCCTCGCCAGATTTGGCTGCGCGATGAAGACACTCCTGAAGTCTTTCAGGGACGCAACGTTTAGGGAGAAACCGATGAACATTGATAGCTCTTACCAGTGGTTACTTACCTACGGCTATCATATCGGGCAGGCTCTATTAATTATGGCTGCGCTACTGCAGCTGAAAAATACAAAAAGCCCGCTAAGCATTGGCTGCCTGGCGGGCTTTATTTGTTTTGCATTGGGCACGTTTGTAATGCTGCAATCGAATGGCAATCTGTTTGGCTTGGCGAGTTACTCCAGTGCATTTATGATTGGCAAAGCACTAAATACCATCGGCTTTCTTGTCGGCGGTGGCAGCTGGCTGCTGCTAAACCTCAATCGCAGCTAACTGCTCTGATTCATCTCCGCCGGCAAGACCAATCAGGAGGCGCCTTGCGGCTCATCACTCCGTGAGCCGTTGAGCCAATTCACAACGCTGGCTGATTTCATTAGCACCCATACCACCAGAGCCATCACAAAGGTGCCGGCAAACATGATCGCAGGGGTCCGGGCAACGTTTGCCAGCCCTTCGGGGAAAAATGAATAAAACGCTATTATCGACATAATCATTGGCACAGCGATCATCAACTTACCGCGCAGACTTAAATTGAGCCCGTGTATCTGACACACCATGAAGGTTGCCATACCACCGAACAAAAACATCCCCGCAGCATTGAGCCCCTGACTCTGCTGCATGATGAAATACGCAACCAAAGCGCCATGAACCACAAATAAGGTTTCCAGTGAAACCGTCCACCAGCGATTTACGTGAAACTTGGTGAAAAATAGACTGCTCTGCAACAGCAGCAAGCTCATATAAGCAAAGCCTGCGATATGCCCCGAGGTAAGTTCTACCGGGTGATACCAGAAGGTATAGATAATGGCCCAAGAAAAGTAATAGCCATGGTAACGCTTTACGATCTCTCCAATACTTAACAGCGGCTTAACCTTATAGCCGAAAACCAACCCGCGACGATTGTTCTCCATTAGCAAAATCAATAACAACATCAGAATAACCGACATCATCGAAGAAGACTCATGCACATCCTGAGCCAGCGCATCGTAAAAGTACCGGGTTTGGACAACATGAACCAACATAAAAAAGCCGTTCAGCGCAATTGCCCAGACGTTGAATGAATGCAGACCAAAAATATATTTAGGCCGCTTTTGCTGACCTTTTGCTATCAGATACCACATACCTATCTGTTGCAGTGAGTAGGGAACCCAAGCTGACATTCGCGTCCAGAAATCAGGCGCCTCCAATTGCCAGTAGTACCACATATCGCCTTTATCGAGAGGAAACGTAGAGCCATCGCTGACTACACCAAACAACATAACCACAACCATAAAAAAGGCGCAAAATGACAGCCCCCACCACATCCGGAAAGGGTAAGTCACTTCTGCTGATGCACTATTACTCATAAATTAAATTCTTCGATGCTTATATAATCAGATCACAGCCCCTAACATTAGCTATGTATCAGTATATTCGACAGCTAAGCCGCTTCGGATGTGCGGCAAGTGGTCGGATGCCGCACAGCAAAGCGCTTCTCGGGCATTATATTACAGGCCGATACATAGATGTCGCTGGGTGCCTATCACACGGCAAGCGCTGGCACGAACCGCGCAACTGAGACACAATGCATACCCAACCCAATATCGGAGTCAGCAACAAATGCAACGTTTAACAGTCTTTCTCATTGTTCTCAGCAGCCTAGTAAGCGGCGGCGCAATTGCTGCACTGAATCCGGATCAGCAGACCGTAGTTATTACAGGAGCTAATCGCGGCATAGGACTCGAGTTTGTTAAGCAGTTCGCAGCAGGCGGCTGGAATGTTATTGCCACCACCAGAAACGTCGAGTCATCGGATAACCTTCAGGCACTCGCGGCGACAAACAGCGACATCGTTATTGAACAACTTGATGTCACTGACTTTGCCCGGATCGACGAACTTACCAAAAAATACGAAGGTCAGACCTTCGATGTTTTTATCAGCAACGCGGGTATCACACCCAAATACAAAACAGCTTTTGGTCGTGCCAATAAAATTGACTACGACATGGCTCGTAAAAGCTATGAAGTGAATGCGTTGGCACCACTGCACCTTTCAACGGCGTTTATGGCCAACGTTAGCGCTGCCGAGAATGGCAAGATTGTCATTATTTCCAGCAAAGGCGGCTCTTTCGGTGCGAAGGAAGCTGAGTTCCCGATGATGTACAGCTACCGTGCCAGCAAGGCTGCACTCAATATGCTGATGTACACCTTGGCATTTGAAACACCGAAGAAAGGCGTCATTCTGACTGTGCTATCACCAGGTCAGGTGCATACTGCTGACGGGAAGCAGCGCAAAGGCACTATCATGCCGGAAGAAAGTGTCAGCAAGATGATTATCGTCATCAAAGGACTAAGCCCCGAGAACAATGGCGAGTTCCTAAACTACGAAGGCGGAACAAATATCCCCTGGTAAGTATAAAAAAGCGGGCTAATGACCATGACAACGAAGCCAATTAACCCAATAAACCCGGAAAAAATAAAACTGAGCAAGTGGACCGCCACTAAGCCCCGCAACAAAGAGAAACATTGGCTGGTAAGCAAGCTGCTGCGGGATGAAAACGAACAAATTACCGGCTGTGAACTGGAAGCAGTAATCAACAAGCGGGTTGTTAATATTGACTGGCGAGAACTGAAAGACCCTGCCAATTGGACCCAAGGCTGGGTATAGAATTAAGCTTAGCCGCCAACAAGCTCTGGAGTAACGGACTCTTCGGCAGCATCTTCGTCAATTGCAGCAGTCTCACCACTGGCAATACGAATTGCTGCAACTAACGATTCAAGCCCCGCATCACTCAACAGGCCCTTGTATAACTGCAGCGGCTTTCCACTGGCATCGGCAATCACAATGGTGGGCTGGTCATCAAGCGGCAGGCCAACGTCGGCCGCAAAGTCTTCAAGATCCTTTAGATATAAAATGCCCGCCTGATTCATGGGAAACCGGCCTTCATACGATTTCGACATCGCACCCGAAATCATTCCTTTCACAAAAAATGGCGGGCTGCTCATAGCTGAAAAGTGATACGGCATGACCCGACCAGAGAACACTTCCTCTGCATCGAGGGCCGCCTGCCAATCAAGCAACTGCCCTTGCTGCAGTTCACCGCTTTCACGGTTATTACCCATGCCGAGAAAAACAATATTCAGCTCACTTCCCCGCATATCTGATGGAAATACAAACTTCTTACCGTCAAAAGTTTTTAGCTTAACGGTCGGAAAACTTCCTCCCATTGCATCCTGAGCAACTGCAGTGCCCAAAGGCAACATCAGCACAGCCACTATTGCAGCAATAGAAACAAGTTTCATCTAAGACTCCATCAACTTAACTGCAGGGAAAATGTCATTAACCCCGCTTAAACCAATAATACGCCTGCGCCATTGTGCCACCAACTGATTCGGGCAGGCCATCGTATTCCTCAAACTCAAATTTCTGCTCCTGCAACTCGGGCGCAAAGAAATCATTAATTGCCTGACGGCTTGCGCGGGTTGGGCCAAATTCACCTTGCGCTTCATCCGGAGTGCGCTGCAACCAATGTAAAATAACAAAATCACCACCGGGCACCATGCACTGCATAAGTTGCTCCCTATAGGCGGAGTGGCGCACCGCATCCATGTTGTGCAAAAGACCATGGTCTAGCACCAGGTCAAAACGGTCAGTCGGTTTCCAGGTGATGATATCCGCTTCAATTGTGGCGACAGTAAGCCCCTGCTCTGCAGCACGCTGTGATGTCATCTCGAGTGCTTTAGAAACAAAATCGAGCGCGGTTACCTGCCACCCTTGTGCTGCCATGTAAACCGAATCAGTACCACCACCGCAGCCAATGTCCAAGACCTTGCCCGAAGGCTGGGATGCAGCTATCTCATCAATAAACCGCGAAGGATGATCATGCGCCCAAGGCAACTTACTGTAATGATCGGCATAGCTGTAAACCTGATCAAAGGTCTTTTTTTCGTGTGTGCTCATCCTGCCACTCGATATCCTTCAGCTAATCACGCTACAAATGGTGTTAGCCGGCGTTGGTCGGCTTAAGCGCCCGCAAAGGTTCTTCCTGAGGCCAACGAATACGAACATAGACTGTCATAAACACAACAATCAGATTTGCGAAACCCATTAGCAGAAATGGTGCACCGGGGCGCCATGAGTCAAACAGTAAGCCGCCAAAGAAGGAACCGCCCAGCGTGCCTACGGCACCAAAAAAACTCCAAACACCAATAGTTGCTCCAGTAAATTTCGGATCAACTTCCTGGCCGATTAAGGTAGTACCAGCTAGAATCGCCGACATCTGACCAATACCCAACAGCACTGCCGGAATAACCCATACGCCTTCAAACGGGTTCTCACTAAAGCCAAAGGCAAGATAACCCAAAGCCGCCAAACTCATGCCCACAACGAGCGCCGTAACCCGATTTATTTTATCGTTAAGAATACCAATAATCGGCGCGCTAATAAGCGCTGCAGCTTGAATTGTTGCAAATACTATTGTCGCCCGCATTAAAGCATCCGCTTCAGACAGTCCGATTCCAACTCCGGCAATCGTGCCCCATAACGATACGTAGGTGCCGATAACCACGACATCACCACGCGCTGCAAATGCTGATGCAAACGACACAAAAATTCGTGGATTACGTCCTGCGACAATACCCTGACCCATCAATTTTAAAAATGGCATTTTGTCTTTGTCTGAGCTGACACGGTCACCGCCAATAAGCCCTATTGCAACAACAATGCCTGCGACAACGCACATCGCACCCAATATCGCCATCGACAAACGGCCGGTAGTGATAGGCCCGTAACCCATGTCTGACAACATTTTTGGCAAAAAGCCACTTAAGCCTGTGAGCGCAAGAATACCGACACCATTCAACATACCGGCCATCGCAACCATTTTTCCCCGCGATTTCTCTGCGGGATAGTCCGTTAACAAGGTCGAGTAGATTGAAACAATGCAGGCAGCACCCAATGAATAAACAAGGCGAAATAAAGTCAGTTCCAGCACCGATTCAGCGAACGGATAAACCATTAAGCCTGCGGCAGTAATGATGAAGCCAAGAGCAAAGATACGCCGACGACCCACTTTATCGGCCAATGCTCCAAAAGGCCCTACCAGCAAGATCATTACAATCTCATGCAGCACCGCAAGGTAGGCCGACACCGAACCCTGCTCTGCAACAGGCACATCCAACATAGCGGTAAGGATGTACGGTTGAAAAAAGTTAATAACCACAAGGAATGGGATGCCGGTTAAACAACCCCATAACATGGTGTACCCATTAATCCTACTGAGGCCTGGCTGCAGCCAGAGATAACCCAACAGCCGTTTCGAGCGGTAGGTATCAGATAGAGAATCCGTTGACATAAAATTCCTCAGTACCGACAAATTCAGTTGACGATAGAGCTAATTGATAAACTTATGGTTTCGACACAAACGCCGGAGATATTCGCTAGGCTAATAATACGTAATGACTGTGAACCTATTAACCTTAATGAAAAATTGACCGCACAGCAGAAAAATAGCCGTAACTATCGGCTCAAGGCCTGCTCGGCCGGTATACCGGGCAAAGAAAACGGGTCCACCCTGGCTCCACCGACACGCGCACCCCAATGCAGATGCGGGCCTGTAACCCTTCCGGTTGCCCCGGCGAGGCCGATGACCTCGCCTTTGCGAAGCATCTGACCCTTCGACACACTGATTTCGGACAAATGCAGGTACATGGTCAACACACCCATGCCGTGATCGACAAACACCGCACGACCATTAAAGAAAAAGTCGCCAGTCAGCACAACCTTACCGGCGTTAGAGGCCATAATTTCAGTGCCTGTGGCAGCAGTGAGGTCCGCGCCGGAATGAGGTGCACGCGGCTGATCATTAAACACGCGGCGGTGACCGAAGTTACGACCACCGGTCACACCATTCACTGGAATAAGAAATACGCCCTGCCAATAAGGTTCGGGCGATGTATTGCTGTATGCCTCATTAATAAGCTTTCGATCAGCGGCGGCACGCTGCTGGTTTTCAGCACTTAGCTCGACATATTTCGGCGCTACTTCAAGCTTAGTGGTGCGATACTCCTTCACCATGACATCGATGTCGATAACCTCTGTGTATGGCGCGTCATCCGCCGGGTTATAACTGACTGTCACAGGGTAGAGCCCTGGCGCAACATCCAGATCAACACCAATTAACCCAAACCAACCGTCGTTAGATGAGGCAAGCGCCAGTTTCTGACCCTTAAACTCAATAGCCACAGCCTCAAGCTCCGGTGCACCGGGAACTTCCAGGTATACCGCCTGCCCGGGAATCGCCGAGAGCGCAGCCAACAAAGGCAGGAGCATCATGGCTCGCGTATGCCCCGGATGGCCGTATTAACCAGATACGTGTTATCCCAGCTGGGTTTAACCGGGTTACGCCCGGTAGCAGGCCCCATGCGCACGATCACCAACTCCTGTGATGGCACAACATAAACCCGCTGTGCGCCGTAACCAGATGTGAAATAAGTGTCCTCTGTTAAAAACGGCTCACTGCGCTGATAGCCGCCGGCCAACTTGTCGGCGCGGGGGTTCAGATCCCTCGAATAGCCTAACCAGATCTGATACCCGTACCACTCAAAAGTGGGCGATGGGCGGATCATCCCTTGGATAAAACTGCTATCAACAATCTGCTGCCCGTTTACCTTGCCCTCGCCCAATAGCATCATGCCAAAACGGCCCCAGTCCATCGACGGTGCCAACAAGCAACAAGATGAATGCGCCTTACCACCATCCTGATCAATCCATAGGTCTGCACCCTGCGCACCCATCGGACCCCAAAGCTTGCTCTGCAAATACTGCGTGTAACGCACGCCAGTGGCGCGCTCAATAATCAGACCCAGTAACTCTGCGTTCACATTGTTGTATTCGAACTTGTCCCCGGGCGTCCAATCCAATGGCGTACGCAATAGCACCGGACTGCTGTTGCTGGCAAATAACCATTTGAATTCGTCGGAAAATGGATTGATGCTGAAAGGGTACTCAAGCAGGCCGCTGGACATCCACATCATCTGCTCAATGGTAATTGCACCGCGCGGATCATCCTGCCACTCAGTCAGATACAAACCCACCGGATCCGTGATTGCACCAATAGAACCGTCTTCAACAGCGGCCTGAACAAGGATCGGCAACACACTTTTGTGCATCGACTGGGATTGAGTCACACGGTTTCGATCCCAGCCTTTGTTGTACCACTCGAGCTGCACCACACCCTGATGAATAACAATTAGCGAGTGGGAGTCTTGGGCATACGCATACTCAGCCATGTCGGCAAGCGCCACGGGGTCGATGGTTTTTTGAGCGCCCGAGGCCTGCGGTAAACGGTATGAGGCATCGCCGGCAACATGTTCGCGGGGAGACAGCCCAGAATAGGTCAGGTCATCGGTGGCAAACATGCCTACGTAACGCGGTAACAACTGCGCATCAGAAAAGTACAACCAAGCCACGGCAAGGGCGATGATAGAAAAAAATCCCGACAGGAAGATGCCGACAATTCGCATGAAGAATCCCAACGCTTCATCTGAAGCAATTATTAAGGCTAAATCAAAGTCTTAATCTAACACGGCTCAAGAATAATAAAACGGCATGAGTTTTACGCTTGCTCTCTCGGCAACGCGGGTTGCACGAGAATCCACGGCTTGATTACTACTGTCCACATCAGCGCGTCTGTTGCCAGCCATTGAATAGCTTCCGCATCGGTAACTACTCGCACCTCGCCCGTGCCCAGCCACTTAGCGACAAGCTGATTGTTGTCCTGCGCCATCTGGTACGCAACCTCAATCAAGTCGAGCTCGGTGGCAACAGAAACAGCATGGCCGGCAGCAAAGAACCCTTGCAGTTCACACCAGCCAATTTTGGCTGTTTCACCTAGAATACGTGTGCGGACTTCGTCTTCTGCTCTCTTTCCGCCGGCGGTGG